>CAYNFM010000024.1:0-43500 GCA_964396415.1 uncultured Treponemataceae bacterium | reverse complement strand
GCAAGCTCGGCGACTACGGCGACGAGATCGAGACGGTGCGGGGCGTGGGCTACCGGATGAGGGATTGACGGCCATGGCGTCGAGCCTTTTCAGGCGCAGTCTCGCGCTCCTCGCGGCCGCCGTCCTCGTCGCGGCCGCCGTCTTCGCCTTCGTAGGCGTCGGAGTGATGGGCAGCGCCTACGCGGACGCGAGCTCGAGCGCGCTCCTGCAGGCGGCGAAGGCCGTGGCGGCGACCTTCCCGGTCGCCGCGCTGTCCGACCCGGCCGAGGCGGAGCGCATCTGCGCGGCGACCGGGACATCGAGCGGCTTTCGCCTGACGCTGATCCTGCCGGACGGCAAGGTCCTCGCCGACAGCGAGGCCTCGCCGGCGACGATGGAGAATCACTCCGGCAGGCCCGAGGTCGCAAAGGCCCTGGCGGGCGTCGCGGCCCTGTCCCGACGGACTTCGGCCACGGTGGGCGACGATCTTTTATACGCGGCGGCGCCGATATTCCTCGCGGGCGGCGCCGCCGCGAAGACGGTAGGCGTCCTCAGGCTCGCCCTGCGCGAGCCGAGCCTCAGGCGCGCCCTCGCGCCCTCGCTCTGGGCCTTCGTCGCGGCGGCCCTCGTCTTCGCCGCCGCCGCCCTCGCGGCCGCGGCCGCCTTCAGCCGAATGACCGCCCGGCCGCTCGCCTCCCTGGCGCGGGCGGCTCGAGCCTACGGTTCGGGAGAGGCTGCCTCGGCGACCGCCGGAGCGAGGGCGGTCCGATCCGACGATCCCGAGGAGATGCGCGTCCTGGCATCCACCCTCGATTCGATGGCGGCGGAGATCGGAAATCGCGTATCCGCCGCCAGGAAGCAGAGCCGCGAGCTCGAGGCCATCCTCGACGCGATGACGGAGGCCGTCCTGGCCCTCGACTCCTCGCTCCGCGTCACGATAGCCAATCCCGCCGCCGCGGCTCTCTTCGGGCTCGACGGCGACCCGGCCGGCAGGAGCCTCCTCGAGGCGACCCGATCGAGCGAGCTCCAGTCCGTCGCCGCCGATTCCCTGGCCGCCGGGGAGAGGCGCTCCAGGGAGATAGCCCTGTTCCTCCCCACCGAGCGCTGGTTCCAGGCTTTCGCGGCTCCGCTTGGCGCCCCCGCGGAGGGCCCTGGGGGCCTGGTCATCGTGCTCAACGACATCACGGAGCTGAGGCGGCTCGAGCGCGTGCGGCGGGACTTCGTGGCCAACGTCTCGCACGAGCTCAGGACGCCCGTTCAGCTCGTCAAGGGCTTCGCGGAGAGTCTCCTCGAAGGCGCGTTGCGCGATTCCGAACAGGCGCCGCGCTTCCTCGGCATCATCGAGAGGAACGCGGCCCGCATGGAGACCCTCATCGCCGACCTTCTTTCCCTCGCCTCCCTGGAGCGGGACGGGAACGACTGGCTCAGGCTCGAGCGAGCCGCGATCGGGCCCGTCCTCATGGGGGCCCGCGAGGCAATCCTGCCCAAGGCGGAGGCTCGGGGGACGAAAGTCCTCGTCGAGTCCGAGGCGGGGCTCTCCGCCAAGGTGGACGCCGGCCTCCTCGAGCAGGCTCTCGTGAATCTCATAGACAACGCTGTGAAGTACTCGCCTCCCGCGTCCGTAGTGAGCGTGGTCGCGCGGTCCGAGGACGACTGCCTCGCGATCGAGGTCAAGGATCAGGGGATAGGGATTCCCGCGAGGGACCTGCCCCGGGTATTCGAGCGCTTCTACCGCGTGGACAAGGCGCGCTCGCGGGAGCTGGGCGGCACCGGCCTCGGTCTCGCCATCGTTCGCCACGTCGCGATGGCCCATGGCGGCAGTGTATCGGTGGAAAGCTGGGAAGGGGAGGGATCTACCTTCAGGATGCGAATTCCCCTCGGTTGACTCGAGGCGGTCCCTCGAGCCTAGCGCCGGACGAAGCCGGCGCGGCCCTCCGCGTCCACGGCCAGGAACAATTCGCCGTCGGAATCGAGAAAGCGCCAGAGCCCCTCGGAGAGCAGGACCGTCGAGGATGCCGGCGCATTCTCGAATGGGCTTTCGGGGGCCCAGGGTCCGGCTCCGGGCAGGGTCAGGGCGCCGCGAGCCGGTTCCCCGTATGCGTCCAGCCTGAACTCGAGGGCCGAGAGCCTGCGCGCGGCCTCTGTCGCGGGAATGAGCCAGGGGTCGGAGCAGCGGACCAAGGCTTCTCGCGCCAGGCGCGAGAGATCGTAGCACCATGGATCGATGCCCGCGCGAGCGAGCGCGAGCGCGACGCTCGCGGCGTAGCCGCCCGTCCAATCGAGTACCAGCGAGTTCCCGGCGTCGTCGCCCGCCCGCCCCTCGGCCAGGCCTTCGGGATAGAGGGCCCCCGCCGGCCGGAGCTCTCTCCCTCGAGAGGAGGGGAGGGCGAGTATGGCCTGGGGCAGTCCTCTTTCCACCTCGGCGCGCAGCGTGGAGCCGGGCTTCGCGAAGGCGGTTCGGAGGCCGCCGCCGGCGCTTTTCCATGTCACTTCCATAATGAGGTCCGGCAGCCACGACCAGGCCGCGGGCGCCGGCGGAAGCGCGAGGAGGAGCTCATGCCGACCGGGATCGCCGCAGGCCGGAGCGCACGCGGAGAGGAAGGACAGGAGCAGGTGGACCAGGATGAAGGCCCCGAGGCGAGTCCCGATGGAATGCGTCATATGCTTCTTTCGCGCGCGGGAAGCCCGCGCGAATGAGGCCGGGCCTATTTGAGGCGGGATCGCAATTCGATCTTGAGGTTTTCCCTCAGCTTCCTGAGACGGGAGCGATATTCCTCGCTCGCCCAATCGGGATAGGTCCAGGGCAGGGGACGATAATCGCCGTCCTCGTAGACCAGAGTGAGGTCGGCGTAGATGCCGCGCGAGAGGGCGATGCGCTGCGGTCTGTCCTTCGTGGTGGCGAGAACGAAACGGGATAGGGAGAGAAGCCCCGGATCGAGGTTGACGCCGCGGCATCCCTCCGCCGCGTAGGACCGCTCGAGGCCGTTCGTCCAGGCTTTGATGTCGGCGAGCTCGGCGGGATCGACCAGTCGCTCGAATGAGAGGAAGCTGCGCCTGGGCCGTCCCCCCATCTCCACGTCGTAATAGCCGCTCCAGGGAAAGTCGAGGTCGGGACCCAGGAAGTCGGCAGGACCCAGGCGTCCTTCGAGCTCCGACACGAGCGCGGGCGGGAAGGCTGCTCGCGGAGATCTGAGCACGCCGACGACGAGTCCCGCCGGCTGGAAATCGCCTGCCTTTCCCATGCTTGCCTCGGAATGTATTTTAAACGATACTCTTTAAATTATGGAAGACTCTCAAGCCTTCTCGCGCCAGCTCGAGGAGCGGCTGGATGCGAGGAGGGATGCGCTCGATCGCGTCGAGCTGCCAAAGCTCAGGGATTCGTTCAAACTCTTCCAGGCTTCCTTCGTGGGACTGAGCGCCCTTCTTCACAAGAAGGGAGTTCTCCACGACGATCCCTATAAATACGAACTCAAGATCTCCGACGTGAAGACGCCTTCAGAAAGTCCCTTCCCCGAGTCCGAGAAGAGCGACCAGATGAGCGTACGGGTCTCCCAATTCGAGGCCTACCTGGAATTCCTCAACAATTACTATCAGTTCAGCTGCGATTTCTTGACGATGGGCCGCGTCAAGCGCCTTCTCGCCCTCGTAAACTACTTCAATTTCTCCCAATTCACCGAGACGACGACCCAGCTCAATACGAGGGCCCTGGCGGAGATCGCGGGAATGGTCAAGAAAGGAAGCGACCTGCTTTCCGCCGGACTCATCGCCGACTCTGTGGGCCAGCTCGACAAGGCGAGCCGGGACATCTTCGGCTGCCTCAAGGAGCTTACCGATTACCATAAAGAGCGCTACAAGCTCGAGCTCCGCCAGATCGTCATGCCCGGCCTCCCCATAGACGCCGATCTGGCGATTGGAAGGCGCGAGGAAGCGGTCAAGATCATCAAGCGAAAATTCGCCGAGGTAGCCTCGGAGCGGCCCTTCTATCCCGAGCTCGTCGAAGAGCTCATACTCGAGGATTTCTCCTCGGACGGCCCGACCCTGCGGCAGGATCTGCTCCGGCGCTTCGCCGTGTCAGAGGAGAAGAAAGCGGACGGCGTCAAGGAGAAGTCCTATAAGGGAGTCCTCCTCGAGGGCGTCCGCACCCTCTCCGCCTCCGCCTTCGCCTTGGAGAACGCGATCGCCAAGCTCGAGGAGAATTCCGCCCTCCTCTCGTCCTCCGACCAAGGACTCGGCGCGCGCCTGCGTCGCATGATCAGGAAGCTCTTCTCGCCCGAGGCTAAGGGCCTCGTCTACGAAGTCAAGTTCGTCGACCCGGTCACGAGGGCCTGCGCGATCGATTCCGTCGACTTTGGGGCCTTTTCCGAAGAGACGGGCAAGAAGGCCAGATTCCTCGCCTCGCTCGCGCAGCGCGGGGGCCCTTCCGCCCGACGGGTCGACGGGATGACCGACGACCAGGCCTACAAATTCCTGCAGCGCAACATCGAGGAGCTTCAGCGGGCCCTGCGGGTGCTCGCCGCGCTCGAGGATTACTTCAAATCGGAGATGACGGGCGAATCGCTCGCCCGCGTCAGGAGCATCCGCGCCGAGATGACGACGATCAAGGGCGCCGTCATAAAGGCCAATCAGAAGAAGCACGAATACGTCGCTCAATGCGAAGAGCTCGAGCAGATGAAACGTCTCGGGATACATGATCCCGCCCCATGATCAAGGAGATCGCATGAACGCAAGGATACGAAGGACTGCATCGGGTTCGCGCCGGAAAGCGTGGCTACGGGCGGCGATCGCCGCCGTCGCGCTGGCATGGGGGGCCTCCGTCCCGGCAGTCGCCGTCCCCGTCGTCGCGGTTTCGGCCGACGACGAGACGCCCAAGCCCGAGGAGTTCGTCGTCGCCTTCGACGCTCTCGACCTGCAGTTCGATCCGCATCGCTCCATCTACTCGGCCGAGGCGCAGATCTTCACCGCCGCGTACGAAGGGCTCTTCTCCTACGACCCCAACACCCTCGACCCCGTCAATGCCGCCTGCCGCTCGTACAATCGCTCGGAGGACGGCAAGACCTATACCTTCTATATCCGAGACGAGGCTCGATGGTCCGACGGCTCGCCCCTCTTGGCCAAGGACTTCAGGGACGCATGGCTGCGCGCCCTGGATCCGAAGACGAAGGCCGACTACGTGGAGTTCTTCGATATCATCGCGGGGGCCCACGACTACCGCACGGGCAAGACCGCCGACCCCGCGTCCGTCGGGATATCGGTAATTTCGGACAAGATCCTCCAGGTGAAGCTGGAGACCAGGGCCGACTATTTCACGCGTCTCCTGTGCCACCACTCTTTCTCGCCCATCCATCCCTCGATGCTCGCCGTGACCGACTGGCGCGCCGCGTTGCCCTTCCCCGTGGACGGGCCCTACGTCTTCAAGTCCCTCGATTCCTCGGGCCTGCTGATGGTCAAGAACGACAAGTATTGGGACGCGGCCTCGGTCAAGATCCCGCGCGTCCGCGCCATATTCACCGACGACGACGCGGACGCCACCAGGCGCTTCGACGACGGGAGCATACATTGGCTCGCGGGGCCCATGGACCTCGGGGCCCTCCTGGCGCAGGGCTCGATCCAAGTCGGCCTCATGTTCAGCACCCATTACTGGTTCTTCGATTGCGGCACGTCTCCCTGGAACGACGCGGACGTCAGGCGCGGTCTCGCCCTCCTCCTGCCATGGGACCAGATACGCTCGAAGGACAAGTACCTCGCGCCCGCCACGACCCTCGTCCTGCCTTTGGCGAATTATCATTCGGCCAGGGGCATCGAGGCCGCGAACCAGGACGAGGCGATGCGCCTCCTCGAGAAGGCCGGTCACAAGAATGGCGCCGGCCTGTCCAAGTTGACTGTCCTCGTCCCCGAAGGGGGGGACGACGCCAAGCGGGTAGCCGGTCTCATGAAGGACGCATGGGAGAAGCTGCCCGACCTCGACGTGGAGCTCAAGACCGTTCCCTCGGCCGACTATTTCAACGCCGTCCGTTCGGGAGCCGAGGCGGGCGGATGGACCATTGCCTCGACGAGCTGGATCGGGGATTTCGCCGATCCGCTCGCCTTCCTCCAGATGTGGGCCTCCGATTCGAACCTCAACGACGCGCGACTCTCCGATCCCGAATTCGACCGCCTCCTCGGCGCGGCCGCCCTCCAGTCCGGCGACGATCGCCTCAACGGCCTGGGAGCCGCGGAAACCCACCTCCTCGCGGGGGCTGCCGTCCTGCCCATATACCACAGCCTGGCGGCCAACGTGATCGACACGGGCTATATCGACGGCTGGTACGCGAATGCCCTCGATATCCACCCCTTCAAGTACCTCGCCTTCGGCGAGCGCAAGATCAGGTCCAACGTAGCCGTGCTGGCGAAGTAATGCCGGGCCTGCCCGACGACGCGATAGGCGAAGCCTCGAGCCTCCTTCGAAACCTCGGATTTCCCCTTCTCCGCGTGCACCATCCCCTGAACCACTTCGATTTCTCGAGGCCGGGCCGGCGCATCCTCGTCATCGGCCCCATGGGCTCGGGCAAGACCGAGTTCTCCGCGCGCATGTGGCGCGACAGCCTCGTCGCCAAGGCCAAGACGGGCGCCGCGCGGGAAGCCACCTGCACCGACGGCGCGGATAGGCGCGATATCTTCGTCGTCCGCTCGAGCCTCGATGCCGCGCGCTTCCCGGACTACCCGGCCGACGCTTTGGCCTACCGCGGCGGATACGAGCGCTGCGGCGACAGGATCGGCCAGGCGAGCGACTCCTTCGCCCTGGAGAGCCTCCTCGCGGAAAATCCCGGGGTTGGGACCTGGATAGTCGACGAGGCTGCCTTCTTCGACGAAAGGCTCGCCTACCTCATGAAGGACGAATCGAGCCGACGCGGCATCGTCTTCGTCTGTCCGACCCTCGTCCTCAACTTCCGCAGGGAAATTTTCAACCAGACGGCTCGACTGCTCCTTGAGATAGGGACGGACGTCTTCCCCCTGACCGCCTACTGCGAGGAGCCCGAATGCCTGGCCGACTCCCTGTACACCTACCGCTTCTATACCGTCGACGGCGTGGAATGCCCCGCCCCCTATTTCGACCCCCTCATCATCATCGGCGGCGATCGGACCAAGGAGGACGGTCGCGAGCCCAACTACTGCACGCGCTGCGACGAGCACCATTACCTGCCGGGAAAGGAGTACAGCTTCTTCACGCTCAAGCCCCTCGGGGAAGGAGCCGCGCGCGGTGACCTGAAGCCTCTCCTCGCCGAGCTCGCGGCCGTGGCCGGCGGCTCGGACAAATCGCGTCTGGCCATAAGCCTCCGCTCGCGCTACCTCGAGTGCGCCGAGCCCTGCCCCGCCATGCTCGAGTCCCTGCGCCTGCCCTGCCTGGCCGAGCGCGAGCTCGCCTATCTCTTCGCGGAGCAGAACCTCCTCTCCTCCGAGCAGCTGCGCTCGATAGTCGCCGACCTGGGCCTCGATCGCGACTACCTGATGCGCCGCCTGTCGGACAACAGAAGGCCGATAGGATTGTGAGCCGCGGGCTCTTCCTTCACTTCAGCGTGAAGCGCACGGGATAGCGGAAGCGGACCGCGACGGCCTGCCCGTTCATCTTGGCCGGGACGCAGGTCATGTCGCTGAGGGCGCCCACGGCGGCGTCGGCGAAGCCGAAGCCCGGGTCCTTGAGCACGGTGATCTTGCGGATCTTGCCGGTATCGTCGATCAATAGCTCGAGATAGACCGTCGCCTCGATTCCCTGCTTTGCCGCGAGGGGAGGGTATCGTATCTTGGCGAGCACGTCCTTGACCGGAATCACCGGGACGTCGGTGATCTTGTACTGAGGCAGGTAGTCGGGTTCGGCCGCCGGACCCGCGGCCCCGACGCCCGAGCCCCCGGGGCCAGTCGGGGCCGTCATGCCGCCGCTCGAGGCGCTCGCGGGCGAAAGGCTCTCGGGCAGGGCGGGCGAGGGATTCGTCGAGGGCGCCGGGACGGCCGCGGGAGCGGCGGTCGGGGCGACCGGGGGCGTCATCGGGCTCGGAGCCTCGATAAGGGGGGCTTCCGCCTTGGGAATCTCGGGCGGCTTGGCCGGCGGGGGGAGGAGATCCTGGATGCTGACGAGGTCGATGGACCTCGGGGCGACGCGAGGCCTCTGGATGGCCAGGCTGCCGAAGGAGAGGATCGAGAGGGCGAGGGCGGCGTGGAAGACGAAGGATCCGAGCAGCGCGATCCTTTTGAGACCGCCGTCCTGCAGGCTCAAGCCGGGACCGATCATCCTCATCGCTTGGGCATCTCCGTGATCATGCCGAGCTGCTCGACTCCCGAGTCCTTGATGAGGGACACCACCCTGACGAAATCCCCGTAGGCTACGCTGCTATCCGCCTTCAGGAAGATCGCCTTGTTCTTTCGATGCGAGTATACCTTCGTGAGCGTGTCGCTCAGCTCGCCCAAGGCGACGGGCCTCGAATTGACGTATACCTGCAGCGACTTGTCTATGGTGACGGTGACGATTTCCTCCGAGACGTCGAGCGCCTGCGATTTGGCTCGGGGCAGGCTGACCGTGATGCCCTGCTGGCCGACCGACGCGGTCACCATGAAGATGATGAGGAGGACCAGCATGACGTCGACGAGGGGCGTAACGTTGATCTGGGATATCGGCGAGCGGTCCGAGCCCCTGCGGCTTCCCGTGTCCATCTAAGCCTCCCCTATTTTTTCGCGTTGAAGATTCTCTGGACGATATTCAGGAAATCGTAGGAGAAGTTGTCGATCTCGCTGACCTGGTTTCTAATCTTGCCCTGGATGTAGTTGTAGCCGATGACCGCCGGGATGGCGACCGCGAGCCCGATGGCCGTCGTGATGAGAGCCTCGGATATGCCCGGCGCGACGATATCGAGGGAGGTCGAGCCGGCGAGGCCGATGTTCCGGAAGGCGATCATGATGCCCCATACCGTGCCGAAGAGGCCGATGAAGGGCGTCGTCGATCCCGTCGTCGCGAGAAAGCCGATGTTCCGCTCGAGCTTGTCAGTCTCCTGAGTCGAGATCTTCCTGAGGCTGCGGGTGATGTTCTCGATCGCGCTCGAATCGGCGCTGAGCCGGATCGCCTGGCCCTCGCCCTCGCTCGCGCCGGCGGCGAGGAAGTGCTCGGTCTCGCGATACCCTTCCTTGAAGAGGAGGGCGAGGGGACAATCCTTGAAGCGATCGATCTCGACGTTGACGAGGGAGAATTCCTTCGTCTCCCAGAAGAAGTCGAGGAAGACCCTGGTGTTCTTCCTGACTCGGTTTATCTGGACCAGCTTATAGACGATGATGGCCCAGGAGACTACCGAGAAGAAGACCAGGGCGGAGAGGACGAAGAGGATGACGGGACTCATGTTGGACAGGTAATTGAACATGCTATCTCCTATAGTACGCGAGGCTATTCCTCGGCGAAGACCGCGGCGCCGATTTTGCTTTCCCATAGCGCGTCCCAGCAGAAATCGAGCCGCCATAGGCCGGAGCTTTCCTCGAAATCCCGATACATCGTGCCCGAATCCCGGATCGGCCGGAGATTTTCCGGGAACTGCTCGTTCGTATAACTCGTGTCCCAATAAATGGACTCGGCGCGGACGCGGGCGCCCTTGTCGGCGGGCTGTCTTCCTTTAGGGTAGCCGTAGATCTCGGGAAACAGGAAGGCCCGCACGCCCGTCTGGAAGCTCGCGACGCGGCGGGCGAGGAGGTCCCAGGGAAAGCGTATCGGGCGGGGCTCGGAATAATCGTACCAGGCCTCGGGAAATTCCTGCCTGAGAAGCTCGTCCGCGGCCTGGATGCGATCCCATCGATGAGCGAGGAGGGCGAGAGCCTTGTCGCCCTCGAAATAATCGCCATAAAGGCGGATGGAGGCCGAGGTCGGGTTTTCGATCTTGGGGGGAGCGGCGACCGCTAATGCCCAGGCAGATCCGTCGGGGCGCAGCTCGAGCCTGCCTTCGACGACGAAAGAGGCCTCGGTCCAGCCCTCGGCCCAGTTCTCGAACCAGTCCATCTTCTCGACGTCCAGGGTCCATCCTCTCCCCTCGGGCTTCGCCTCGCCCTTGAGGGTCGCTCCCTCGAGCTCATCGCCGCGGATCCTGAAGGCCGAGACCCCGTCTCTTTCGGGACCCAGCTCCACGAGGACGCCGCGGGGAAGGACGGAGCTCTTCGTCTTCCAGGAAGCACGGGCCGGGGAGCTCGCGCAGGAAGCGAGGGCGAGCGCGACGAAGGCCGCGATGGCGGCGCGGGTGAATCCATTCGATTGTCGCTTGACCATGCTTTTCCTCAATAGCTCAATTTATAGCCGAACGAAGGTATCGGGAAGCCTAACGTGAAATCGGCCTGGCCCGAGCCCGAAAGATAGTCGCCCGAGAAGGGGTCGAAGGCCTTGTTCGTGCTCGGGCTGTACAGGCTCGCGAAGACGTTCTCGACGCCGATGTAGTATTCCCAACGGATCTCGCTGCCCGGATAGTAGCCGGACCAGGTCAACTTGATGTCCAAGGGACAGGATGTGTCGTTGCGCAGGACGTCGCTGTAGCTGTCGGTCTGCGAGTAACGCTCGATGATCTGCTGCTGACCGGTAGCAGGATTGGTGTATACCGAAGCATAGGACTGGATCGTCCCCACCTGGGCCCTAGGGGCGCCAGTCGCCAGGCTCCCCGTCAGCGTCACCATGAAGCCGGGCTTGGGCTTCCAATCGAAGACGAGGTTGACGGTATGGAAGCGTTGAAAGGAAGGGTAGTACCAGATGCCCAGGGGATCGTTGCCCTGATTCTCCGTGGCAACCGTTACCTCTCCCGGATACTGAGGCTGCATGGGGTTGTAGTAGCGCGCCATCGAGTATGAATAAGTCAGCCATCCATCCCAATAACGGCCTAGGTTCTTTTGGACGAGGAGATCGGCCCCGTAGGCGTAGCCCTGTCCGTCGTTCCTTACTATCGTCGGCGCCGGACTGACGCTTTCGTCCACGACCGCGTAGAGTCTGTCGAAATAGAGCTTGTAGTAAGCCTCCAGGCTTATCTTCCAATCGTCCTCCCCATGGAGGTCGAGGCCCACGACGTTGAACCAAGCCCTCGTCGGAGAAATCGTGCCGCTCGAGATCTGCATGGTCGAGTTGAAGAGATTGGCTATTAGGGGCATTTGGGAATAGAGGCCGGTACCGGCGGTGATGCCCAGGCTCTCGATCCAGCCGATGTTCTTCCAGGGTGTCACCTCGACGCGCAGGCGCGGGCCGAAGGTAGGATTCGCGCTCAGGCTCATGTCGGAATTGTAGAGGTAGCTGTAATCGGCCCGAATACCGGCTTCTCCTGTAACGAGGCCCGAGAGCAGATCGAAGTCGTAGACTCCGTAGGCGCCCGAGGCCAGCTGCGCGTTCGCCGGGCTATCGAGCTGGTAATTGACCTGCATGAATTGAGGGAGCCCCGCGCTCGAGTAGACATCCGTCCAGAACATCTCGTCGTTCCGCTCGGAAGTCGTCTCCAGCACGGACTCGAAGCCGAAGGAAAGGACCTGGCCTCTCAAGAATTCCCAGTCCCAATTCGCCTTGCCCTGGTAGGACTCGACGAGCGTATTCTCCGTGGCGTCGGCCACGTCGAAGTCGTTCAGGGTATAGCTGGTCGCGCCGGGGGCATATTGGGCGAATACGCCCTGATTCGCGGAAATGAAGGTCGGGTCATAAGTATGCGTGCCATTGAGCGTTTCGCCGTAGCTATCCTGTATATTCTCGCGGTTGTAGGAAAAGGTCAGGTCCAGGAGGCTCTTCGACGACAGCATGATCTTGGCGCCTGTGGTCTCTATGAGGTCGAGGCCGCTATAGTTGAAGGAGCCCGTCGTCGCGATTCCCGAGTCGCCGGCGGGCGAATCCATGCTTATCCCTACGCCGTCCGAGCCGACGAAGGAGTTCAGGAACCATTCGAAATCGTCGGACGGCTTCCAGGAAATCCTGGCGTAGCCGTTACGGATATAGGGAACGGTGGGGTAGGCGGCGCTCTCGCCCACGAGGGCGAAGGTGAGCTCCAACCAGGTGACCTTACCGCCGATCATCAGGTCGAGCCCCGGCGCGATAGCGCCCTGCGCGTAGAAATCGAGGCCCGAGGTCGAAAGTCCGACCTCGATCTGGGGCCGCGGCGAGCTCGGCGTCTTGGAGTTCACCTCCAGGAGTCCCGAAAGGACGTTCCCGTAGCTCGCCGATATGATGCCGTTGGAGAGCTTGGCCGACTCCACCATATTGGGGTCGAAGATGGAGAAGGCGCCGCCCCACTGGTAGGGATAGAGGACATAGGCCCCGTCGAGGGCGGCGGTCGTCTCGCTCGGGTCGCCACCGCGTATGGAGGGCATCGCGTTCCATCCTCCCACGTAGCCGACCCCCGGCAGCAGCTTGATAGTCGACATGACGTCCTCGACGATGCCGATCTCGCCCGTGCTCTCGATCTGTCCTTGCGTCGCGACGTCGGACACGCCCGATTGCTCGTCGGTCTTCTGCGGCTTGGCCTTCTCGACGACGAGCTCCTTGCCCTCGATCACGCCGGCGATCGAAAGCTTGAGCGTAAGCTCACTGTCTCCCGGCTTCACCCATAGCTTACCCGTCTCGTAGCCCGGCAATGTCGCGGTCACCGCCACCCTTCCCTGGCCGTCGGCCAATGCGACGACGGCGCGGCCGTCCGCGCCGGTCGTCGCGGCCTCCATCCCCTGTCCCTGGAGCCGCACGCCTTCGAGGGGAATCCCCAAATCGGCGTCGAGGACGGTTATAGCGATATCGGCGGCCCAAAGCGGAGAGAGGGCGATAATCAGCAGGAGGGCAAGGGCTGTCTTTTTCAAATTATTTCCTTTCTCGGGCCGGCCCCGGTGCTTCGGCGCGCCGCGAGCGCCCGGAGGACCGGATTCAGTCCTGAAACAATACTATCGCGGCGACGGTAACATCCGGCCGGATTTCGGGGAACAAAGGTGTTTCCGCGCATGGATCGACAATGAAACCCCGCCCGAGAGCGGATCTGCCACCCTTCCCGTCGGGAAATCGGCGATGCCGTCGATCAGGCCGTCAGCGCTTCCGCGGCGGCCCCCATGAAGACCTCGAGACCGGCGAGGTCGGGAAAGACGGCCCTGAAGGACGAGCCTCCGCCCCCGCCCTTCCCGCCCGCGAGGGCAAGGCAGGGCTTCAGCCTCTCGCCGAGCCGCGCCTCCGGCTGGGGCGAGAGGACCTGGACCGTGAGATCGGGCAGCGATGCCAAGAGGGCGGCGAGGCCCGCCGCGGAAAAGGCCTTGGCGGAGAGGATGAGGGAGTCGGCCGACCTGTCCTCATAGCGGCGCACGGCGAGACGGGGGGCGGCGGCCTCCGGGCCCGAGGCGGCCGACGCTTCGGGCGCGGCTGCGGCCTCCGCGGCGGCCCGTTCCCGCTCGAGCGTTCCGACGGCGAGCTCCAGGGCCTTGCGCCGCTCCGCTTCCCGCGCGACGGCCTCGGGGAGCGCGCTCACCGAAGTCCCCAATGCCCGAGCGGTCTCCCGCGCGATGCGCGATACCGAGCGGTAGTCCGCGGCCGCGCGGCCGCCCGCGGCGAAATACAGCCGCGTCAGGCCCTTGTACTTCTCCGTTCCGAGGACGCGCAGGAGGCGCAGCTTTCCCGTCGAGCTCAGGTGCGTACCGCAGCAGGGCGTGAAGTCGATGCCGTCGATCTCGACGACCCGCACCACCTCCTCGCCGACGGGAGGCCGCTTGCGCAGGGGGAAGGAGGCCAGATCCTCGGGCGGGCAGGAGTGGACGCGAATGGGATAATCGTCGGCGATGATCCCCTCGACGAGGTCCTCGGCTTGGGCCAGGTCATCCTCCGAGACCGCCGGAATGTCGAGATCGACGAGGCAGCGCTCCCGGCCCAGGTGCACCGATACGGTCGCCGCGCCCAGGAGGCGCATGAAGGTCGAGGACAAAAGGTGCTGTCCGGAATGGGCCTGCGAGTAGTCGAGGCGCCGCTCGGCGTCGAGACGCAGAAGCACGCGGTCTCCCGGCTTGGCCGGGCAGGGAGCGGCCAGGGCGTGGAGGATGCGGCCGCCTTCTTCGATGACGGCCGAGACGGCGACCTCGCCTGAGCCGCCGAAGGGGGCGACGCTCCCAAGGTCGCAGCCCTGGCCGCCTCCCTCGGGATAGAAGATCGTCGCGTCGAGCTCGAGCGTCGGCGCCTCGGGCGAGCCCGTCGCGGCGAGTACGGTCGCCTCCGCGATGCGGAGATCCGGTCGCGAATAGTACAGTTTCTCGGTGCGCGGCATATCCGCATTGTAGCCCAAGGGCCGCGCGTTGGACTATACTTTTACGGGGAGGACGGCAGGAGATGAGCGACGACTACATATCGCGGCGGGGCGAAACCGACCTTATCCGGGAGGTGTTCGTCTACGCCCATCGGTTCATGGGCTCGATCTTCGTCTTCCGCATCGGGGCGAGGCTCATGGACAATCCTTCCTTCTCGGGCCTCGTCAGCGACCTCGCCCTCCTCCACGAGAACGGCATCAAGATCATCCTCGTGCCTTCGGGCGGGGCGAGGATCGACGAGCTCCTCGCCTCCTACGGCATAGAGACGGAACGCGCCGAGGGCCTCCGCATATCGACGCCCGAGGCCATGCCGCTCATCGAGATGGCCGCCTTCGACACGGCCACCCGGCTCATGAATCAGCTCGCGCGCAACGAGGTCGAGGCGATCGTCGGCAATTGGGTGCGGGCGCGCTCCTACGGGGTGCGCAACGGCATCGACTTCCAATCGACGGGCATGGTCGACAAAGTCAACGTCGAGCTCATCCGACGCTCCATCGAGGACGATTTCGTCCCCATCCTCCCCTGCATAGGCTGGAGCGCCATCGGCGAGCCCTACAACATCTCCTCGGTCGAGCTCGCCACCGAGCTCGCCGTCGGCCTCAAGGCCCGTAAGCTGTTCTTCCTCACCGACGGCGAGCTCTTCGCCTCGGAGGATATTCGCCTGCCGGGCGAGGGCGTTGCCTCCCGCGACGGGAGCGTGAGCCGCCTCACCGTCCACGCGGCCGAACGTACCCTCGCCGAAAACATGGATAAGCTGGGCGTCGCCGAGCGCGAAATGCTCGCCCACTCCGTTACCGCCTGCCGCGCCGGCGTCGAGCGCGTCCATTTCCTCGACGGAGGCGCTGAGGGAGTCGTGCTGAAGGAGGTATTCTCCACCCTCGGATCGGGCGCCATGGTCCATGCCGATCCCTTCGAGAACATCAGGCCCATGGCCGAAGAGGACATCCCCGAGGTCCTGCGCATCATGGAGCCCCTCATTCAGCAGGGCAACCTCGTTCGGCGGAGCGATGAGGACCTCCAGCGCGCCTGCGCCGACTTCGCCGTCTTCGAGACGGACGGCACGATACGCGGCTGCGGAGCCCTGCACCGCTACGAAGGCGGCCGCGGCGAGATAGCCGCCCTGGCCGTCGACGAGAGCTACAAGCTTCTGGGCATCGGCCACAGGATGGTGGGCTACCTCATCGAGGCGGCGAGGAAGGCGGGGCTGGACGGGGTCTTCGTGCTAACGACGCGTACCTCCGACTGGTTCCTGAGCCTCGGATTCTCGCCCGCGACGATCGACGACCTGCCCGAAGAGCGCCGCCGGAGCTACGATCCCGCGCGCAGGAGCAGGATATACAAGCTCGAGCTCGGCTCGGGAGCGAAATGACCCTTGTAAAGACCTTCCCTATTAGTATATTCGCTATATAGTTTCTGCTATATACAGGCAGATATGGGAGGTCCGTATGCGATCCGGTCTATATCGACCAGCTCAGCTGGTCGGGCGAATTGTCTTCGCCGTCCTGCTTGCCGCCCCGTTGCTCGCTCTCTCGGCCCAAGCCGCGCCGAGCCCGATCGACGGGGTCGTCGCCTCGATCGAAGGCTCCACCCTCATGCTTACGGGGGCAAACGGGGAGACTTCGCCGGTATTGATCCAACCTGACGCCCTCATCCTCGGCAGGAAACCCTCTACGCTCGCCACGATCAAGCCGGGCGAGGCCATGGGCGTGACCGCCACTCGAGGATCGGATGGCAGCCTCACGGCTACGGTGATAAATGTGTTTACCCCCGAGCTTTGGAATCGAGTCCGCAAGGGGCAATGGGACATGGCGACTCCCGGCCAAGTCATGACCAATGCCGAGGTGGATAGGATGGTCGATAAAGTCGAAGGGCATACCCTTTATATGAAGTACGAGATGCTCGACGCGGCTATCACGGTTCCCGACGGCGCGGAGGTCTGGCGAATGGTCCCGCTCATGCTCTCCGACATCAAGCCGGGAGCGAAGGTGTCCGTGAGGGCTTCGCCGTCGACGGACGGAAATCTGCACGCGGCGATGATCAGTTATAACTTACCGTGAGTCGCCTGGCGCGACGGCCTCAATCCAAGCCCCGTGAGCCTCCGGGGGTCGCGGGCGCCGCCTGAGACGACGCGGGGCATTCCGAGCCGCTCGGCTGCCGGGCCAGGTTCCTCACCCATCTCTCCTTCGACAGCCACCAGAACGCCGTCGCCGCCTTGCCGAGGTCCGAGAGCTTGGCGAGGGCGAAGAGGGCCACGGGGCCGATGCCGGTCCACCATGCGAGGCCGAAGGCCAAAGGCAGGAAGACGGCGTAGGTCACGCCTACGTCCACCCACAGACCCATCGTCGTATCGCCGCCCGAGCGCGACAGGGCGAACTGCGCGTTGAGGAGGGTCCAGAGGGGGATGTAGGCCGAGATGACGAGCACGAGACCCGCGGCCACCCGCCTCGCGTCGCCGCTGAGCCGGCCGAAGACGAGAGGTATGAGGAAGGTCGAGGCGGCGGCCAGCGCTCCCACCGCCGCGCCGAAGCCGATCGACCCGTAGAGTATCCATCGCCCCTTCGCGCGCGCCTCCTCCATCTTCCCCGCGCCGAGGGTCGAGCCGATGATGACGCCAGTCGCGATTATCACGGCGCCGAAGGCCATGAAGAAGATGTTCGCGATGGTCCAGCCGGCCCCCATGCCGGCTACCGTTTCGGCGCCGCCTCGTCCATTGTAGAGGGCCGTGATGATCGATTCCGAAAGGACCCATGCCGTCTCGGAGAAGAACATCATCGAGGATCGGCGGAGGATCTTCCCGAAGAGAGGCTTGTCGATCCGGAAGAGCCCGCGCGGCGTAAAGGCGAAGGCCGGCTTGCGCGCGGCGGCGAAGGCGAGGAACGCGCCGGCCTCCGCGAGTCGGGCTATGTCGGTGGCGCCCGCCGCGCCGGCTACCTCGAGTCTGGGCGCGCCCAACGCGCCATAGATGAGGATCCAGTTCAGGATGGTGCAAAGGCCGGCGGCGGCCGAGGAGATGGCGAGGGGGGCCTTGGTCCTGCCGACGTCGCGATAGGACGAGGCCATCGCCGCGGCGACCGCGAAGGGCGCGAAGCTCGGCGTCGCGAGGCGTAGGAAGCGGGCCCCCTCGGCGACGATGGCCGCTTTCTGGCAGTTGCCCCCGAGCATCAGGCCGATCAGGGTCTCGGGCAGGAGGAGGCAGAGCGTCGAGTGCAGGGCGGCGATGGAGAGCGCCATGATGAGCTTGAAGCGCAGCGACTGCCGCATGCCTTCCTCGTCGCGCGCGCCGCGATGCTGCGATAGGAAGATGCCGCCGGCCATGCAGGCCGCGTTGACTACGACGATATAGATGAAGCTGATTTGGTTGGCTACGTTGACCGCGGCCATCTTGACGTCGCCGAGGCCCGAGACCATGAAATTGTCCACGAGCGAGATGAGGCTCGTTATGACCATCTGCAGCATGACGGGGATGACGATGCCGAGCGCTTCCGCATAGAAGGCCCTGGGCCCGAAGACGGGCCTGGCCCCGAGGAAGGAAGGGCCGGAAAAGCTTCTCATGGGGCCCTAGAGTTCCGTCTTGGCGCCTATCTCGACGACGCGGTCGGGAGGGATGCGGAAGAACTCCGTGGGGCTTACCGCGTTGTTGAAGAGGAAGGTGAAGAGCCGCTTGCGCCATTTCATCATCCCGCCTCGGCTGCGGCCCACCGCGATGGCCTCGCGACCGAGGAAATAGGTGATTTTCATTGGGTCAGCGATGAAGCCGGGCAATTTCAGGGCGGCGATCGCCGTAGGCACGTCGGGGGTCTCGCTGAAGCCGAAATGGAGGACGACGTGCCAGATCCCTCCCTCGTGGCCGATGATATCGGCCCGTTTCGCCTCGTCGACGTAGGGTTCGTCCCGGGTCTGGACCGATAATACCACGGTCCTCTCGTGAAGCACGCGGTTGTGCTTGAGGTTGTGCAGCAGGGCCTTGGGCACGCCCTTGGGATCGACGGTGAGGAATATGGCCGTGCCCGGCACGCGGACCGGCGGATCGAGGGCTATGCTGGACGCGAAGAGCTGCGGCGAGAGGCGATAGATCTCCAGCTTGGTGCTGAAGAGCTTGCGTCCGTCCGTCCAGGTCTTCATCAACGTGAAGAGGCAGATCGCGAAAGCGGCGACTATCCATCCCCCGGAGACGATTTTGGTGACGTTGGAGAGGAAGAAGGCGCCGTCGATCGAGAGGAAGAGCGCGGATAGGGGTATGACGATCCAGAGGCTCGTCCGGGCCATCCTCCTCGCGAGGAATATCATCAGGCAGCTCGTCATGAACATCGTCGCCGAGACCGCGATGCCGTAGGCGTTGGCCAGGGCGCCCGAGCTCTTGAAGCCGATGACGAGGCCGACGGTGCCGAGCATGAGGAACCAATTGACGAAGGGGACGTATACCTGCCCGATCGTCTCGTCCGAGGTATGCCGCACCTGGATGCGAGGCCAGTAGCCGAGCTGCACGCTCTGCCGCGCGAGGGAAAACGCGCCGGATATGACGGCCTGCGAGGCGATGATCGTGGCGAGGGTCGCGATCGCGACGAGGGGGATGAGGCCCCAGGACGGGGCGAGCCTGAAGAAGAGGTTCTCGACCCTGTCGGGATGGATCATGAGAAAGGCCCCTTGGCCGACGTAGTTGAGGAGGAGGGCGGGGTATACCAGGAAGAACCACGACTTGCGTATCGGAGAGCGGCCGAAGTGACCGAGGTCGGCGTACATGACCTCGGTCCCGGTTACGGCGAGGAATACCGAGCCGAGGATCGCGAAGGTCAGGGGGCCGTTGCGGACGATGAAGCGGAGCGCGTAGAGGGGGCTGAGGGCGGCCAGTATCCCGGGGCTCGCCATTATCGAGGAGAGGCCCAGCACGGCGATGACGACGAACCAGAACGCGATGATCGGGCCGAATACGCGCCCGACTTTCGACGTTCCCCGCGCCTGGGGAGGGAAGAGGCAGACGAGGACCAGGAGGGAGAGGGGGACTATATACGGTACGAAGCGGGGCGTCACTACCTCGAGTCCCTCGATCGAGGAGAGCACCGATATCGCCGGCGTGATCATTCCATCGCTATAGAGGAGCGCTGCGCCGAGGATCCCGAGGGCGGCCAGGAAGCCGGCGCGGCGCTTGCTGCCCTTCGGCACGTAGCGCGAGACCAGGCTTACGAGGGCGAGGATCCCTCCTTCGCCCTTGTTGTCGGCCCTGAGGACTATTATGAGATACTTCACGCAGACGATGAGGCTCAACGTCCAGATGAGGAGGGATACCACCCCGAGGACGTTTTCGGCGTCGACCGGGACGCCGTGCGCGGCGGAGAAGCATTCCCGCAAGGCGTAGAGCGGCGAGGTGCCGATGTCTCCGAAGACGACGCCGATCGCCCCGATGGCGAGGGTCAGCCGACGCCCGCGGTCTCCATTCTTGCTCACGGCGCCACTCTAGCCCGGCGCAGGCGGCTTATTCAACGGGCGATTCCGACCGCGATCGGCCGCTTGCGGTCGTGGGCGCGAGGGGCTATTGTTCACGACGGGGGAAAAATAAATGGATGCAAGCATCTCCGCGGCCTTCAGTCATGCGGCCAAGAGTACCTTCAAGGACATGTTCGGCCTCGAAGCCGTCGAATCGGAGTCCCGCGTACTCAGCGGCTCGGAAGACCACGGTTGGGATCTGTCGGGGCTCGTAGGGCTCGCGGGTCAGGCGCAGGGCGTAATCGCGATCAGGCTCAAGCAGTCGCTCATCGCGGGGCTGCTCGCGGGCTCGGGCGTCGCGGCGGGCGGCGAGGAGGAACGGAACCAGCTCGAGGGCGGCCTCGTCGGCGAAATGACCAACATCATCGCGGGTTCCGCGATTTCGGCGATCGATCACCTCAATATAGAGATCGTCCCCCCGGTGGTCGTGCGCGGTCCCAATCACAAGATCGGCTGGCCGGCGATCGCTCCCGTCATCGCACTCTCCTTCACTCTCCCTACCGGGAGCTTCGAGGTGGATCTCTGCATCAGGCACTGATGCTCGAGCCGCCTCCGAAAGGCTCGAGCTTTGCCTGAGGGCCCCGCGTTAGTATATTGATCCCCAGATGTACGACATCGCGTTGCGCGCCCTCGGGCATGACCCGCTCCTCAACCTCGCGTTGGAGGAGAGCCTCCTCGAGCGGGGCTTCGGGCGGGACAGCGCGGTCCTCGTCTACGTGAACGACCCCTGCGTCGTCGTCGGACGCAACCAGAATCCCTGGGTCGAGGTCGCTCCCGAGCCCTCGTTGCCCGTCTTCAGGCGAGTCTCCGGCGGGGGGACGGTTTATCACGACCGCGGCAATCTCAATTGGAGCATCATCGTTCCCCGTTCGGACCACGATCGGGACGCGGAGCTCAGGCTCGTCGCGAGCGCCTTGCGCAAGCTTGGCGTCGAGACGGAGTCGGGCCCGAGGGGAGGGCTCTTCGTCGCGGGAGACGGCCCGTGGAAGGGCTTCAAGCTTTCCGGCACCGCGCGCAGGCTCTCCGCCGCGCGAGTCCTGCACCACGGCACTCTCCTCGTCGACGCCGACCTGGCGCGGCTGGCCTCGTGCCTGGGAGGGATTCAGGCGGAATCGTCGCGCGCGCTGCCGTCGGTCAAGTCAGCGAGCGCGAACCTGTCGAGCATCGTCCCGGGCCTCAGCGTAGACGACGCGGCGCTCGCCATAGCCCTCGAGCTCTCGGGCGGCGAGCCCGCGGCGGCCGAGGGCGTCGCAGCGAAAGCCTACGCCGAGGAGGCCGCTCTCCGCCTGGCCAGCTGGGAATGGACATGGGGCTCCACCCCCGCCTTTTCGCTCGGGTTGCGGTGGAGCGGCGGCCGGGCTCGGCTCGAAGTCGAAAGGGGGATCGTCGCCTCGGTCTCGGGGCCGGGATCGGAAAGGATATCGCATATCGCGGGCCGTCGATTCGGCTACGAGATGCCGGCTGCTGCGATCGTGGCCCTCGAAGGTCTCGGCGCATCTATTCATCATAATTAACGCGGCTGAGGAGTCGGACATGGAGTATTTTCAGATCCTCGAAAGGGCCTTCGGATTGATCGGCGGAGGCAGTCCAGCGCTGTTCTCGACCTTGGGCGAGGGAGGCTATCCGCATACGCGCTGGATGGTGCCCGCCGCCCTGCCGCGCCTGAAGGGCATGGTCTATGCCGTCACGGCGCGAGGCTTCCCGAAGGCGGCCGAGATCGAGGCCGACCCTCGCGCGCAGTGGGTCTTCCAGGCTCCCGATTTTTCCGAGGTGGCGACCCTGATGGGCCGGGCCCGCGTAGTCGACGATCCGTCCTTCTCCGCCGAAGTCCTCAAGGCCATCGGCCCCAACCTGGCCGCTTTCTGGCGCCTCAATACCGACGCGTCCGCCTTGCGCGTGATCGAGACCGAGATCGAGTCGGCTTCGATACTCTACCCCCTTCGCGCCGAGCGTTTCTCGGCGCACGCGCCGGAGGCCGCTCATGGATGATTCGCCGGTCTCGTTGCTCGAGAGCATGCAGCTCATAAGGGCCTTCGAGGAAAAGGCCGGAATGATGTACGGGCTCCGCAAGATAGGCGGATTCTGCCATCTTTATTCCGGACAGGAGGCGGTCGCGGTCGGCTCCGTCTCCGTCCTCGACCTCGAGAGGGATTACGTTCTCACCGCGTATCGGGACCACGGCCACGCCCTCGCCCTCGGCGTCGATCCCGGGGCCATCATGGCCGAGCTCTTCGGCAAGGCGACCGGGGTATCGAGGGGGAAGGGCGGGTCGATGCATCTCTTCGACCCCGCGAGGCGGATGCTCGGGGGGAACGGCATCGTGGGCGCGCAGATACCCGTCGCCACGGGCGTCGCCCTCGCCCAAGCCTACCGCGGCGACGGGGGCGTTACGCTCTGCTTCTTCGGCGACGGCGCCTTCCATCAGGGCGCGATGCACGAAAGCCTCAACCTCGCCAAGATCTGGTCCCTGCCCATCGTCTATGTCGTCGAGAACAACCAGTGGGGCATGGGCACCAACTGGAAGCGAGTTTCCGCCGAGGAGGACTTTTCCCTCACCGCCGCTGCCTACGGGATGAAGGGTCTCTCCTGCGACGGCATGGACATCGAGAGCGTCAGGGATGCGCTGCGCGAGGCGGTCGGGCGCGCCCGAGGCGGCGGGGAGCCGAGCCTCGTCGAGGCGCGGACCTATCGCTACAAGGGACACTCGATGAGCGATCCGGGGAAGTACCGGAGCCGCGAAGACATCGACGAATACCGAAAGCGCGATCCCATAGCGGCCCTCAAGGGCAGGATGAAGGACGAGGGGAGCCTGTCCGAGGCCGAATGGGAAGGGATCGTCTCCCGCGTCGAGGCGAAGGTGGAGGCCGCCGTCGCCTTCGCCGAGTCGAGCGCCGAGCCCTCGCCCGGCGAGCTTTATACCGACGTATACGCCGGGGCGCGGGTCGCGCCTCTCTCGGCGGGCTAGGAGGCAGCGATGGCCGTCATGACGTATCGCGATGCCCTGGGCCGAGCCTTGGACGAGGAGATGGCGAGGGATTCGCGGGTGTTCCTCATGGGAGAGGAGGTGGGGGAGTACGACGGAGCCTACAAGGTATCGAAGGGCCTCCTCGCCAAGTACGGGCCCGCGAGGGTCCGCGATACTCCCATAGCCGAGCTTGGGTTCACGGGCGCCGGCGTGGGCGCGGCGATCGCGGGCCTCAGGCCCGTCGTCGAGTGGATGACGCACAACTTCGCCTTCCTCGCCATGGACCAGGTCGTGAACGAAGCGGCGAAGCTGCGCTACATGTCGGGGGGGAAGCTGTCGGTGCCCATCGTCTTCCGCGGACCCAACGGCCCGGCGGAGTACCTGGCCAGCCAGCATTCGCAATCCCTGGCGAGCTTCTGGACCCACGTGCCCGGGCTCAAGGTCCTCGCGCCGTCGACGCCCGCCGACGCCTACGGCCTCCTGAAGAGCGCGATACGGGACGAGGACCCGGTGGTCTTCCTCGAGAGCGAGCTCATGTACGCCTGGAAGGGCGAGGTGCCCGAGGCCGAGTTCCTCGTGCCGATAGGCAAGGCCGCCGTCGCGCGCCCCGGCGCCGACGTCACGATAGTGACCTTCTCCAAGCCCCTGCGCGCCGCCGTCGAGGCCGCCGCCGCGCTCGCCGCGAAGGGCGTCGAGGCCGAAGTCATCGATCTCCGAAGCCTCAGGCCTCTCGACGAGGCGGCCTTGTACGAATCCGTGAGGAAGACGGGAAGATGCGTCGTCGTCGACGAGTCCTGGCCCGTCGCGAGCGTCGGCTCTCATGTCGCCTACCTCGTCTCGCGGGAGTGCTTCGACCTTCTCGACGCGCCCGTCGCCCTCGTCTCGGGCGAAGACGTGCCCATGCCCTACAATCACGGCCTGGAGCTCGCTGCCCAGCCCTCGGCCGCCAAGATCGAGGCGGCAGTCCTGCGCGCCCTCTACCGGGAGGTATAGCATGGCCGAAACGCTTCTCATGATGGCCCTGTCGCCGACCATGAGCCAAGGGACGATCACCAAGTGGAAAGTGGCCGAAGGCGCCGCCTTTACGGCGGGATCCGTACTTTGCGAAGTCGAGACCGACAAGGCGAGCATGGATTACGAGGCGCCCAAGGGCGCGGTCCTCCTTAAGAGGATCGTGGCCGAGGGGGGCAAGGCGGCCGTCGGCGATCCGATAGCGGTCATCGGCAAGGCGGGCGAGGATCCGGGGCCCTTGGCGGCGATGGCCGAAACGATGGCCTCGCCTTCCGTTCCCGCCGCGGTCGCGGTCGCCCCGTCCGCCGTCGAGACGGCGCCGGCCATGCCGAGGGCGCCGAGCTTCGCTTCCGCGGCGTCGGTCCCGGTCGCCGCCGCGCCGATGGCCGGGGCCCCGGACGCGGCCGCGCCGAACCTCGATGGCCCCTCCGCTCCCTCGTCCTATCCTCCCTCTTCGCCCCTCGCCCGCGCGGTGGCGCGCGAGCTCGGCATCGACATAAGAAAGGTCAGGGGCTCGGGACCGAACGGCCGCGTCGTCGAGAGGGATATACGCAGCGCAGCTGCGGGCGGCTTCGCCGCGGGCAGCGCAGCTGCGGGCGGCCTCGCCACGGGCGGCCTCGGAGCTCGTGGCCCCGCCGTCGCTCAGGGATCGGCAGCGTCGTCTTCCGGTCCGGCCCCGGACCGCAGGCTGCCCGTTTCGGGCAAGCGGGCGGTCATCGCCAAGCGACTCTCGGAATCCTTCTACACGGCTCCGCATTTCTACCTCAAGCGCCGCATCGACGCGGGACCTCTCATGGCCCTGCGCGAGACGGCCAACGCGGGACGGGATAAGCCGCTTTCGCTCAACGCCTTCATCGTCAAGCTCGCGGCCGAGGCCATAGTCCGCCATCCCTACGTCAACTCGACCTGGGAAGGCGCGACCATCCTCGAGCGTTCCTCGATAGACATAGGCCTGGCCGTCGCCCTGCCGGACGGCCTCATCACGCCGGTCGTGAGGGACTGCGCGCGCAAGGGCGTCGCGGCCATCGACGAAGAGCTCTCCGCCCTGATCGCCAAGGCGAAGGAGAGGGGCCTCGCTCCGAGCGAATACGAAGGCGCAGGCTTCACCGTCACCAACCTGGGCAGCTTCGGCGTCGAGGAATTCACGGCGATCATCAACCCCCCGGGCTCCGCGATACTGGCCCTCGGCGCCGCGCTGAAAGAGCCTTTCGTCGGCGGCGACGGGGCGATCGGAGTCAGGCGGGCCATGGCCCTGACCCTCGGCTGCGACCATCGCGTCATCGACGGGGCCGCGGGCGCGCGCTTCCTCGCGACTCTCGTCTCCCTTCTCGAGGAACCCGGCAAGGCATTGCTGTAACAGGAGGAACGTAGATGCCCGAAAGAGAATACGATCTCGTCGTCATAGGCGCCGGACCCGGCGGATACGTCTGCGCCATACGCGCCGCCCAGCTCGGACTCTCGGTAGCCGTCGTCGAGAGGGAAGCTCCCGGCGGGGTCTGCCTCAACATCGGCTGCATCCCCTCCAAGGCGCTTATCCATCAGGCCTCGCTGTTCGAGGACGGGCGCGCCGCCCTGGAGGCCGCAGGGGCGAAAGTCGATCTTGCCGGCTTCGACTACGCCAAGCCCTGGAAGAAATCCCGCGACGCGGCCGATCGCCTCTCGAAGGGCGTCCGCTTCCTCCTCAAGAAGAATAAAATCGAGTATATCGAAGGCGAGGCCGCGCTTTCCGGTCCGGGTAAAGTCAAGGTCTCGGGCGCCGCAGCGGCCGCGCCGGAGAGCATCTCCGCCAAGGCCATCGTCGTCGCCACCGGCTCCAGGCCCAAGGAGCTGCCGAGCTTCCCCTTCGACGAAAAGACCGTCCTTTCCTCCACCGGCTTCCTCCTGTCCCGCGATCTTCCTCGCCGTCTCGCCATCCTTGGAGCCGGCGCCATCGGCATGGAGACCGCGTTCGTCGCGGACGCATTCGGAGTGGAGGTGACGGTGGTCGAGCTCATGGACAGGATACTGCCCATCGAGGACGGGGAATCGGCCGCGATCGTCGCTTCCGCGTTCGCGAAACGGGGCGTCAAGCTGCTGACCGGCATGGCCGCCCAAGGCTTCGAGCGGAAGGGTGAAGGCCTGGAACTGAGGCTCAAGGCAAAGGACGGCGCCGAAAGCCAGCTGATCGCGGACCGCGTCCTCGTTTCGGTCGGACGCAGTCCCAATACCAAGGGATTGGGGCTCGAGGAGGTCGGCGTCAGGTTGGAAAAGGGGTTTGTAGCGGTGGGCGACTACCAGGAAAGCTCGGTAAGCGGCATCTATGCGATAGGCGACATCGTCTCCACTCCCCTTCTCGCCCATGTCGCTTCCAAGGAGGGCGAAATAGCCGCGGAGAGGATCGCCCAGGTCATTAAGGGCAGTCCCCCTCCTGCGGAACGCCGCGTGGATCCCCTCCTCGTGCCCAGCGCCGTCTACTGCGAGCCCGAGCTCGGCAGCTTCGGCCTCGCCGAAGAGAAGGCCAAGGCCGAGGGCAGGACGGTCGGCGTAGCGCGCTTCCCCTACGTCGGGGTCGGCAAGGCCGTCGCCACCGGAGTCCCGGAAGGGCAGGCGAAGATCGTCTACGATCCTCGCACGAGAGCCATACTCGGCGCCACGATCGTCGGGGCCGGCGCTACCGAGCTCGTCCACGAGCTTCTTCTCGCGGCCCGCTCGGAGCTGCTCCTCGACGACGTCGCCGACATGATTCATGCCCATCCGACCCTTTCGGAACTCTTGATGGAAGGAGCGCGGGCGGGCTTGGGGAGGGCGATACATATTTAGGAGATTTCTCGCGTATGCGCAATACTTCCAGAAAGCGTACTAGGCGCGAAGGATCGTTTCGCGGTATATTCTTTTCAAGCCGATCGCGGATTTTCGTGTCTGATCGTATCGGTCCTCGCTCGCGGTCGGTGAACCGGGGGCGAGAGCGATGCCGCTAGAAAGGGTAAAGGCCCTTTCTTGGCACTTGCCCCATCTCTTCCTTATAAGGATTCACATGAACGACCCGAGCTTCTCATCTCTTGGCCTCGCCGAGGCCATCCTGTCGGCCCTAAAGCGTCAGGGCTACGAAAAACCGACGCCGATTCAGAGCGCCGCGATACCGGCCCTCCTCGCGGGGCGCGACCTTCTCGGCTGCGCGCAGACCGGCACAGGAAAGACCGCGGCTTTCGCCCTGCCCATCATCCAACGCCTCTCGGCGATGTCGGTGAGGCCCGCCCCTCGCGGCTGCCGCGCCCTCGTCGTCGCGCCGACGCGCGAGCTCGCCGCCCAGATCGACGCGAGCTTCGCCGTCTATGGCGCCGATGCGCGCCTCTCGCGGGCCTGCGTATTCGGCGGCGTCGGAAAGACGCCGCAGGTCAAGGCCCTCTCTCGCGGCGTCGATGTCCTGACCGCCACGCCCGGCCGACTCCTCGATCTCCATCACGAGGGGCAAGTCCGCCTGGATTCCGTCGAAGTGGTCGTCCTCGACGAGGCCGACCGCATGCTCGACATGGGTTTCATCAGGGATGTAAGGCGGATAATCTCCCTTCTTCCCAAGGACAGGCAGACCCTCCTCTTTTCGGCCACCATGCCGAGCGATATCTCGGGTTTGGCCAATTCCATCCTCCGGGATCCCATCCGCGTCTCGGTAACGCCCGAGAAGCCGACCGTCGACCTCATCGAGCAGAAAGTCGCCTTCGTAGAGAAGGCCGAAAAGCGCGCCTTCCTGGCCGCCCTCATCAACGCCCAGGGCGATGAGCGCGCGATAGTATTCACGCGCACCAAGCACGGCGCCGACAGGCTCGCGCGCTCGCTGACAGCCGGCGGCATCGCCGCCGAGGCGATCCACGCGAACAAGAGCCAGAACAACAGGACCCGGACTATGGACGGCTTCCGAGCCGGCAGCCTCCGCGTCCTCGTGGCGACCGACCTCGCCGCCCGCGGCATCGACGTCGACGGCATCAGCCACGTATATAACTATGAGCTTCCCGAGGTGCCCGAGACCTACGTCCACCGCATCGGCCGCACCGCTCGCGCCGGCGCGAGCGGCTGCGCGATCGCGCTCTGCGATCGGGAGGAGAAGCCCCTCCTCAAGGCGATCGAGAAGCTCCTGAGGACCAGCGTGCCTTTGGCCACCGGCCCCCTTTTCGAAAGGGCCGCGGAAGAAGGCAGGAAGGCGACGATCGCCGAGGCCGCCGCCGCGCGCGCCGATCCCGGTCTCGTCCGAGGCGACCGCTACGTCGACCCGAGGGCCAGGAGCGGCCGTCGACCCGAGGGACGCTCCGAGAGCCGGAGCTCGAGCACCGGCTCCGGCAGGGCGGCCTCGAGGAGGGGCGGTTTGACTTCGGCCTCGTCCGGAACTATATTTGCGCCCAAGGAGACTAGCCATGGATATAGCTTCGATCGGAAGCCGAGCGGTCGCTTTTCCGCAGGCGGCGCAGGTTCAAGGGAGCGAAGCGGCGGAGCGCGTCCCGGACAACGAAGCCGCTGAGGCGACGGGCAAGGCAGTGGCCGCCAAGGCCGGTTCCGGCTCGCAGGCCCCTCTTCCGTCCTACGCGGGAACTGTCGTAGATACTCAGGCCTAGCCTGTTTTCGCGGATCGGCCGCTCCCGTCCCCGTTGGGGATGAGGGCGGCCTTTTCGTGTGTTTGCTCCTAGGGCCTCGAGCCGTTATACTTGTCTTATCTAGCTCGAGGAGGCTCGTGATGTTCATCGATTACTTGACCCTCATGCTGATCAATATGGCTGCCGGGCTCGCCATCCTGGCGCTGTTCGTGCTGAAATACCTGAACGGCGACCGAAAGAAGCTCGCGCCCGGACTTCTCGTGAGCGGCTTCGTGGCCCTCGTCACAGGACTTTACGAAATATTCACGTGGCCTATCATCAGCAGCTATAACATTCCCTTCGGGGAAATGTCGGTCCTCTACGGGGTGCTCATGCTCGGCGGAGCCATAGCCGTACTGAGCGACTGGGAGCTGCTTTCCCTCGGGATTTACGCGACGTTCGCCGGAGCCGCCGCGATCGTATTGGGAATCAGGATGTATACCCTCAAGATGACGAGCGAGCCCTTGGTAGCGACGATCGGCTTCGTCCTCACGGGTTTGATGGGCGTATTATCCTTGCCCGTATACTATCTGCGCCGGTTCAAGGTCGTCCTGATCCTCGCGACCATAGCCCTGTTCGGCGCGGCCGCGATCTGGACCCTCTTCGCCTTCCTCGGCTACTGGGCCCATCTGGACGCCTTCTCGAAGTGGGTGCCGGCGACCATGCCACCCGCCAAATAGGCCCGGCGCGATCAGGGGCGCCGGAGCTCGACGAAGGTCGAGCGCGCCGTCACTTCCCGCGATGAGAGCCGCGCCCGCGACGAGCGCCGCTTCCAGCTGCGCTTCGGGAGGAGGAAGCGGCGCCATCGCGGGCATCGGCCTTCGACGAGGGCCTCCGTTCGGCGACGGCCCCGGCGGGGGCCGCCGCCAAGGCGGCAGCGAATTCGGATGGGGCCGGGCTCTCGATCCGAAGTACCTCGCGTCCGGGAAGCTTCAGTTCGATCATGCGGGCGTGGAGACAGAGGCGTCCGAGGTCGATCGCGAGGCCTTCGCCGCGCGCGCCACGGACTCGACGGGCGCCTCCGCCATACCGCAGGTCGCCCACTAT
The DNA here is from genome assembly GCA_964396415.1 of uncultured Treponemataceae bacterium. GTDB lineage: Bacteria > Spirochaetota > Spirochaetia > Treponematales > Rectinemataceae > UBA1306. Next base: position 14,127 of record CAYNFM010000024.1, on the reverse strand, counting down.
CGGGTGCCCGGCGTCCGCGAGCTGGACGCGGATCTGGTGCTTGCGCCCGGTCTCCAGCTCGAGCTCGAGGAGGCTCAGCCCCGAGCCCTCCTCGAGGACGCGCCAGCGGGTAACCGCGCGCTTCGCGCCCCTCTCCTTCGGCTCGGCCCGATATATCTCGCCGGCCTTGTTCTCCTTCAGCCATGAGTCGAAGACTCCCGATCCCTCGGCCATCGAACCCGCGACGAGGGCCGTATAGATCCGCTTGGTCACGAGCTCGTCCCATCCCTCCATGAGGAGCTTCTTGGTCCTTCCGTCGGCGGCGAAGACCACGACGCCCGAGCTGTCGCGGTCGATGCGATGCACGACCGCCGCCCTGCCCCTGGGCTTCTTCCTCGCGACTTCCTCGGTGGCGACGTCGAGGAGGCAGCGCGCGCGCGAGCCTTCGGGCGCTATGACGGGAAGACCGACCGGCTTGTCGAAGGCCAGTATCGACTCGTCCTCGTAGAGGAGACGCGCCGAAGCCCTGCTCGGCGTCCTCGCGACCGACCTCGCGGGGGCGGTCCGGACTTCCGACGCCTCGATCTTCCTTCGCTCGGGCCTCGACGCGCGAGGCCGCCTCTCATCGGCCTCGCCGCGAGGATGGCCCGGTGCTCCGGGAGGTATGCGCGGTACGCGCTTTTTCTTCGAGGGCATGGAACTGAGTATACGCCGGATCGGCTGGAAGCATCAGCCCGGTTCGCGCCTTCTCGACCTCTCGGGGCGCTTGAAGACCTTGAGCGGCTCCTTGGCCTCCAGGCGGTCGAGGAGCGATTGCGGATCCGTATCCACGACGAGATCGTCGAGCTGCTCCCGTCCAAGGAATCCTTCATCGACCATCCCGCCCAGGAAGGCGAGGAGGGGGGCGTAATAGCCGGCCGCGTCGAGGATGCCGATGGGCTTCTCGTGATAGCCGATCCCGCGCCAGGTCCAGGCCTCGAAGAGCTCGTCCAGCGTCCCGATGCCGCCGGGCATGGCGATGAAGGCGTCCGAGGAATCGTACATCCTGGCCTTGCGCTCGTGCATGTCCTCGGCGACGACGAGCTCCGTAAGCTCGACGTGGTCGACGATCTCGTAGAGCTTGCGGGGTATGACGCCCGTCACCGCGCCGCCCGCAGCGAGGGCCGCCCTCGCCAGGACGCCCATCGAGCCGACGTCGCCGCCGCCGTACACGAGCCTTTGGCCGCGGCGCGCGATCGCCGCGCCCAGGGCCTCGGCGGCGGCCGGGTATTCGGGACGCTTCCCGTTGCTCGAGCCGCAGAAGACGCAGACGGATCGGATCCTCGACATGGTCCCGAGTATATCGGCGCAGTATTGACCTCTGCAACATATAGGCTCTATTTTCACTGCGATGCTCGCGCGAAACTACGGAGGCAGGATGAGGAAGGGGATGCTCGCGCTCGTCGCTCTCGCTCTCGGAGCCGTCGTCTCGGCCGCGCCCGGGGTGACGGTCTCCCATGCGTTCAGCCTTCACGGAGTCCCCAAATATCCGGCCGGCTTCGCGCACTTCGATTACGCGAATCCCGACGCGCCCAAGGGCGGCAGCCTCCGCCAATCGGCCATCGGGACCTACGACGACTTCAATCCCTTCGCCGACCGGGGCGTCGCCGCGCAAGGCAGCGAGGGCCTCCTCTTCGATCCTCTCATGGCCGCGTCGGAAGACGAGATCGGCGTCTGCTACGGCCTCATCGCCGAGAAGGTCGAGTATCCCGACGACTATTCGTGGATCGTCTTCGATATAAATCCCAAAGCCAGGGCCCAGGACGGTTCGCCGATCACGTCGGAGGACGTGGCCTTCACCTTCGACAAGTTCATGGCCGAGGGCGTTCCGCAGTTCAGGCAATACAATGCCGGCGTCACGGTCCGCGCCCTCGACCCCCTCAGGGTCAAGTTCACGCTCAAGAAAGGAGACAAGGCCCTCCTCCTCTCCCTCGCATCCCTCAGCATCCTTCCCGAGTCCTACTGGTCCAAGCATAAGCTCTCGGATCCGCTTACCGAAGTGCCGGTAGGCACGGGAGCCTACACCGTGAAAGACTTCAAGATGGGCCAATACCTGGTCTACCAAAGGCTTCCCGACTATTGGGCGGCGGAGCTGCCGGTAAACAAGGGCCAGCGCAACTTCGACTCCTTCAGGTACGACTACTATCGGGACGAAACCGTCGCCTTCGAGGCCTTCAAAGCCGGCGAATACGACTTCTACGAGGAGAACATCGCCAAGAACTGGGCGACTATGTACAAGGGGCATCCCTTCGACGCCGGCTACATCGTCAAGGAAGAGCTTCCCCATCAGATACCCCAAGGCATGCAGTCCTTCGTATTCAACGTCCAGCGGCCCATCTTCAAGGATAGGCGGGTCCGCGAAGCCATAGGCTTCGCCCTCGACTTCGAGTGGCTCAACAGGAACTTCTTCTACGGCCAATACAGGCGCACGCGGAGCTATTTCACGAACACCGACTACGAGGCCAGGGGCCTGCCCGGCGCCGAGGAGCTCAAGATCCTCGAGCCGATCAGGAGCAAGATCCCCCCCGAGGTCTTCACCGAGGAATACAGACCTCCCGTCACGGACGGCACGGGCAATATCCGCGACCAGATCCGCGAGGCCTTGGCGCTTTTCAAGGAGGCGGGCTGGGAGGTCAGGGACGGGAAGCTGACCGACGTGAAGACGGGCCAGGCCATGAGCTTCGAGCTCCTCATCTACAGCCCCTCGATGGGGAGGGTGGCGGCCCCCATCCAGAGGAACCTCGAGAGGATGGGCATCGCGATGACGATACGGCAGGTGGATGTCACACAGTACGTCAATCGCATGCGAAATCGCGATTACGACATGATCGATCGCGGCTACGACGCCAACGCTTACCCGAGCCTGGACCTCAAGCAGATCTGGCGCTCCGACTACATCGACTCGACCTTCAACACGGCCGGCGTGCAGGATCCCGCCGTCGACTACCTCATCGACGGCATCGCCGCCCATCAGGCCGACGAGAAGGCCCTTCTCGCCTGGGGCCGGGCCCTCGACCGCGTCCTCACCTGGAACTTCTACGTCGTGCCGATGTGGAACCTGAGCGAGTTCCGCATCGCCTATTGGGACAAGTTCGCGCGGCCGCAGCTAAGGCCCAAGTACGACCTCGGCCTCGACTCCTGGTGGATAGACCCGGACAAAGAAGCCAAGCTCCCCCGGAAGTGATCGGACGATGTCGCGCTACGTCCTTCGGCGCCTCATCCTGATCGTCCCTACGATCTGGGCCATCATCACGGTGAACTTCTTCATCGTTCAGATCGCCCCGGGCGGGCCAGTGGACCAGGCCATCGCCCAGATGAGCGGTATGGGCCCGACGGGCGCGATGGAGCGCATCTCGGGGGCGGGCCGCAACGAAGCGGGGTCCGCGTCGAGCGGGACGGCGACGGGCGCGAGGAAGAACCTTTCCCCCTACCGCGGCTCTCGCGGCCTCGATCCCGAGGTCGTCGCGGCGATCAAGCAGCGCTACGGCTTCGACAAGCCCCTCCTCGTCCGCTACCTCGACATGCTGAGGCGCTACCTGACCTTCGATCTCGGCGACAGTCTCTTCAAGGGCAAGAGCGTGCTGGGCCTCGTCGCGGAGCGCCTGCCGGTCTCGATCTCCCTCGGGCTATGGAGCACCCTTATCATCTATCTCGTGTCCATACCCCTGGGCATCCGCAAGGCGGTTCGGCACGGGAGCCGCTTCGACGTCTGGACGAGCTCGACCATAGTCCTGGGCAATACCATACCCACCTTCCTCTTCGCCATCATCCTCATCATCTTCCTCGCCGGCGGCTCCTATCTCAAGGTGTTCCCCCTGCGCGGCCTCGTGTCCGCCGACTTCGCCTCCCTGGGGCTCCTCGCCAAGATAGGCGACTACTTCTGGCACATCTGCCTGCCCGTGATCGCCGAGTCGATCGGCGGCTTCGCGACGCTGACCATGCTCACGAAGAATTCCTTCCTCGACGAAATCCACAAGCAGTACGTGATGACGGCCCGCGCAAAGGGTCTCGCGGAGAGGAGCATCCTCCGCAGGCACGTGTTCCGCAACGCGATGCTCCTCGTCATCGCCGGCTTCCCCTCCACCTTCATCAGCATGTTCTTCACCGGCTCGGTCCTGATCGAGGTCATCTTCTCCCTCAACGGACTGGGGCTCCTCGGCTTCGAGGCCACGATGCAGCGCGACTATCCCGTGATGTTCGGGACCCTGTACATCTACACTCTCCTCGGCCTCCTCCTCACCCTCCTGAGCGACATCACCTACACCCTGGTCGACCCGCGCATCGACTTCGAGACGAGACAGTCGTGAGAGCGCACCCGGTCTTGAACCCGCTCAACCGCGAGCGCTGGCGGCGCTTCCGGGCGAACCGGCGCGGCTACGTTTCCCTGTGGATCTTCCTCGCCCTCTTCGGCCTCTCCCTCTTCGCGGAGCTCATCGCCAACGACGCGCCCCTGGTCGTCGCCTACGATCATCGCCTCTATTTCCCCGTCCTGGCCCGCTACTCCGAGAAGACCTTCGGCGGCGAGTTCGACACCGACGCCGACTATCGCGACCCCCAGGTCCAGGCCCTCATCGAGGCCAAGGGCGCCATGGCCTGGCCCCTCGTGCGCTTCAGCTACGGCACGATCAACTACGACCTCCCGAGTCCCGCCCCCTCGCCGCCGACCCGCGACAACCTCCTTGGCACCGATGACCAGGGCCGCGACGTACTGGCCACGATCATCTACGGCTTCCGCGTCTCGGTCCTCTTCGGCCTCGCCCTGACCCTGCTGTCCTCCGCGATCGGCGTGGGCGCGGGAGCGATCCAGGGATACTACGGCGGCAAGATCGACATCATCGGCCAGCGATTCATCGAGATATGGTCGGGCATGCCGACCCTTTTCATCCTCATCATCCTCTCGAGCGTGGTGCAGCCCGACTTCTGGTGGCTCCTCCTCATAACCCTCCTCTTCGGCTGGATGGCCCTGGTCGGCGTGGTGAGGGCCGAGTTCCTCAGGGCTCGCAACTTCGAGTACATCCTCGCCGCGCGGGCCCTCGGCCTCCGCAACTCGCGCATCATCTTCCGCCACATCCTGCCCAACGCGATGGTGGCGACCCTCACCTTCCTGCCCTTCATACTCTGCGGCTCCATCACCACCCTCACGTCGCTGGACTTCCTCGGCTTCGGCCTCCCCCTCGGATCGCCTTCCCTCGGCGATCTCCTGGCCCAGGGCAAGGACAATCTCCAGGCGCCCTGGCTGGGCATCTCCGCTTTCGTCGTCCTCGCAGGGACCCTGAGTCTCCTCGTCTTCGTGGGCGAGGCCGTGCGCGACGCCTTCGATCCCAGGAGGGCGTCGTGAGCGAAAGCCTCCTCTCCATAAGCGGCCTGCGCATCGGCTTCAGGCGGGGCAGGGAGATCCGGGAAGTCGTCCACGGGGTGGACCTCGGGCTCGAGGCGAACGAGACCCTCGCCCTCGTCGGCGAAAGCGGATCGGGCAAGACGGTGACTGCCCAGTCCATCCTGCGTCTCATCCCGGAATCCCTCGTCGCCTACCCGGCGGGCGAGATCGTCTTCAAGGGTCGGGACGCCCTGCGCATGACCCTGCCCGAGCTCCAGGCCCTGCGGGGCAGCGAGATCGGCATGGTGTTCCAGGAACCGATGTCTTCCCTCAATCCCCTCCATAGCGTCGAGAGGCAATTGGGCGAGACCCTCCTCCTCCACCGCGGCCTCGGCCCGGCGGCGGCGCGCCCGATCTGCCTCGAGTGGCTCAGGAGAGTAGGGCTCTCCGCGCCCGAGAAGAAGCTCGCGTCCTTTCCCCATCAGCTATCGGGAGGGGAGCGCCAGCGCGTGATGATAGCCATGGCCCTGGCGAACGAGCCGAGCCTCCTCATAGCCGACGAGCCCACGACCGCCCTCGACGTGACTATCCAGGCCCAGATACTCGACCTCCTCAAGGAGCTCCAGCGGGAGCTCGGGATGGCCGTCCTCTTCATCACGCACAACCTCGAGATCGTGCGCCGCATCGCGACCCGCGTCGCGGTGATGCACGACGGCCTCGTCGTGGAGACGAAGGGCTGCTCCGAGATCTTCGCGCGGCCCGAGCATCCCTACACGAAGAGCCTCCTGGACGCCGAGCCCGCTTCCGAGCCCCCCGAGCCCGATCCGTCCCGCCCCGTCCTCCTCGAGGCGAGGGATCTGAAGGTCTGGTTCCCGATCCAGCGCGGCCTCTTGCGAAGGACGAGGGGCTACGTGAAGGCGGTGGACGGAGTCGGGCTCGAGCTGAGGCGGGGCGAGACCCTGGGCATCGCCGGGGAGTCGGGCTCGGGCAAGACCAGCCTGGGCAAGGCCCTGCTCAGGCTGACTTCGAGCGAGGGCGAGATCCTGCTCGACGGCGAGAGGGTCGACGCCCTCGCGGCCGAGCCCCTCCGGCTCCTCAGGAGGAAGATGCAGATCATCTTCCAGGATCCCTTCGGCAGCCTCAATCCCCGCATGACCGTCGAGGACATCGTCGCCGAGGGCCTCGAGGTCTACGGCATGGCCGACCGCCGCGAACGCGAGCGGGTCATCGTCGACACGATGCGCGACGTCGGGCTCGACCCGGAGCAGCGCCTGCGCTATCCGCACGAGTACTCGGGCGGGCAGCGCCAGCGCATCGCCATCGCGCGGGCCCTCGTGCTGAGGCCCGCCCTCCTCGTCCTGGACGAGCCCACGTCCTCGCTGGACCGGACCGTGCAGTTCCAGGTCATCGAGCTCCTGAAAGGTCTCCAGGCCAAGTACGCCTTGAGCTACATTTTCATCAGCCACGACCTCAAGGTGCTCAAGTCCCTCTGTCACGAGCTCGCGATCATGAAAGGCGGCAGGATCGTCGAGTCAGGGCCGGCCGCGAGGATATTCCGGGAACCCCGGCACCCCTATACGCAGGAGCTCCTCGCCACGGCCTTCAGGCCCTGATTCGGAGGAGGGACTCATACCCCTCGCTGCGCACAACGCTTCAAGGTATAGGGGTATGAGGCCCTCCTACGATAAATTTCCTTGCCGAGCGAACGATACCTTGCAGCTGCGAGGTCGTTCATTTCTCGGGCTCGCGAGGCGACGGATGAGGGGCCGGAGAGCCGATGAAGCCGGCCTCGCTCCATGAGGGCGCTAGGCCTTTACGAGCCTGTAGCGCCTCGTTCCGAGGCCGATCCTCTCTGCGTGATCCAGGCCGGCGCTCCAGTCGGTGTCGGGATGGAGGTGGCCGAACTTCTCGCCGGAGCCCGGGTACTTCCTGTCGGAGAGGGCGCTGCCTGAGACGGCGGGCGCGGAATTCACGGCGTCGACGCAGGCCTGATCGAGGGCCACGGGATCCGCGCTCGCGAAGATCCCGATGTCCGCGACGATGGGGGCGTCGTTGTTGCCCCAGCAATCGCAGTTGGGCGACACGCTCATGACGAAGCTGACGTGGAAGGAGGGCTTGCCGTGGAGGATGGCCTGGGCGTATTCGGCGATGCGCTCGCTGCAGACCACGCTGGCCGAGCCTTCCGAGGCCCGGGCGGCGCCGTACTGGCAGACCGCGACGCACTGGCAGCAGCCGATGCATTTCTCGTGGTCGATGACGGCCTTGGACTCCGAGTCCAGCGCTATCGCGGCGGAGGCGCAGTCCTTCGCGCAGCTGCCGCAGCCCGTGCACCTGGCGCGATCGACGACGGGATGCGAGACCTCGTGCAGGAATTTCTTCCCCGAGCGGCTCGCGCAGCCCATGCCGAGGTTCTTGAGCGCGCCGCCGAAGCCCGTGAGCTCGTGCCCCTTGAAGTGGTTCACCGAGATCACGGCGTCGGCCTCGGCGACGGCGCATCCGATACGCGCGACTGAGCACTGAGACCCTCCGGCGACCGGCATCTCGACGAAGTCGTTCCCCTTGAGCCCATCGGCGACGATGATGTCGCAACCGGTCGCGTCCCTGGAGAAGCCGTTCTCGAGGGCCGCGCGGATGTGGTCGTAGGCGTTGTTCCGCATTCCCGAATAGAGGGTGTTCGAATCAGTGAGGAAGGGCTTGCCCCCGAGCTCGCGGACGAGCCTCGAGACGACTGCGATATAGGTCGGACGGATATAGGACATGTTCCCCGGCTCGCCGAAGTGGATCTTGAGGGCGGCGAACTTATCCTCGAGGTCGAGGGAGGCGAAGCCCGCCGCGCGAAGCAGCAGGTCCAGCTTCTTCAGCATGCTCATCGAGGGCGTCGTGCGCAGGTCGATCCAATGCACTATGGCTTCGGGCATGAAAATACTCCTTTTCTCGGCGAAAGATCGGGATAGTCTTAGTACGGGAGGCTTCTTTCGGCAATACACGTTTCTGCTCGATATTTGCCTAATCCTATTCATTTTTCGACAAAGGGGTCAAGAAAAGCCGAAAATATGCTACATTCCTCCGATAGGGAGAAGCGCCGAATGGAGAGCGAGGGAAGGAACAGGTTGGTCGAGCTCCTGGAGAGCCTCGCGACGGGGGAGGGACAAAACCCCTCCCGACTCGAGCAGGTCCGCTTCATCAGGGTGGCGGATAAATGCCCTCGCGGCCCGAGCGTCTACGAGCCGAGCATCGTCATCGTCGGCCAGGGACGTAAGATCGGCTACCTGGGGGAGAAAGTCTACGTCTACGACCCGAACAACTACCTCGTCCTCTCGGTGCCCCTGCCCTTCGAATGCGAGACCGTCGCCGAGCCGGGCAAGCCCTTCCTCGCGGTCTCGATCTCGATGGAGCCGCGCGATCTCGGCGAGCTCCTGGACGAGATGGACGACGGCGTCCCGGCGCCGGACGAAGCGACGGGCATCTATTCGACTCCCCTCACCGAGAAGCTCCACGACGCGACCATCAGGCTCCTCGAGTGCCTGGGCTCTGAGGCGGAGACCCGAATCCTCGGGCCGCAGATCCTCAGGGAGATGACCTACTACGTCCTCGAAGGCCCGCAGGGAGCGGGACTGCGCGCGGTCGTCGCGAGGGACTCGCGCTTCGCCCAGATCGCCAAAGTCCTCAAGCGCATGCACCAGGACTATTCCCGCGACCTAGACGTGCGCGAGCTCGCGAGCGAGGCCAATATGAGCGTCTCGGCCTTCCATCACAACTTCAAGGCGGTCACCTCGTCCTCGCCCCTCCAGTATCTAAAGAGCATCAGGCTCCACAAGGCCCGCATGCTCATGGCCCAGGAAGGCCTGGGCGCGGGCGGCGCCGCCGAGCGCGTAGGCTACGCCAGCGCCTCGCAGTTCTCGAGGGAGTTCAAGCGCTTCTTCGGCGAGAGCCCTCGCGGAAACGCGGTCAAGTTTCGGAAGAGCGAGGCGAGCTGAAGGGGAATCATGGTCGGGCGTCGCGAGGCGCCGGCGAATCGGTTCATAGGAGGATACGATGGGGTTCACTCTCGGGCTCGGAGCCTCGGCTCCCGATTTCTCCCTTCCGGCTACGGACGGCAAGGCCTACGCGCTGAAGGATTTCGCGGCCGCCAAGACGCTCGTGGTTTTCTTCACCTGCAATCACTGTCCCTACGTGCTGGGTTCCGACGAGCTGACCAGGGACACGGCGACGCGTTTCTCGCCTCGGGGAGTCGAATTCGTAGGCATCAATTCGAACAGCGAGATCACGCATCCCGAGGACGATTTCAAGCACATGGTCAGCCGCATGAAGGAGAAGGCATTCCCCTGGGTCTACCTGCGCGACGAGAGTCAAAGCGTCGCCTTGGCCTACGGAGCCCTTCGGACGCCCCATTTCTTCGTGTTCGACGAGAATCGAAGGCTGGTCTATACGGGGCGCGGCGTCGATAGCCCGAAGGACGTCTCCCTGATGACCGTCAACGATTTGGCCGAGGCTCTGGAGGATATCTCGGCCGGAAAGCCTCCTCGCGTGGCAGTGACCAATCCGATCGGCTGCAACGTCAAGTGGGAAGGGCAGGACGCTCACTGGATGCCGCCGGAGGCCTGCGATCTGATCCCGCGCGGGAAATAGCCGGTCCGGAGGAATCCGAGGGCCGGCCCGATCCGGCCTCGCGCGCGTTCGACGTAGTGATCTCGACCTGGTCGCCCGAAAGGTCCATGCCGACGATCCGACGCTTCCCGAGCCCGGAGAGCTATCTATGGCGGCCGGTGAGTCCCAGCAGGCGATCGATCAGCGGGGCGTCCTTCGGGACCGGCACTTCGGCGCCGATAACGTGCATGTCGCGTAGGACTTGTGCCTGCGGCTCGACGATTTCCCACAAGCCTCGGACGAGCTCGTCCGGAACCTGGATCTTGGCGCCGATGAGATTCGCTATGTCGAAGATATGCAAGCCGCGATAGAGCGTGATATGCGTCAGATATTCGCGGGCCGTATAATCGCCGTAGGATAGATGCGCGATGCGATCGAAGTCCTTGAAGCTTTCGACCGCCTTATTGGCGCGGCTATTGTATTTCTCGTATTCGGCGACGCTGTCGGTGGTGGAGCGCAGGAAGTCGTAAGCATTCCCTACCTCGGCCATCGTCCTGCCGGCCAGCATATCCGGGACCCAGGCATCGTCGTAGATATGGTAGTTCACGATGTCGCGAAGCCTCTGATCGGGCTGCCAGGTCATCTCCGCGGGTACCGCCATATCCCACTGGGCGCTTTTTATCTGCTTGATAAGGGCCAACAGGACCTCGTTGGCCACGACGAAAACCTTCGTTTCCTCCATGTTCGCTCCTCGCCTGATGGCATGCGGGCCAAATCCGCGACATGAACAGAAAGTAAGGAATATCCATGCCGATCGGCTATATATCGAAGGTCGATTTGCCGGCGAATCGCAAGGTTGAAAGCTTGAGGGGAATGAATGATGTTTTGATCAGGTCGCTTCATCCGGGTTGCAGCGAACGATGCCCGATCTCCCATACGATATCGGTCGACTTGGATCGAGGATCGTCGCTTGCCTATCCGTCGATCGCTTAGTATTTTGAGCCCCGTAGTAGCTTCAATCAGATCGAATCGGTCTCGCGCGGGCCTGCGGCTCGGCGAGCGGCATTGGTCGCCACGAAGCGTACGAAAGGATTCCTCAATGGACAACGTCGCTGAAATGGGAGAGGCTCCGCTCGGCAGGCTGCTCCTGAAGTTCTCGCTCCCGTCCATCGCGATCATGCTCGTGAATGGCCTCTACAACTTCATCGATCGCATCTTCATCGGTCAGGGCATGGGTACCGACGCGCTCGCCGCGGTGACCGCGGGGTTCCCGATGATGCTCGTGGCGGAGGGCATAGGAGCCCTCCTCAGCGTGGGGGCGGCGACCTTGATGTCGATAGCCATGGGCTCGGGGAAGCGCGATGAGGCGTCCTCCGTCCTCGGCCAGGCCTTCTTCGCGGCTATCGCCTCGGCGATCCCGATAATGGCCTTCAGCTGGATCTTCATCGACCCCATCCTCAGGATCTTCGGTACGACCGAGGCCATCCTGCCGCTGGCAAGGACCTATATCGGCATTATCACTATCGGCTTCATGTTCCAGATCGTCTCGATGGCGGTCGCGAACAGCCTGCGCTCCCAAAACAGGCCGCGGTCGGCCATGTTCGCGACAGTGAGCGGGACTACCCTCAACGCCATACTCGCGCCCCTCTTCATTTTCGCCTTCAAGTGGGGCATAGCCGGAGCGGCTTGGGCTACGGTGGCCGCGCAGGGCCTTTCGGCGGCCCTTACGCTCCTCTTCATCCAGGGCAAGAAGAGTCTCCTCCGGATAGAGGCCCGCAATCTCGCGCCGCGCCCCGCGACTATCGCGTCGATGGCCAAGCTGGGTACGCCCCTCTTCCTCGTCCATATCCTCGCGCTCGCGATGCTCATCGTCGCGAACAACTCGATGGCGCGATTCGGAGGCTCGACGGCCCTCGCCGTCATCGGCATCATCAACACTATAAGCCAGCTCCTCGTCTTCCCCATCATGGGCATAACGCAGGGAGCGGGGACGCTCTGGGGCTATAACTACGGCGCGGGAAAGGTCGATAGAGTCAAGCGCCTCACCGCCATCGTCCTCCTCTCTACCACGATCATCGGCCTGCTCTTCACCGCGGCGATCGAACTCTTCCCCCGCGCCATAATGTCGGCGTTCAACGGCTCGGATCCCGCGCTCGTCGAGCTCGGCTCTCGCGGCATGGTCATCTTCATGCTGAGCTTCTTCACGACCGGCCTGCAATTCACGACGGCGACCCTCTTCATCTCCATCGGCAAGGCGGCGCAGGGTGGGAGTCTCTACGTCCTTCGCCAGGCTCTTATGATAGCGGGCATGGCCCTCCTCCCCGTCATCATGGGGATCGAAGGGGTGTTCTGGGCGGGCCCCCTTACGGACCTCATCTGCGTCGCGACTAGCGCGGTTATTTTGCTCGTGGGTCTTCGGGACTTGCGCCCCGCCGCGACGACCGAGTCCGAGGCGGGGAAGACTGCGATCGAAGGCACGGTGGTAGCGTGATGAGCGATATCGCGAGGCTATCGTCAAGCATTACTAAGGAAATGCGGAGGCTCGGGATAAGAGGGCTCTCTATCGCAGTAGCCGACGACAGGGGTATGCTCTGGAGCACGGGCTTCGGTTTGGCCGACGGATCGGGGAAACGCGCATTTACTTCTACGACAATCTCCAATATAGGCTCGACATCCAAGCTGTTCACATCCACGGCGATCATGCGCCTCGTCCAAGACGGTAAGATCGACCTCGACGCCCCCATTTCTCGATACTTACCGGAATTCCAGCCTCGCAACGGGGGCTACGACCTTTCGGCCGCGACTGTGAGACTCCTCATGACGCACCATTCGGGGCTGCAAAGCGACATTTGGATGGGGTTCATGTCCGGCGCCCAAATTCCCGCCGGATATCCGCGCCCGTACATGAACAATGCGCTCCTTGCCTCGGAGACAAGTCTTTCCGCGGCACCGGGGACGGTATTCTCGTATAGCAACCTCGGTTTCTCCTTGTTGGGCTTGATCGTGGAGAAAGTATCAGGTCAAGACTTCCCCTCGTATATCCATGATAGCATCTTGGCCCCGCTAGGCATGGACTCCTCCTCGTTCCTCATCGAAGAGCGTTTTCGGGACCGATACGCATTTGGAAAGAGGGGCTTGAAAAAAAACCTGGGGATTCCCTATATCCGCGATATCCCCGCGGGATCCTTCAACTCAAGCGCCGAGGATATGGGCCGCTTCCTGACTGCCGTCATCGCGTCGGCCGCTGGCTCGGAGGGCGGGCCGCTTGCGGGCGCGACTCAGCGCGAAATGTGGACGCGGCAGAACGCAGGCGTGGACCTTGATTTCGATTTCTCGATCGGCTTGGCCTGGTGGATCATGAAGCTACCATCCCTGCCGGGCGAGCTTCTCGTCGGTCACGGCGGGGACCTCGATCCCTTCTGCTCCTTCTTGATCATTGATCCCGCTCGTTCTCTCGGCGTCTTCGTGATGGTCAATTCGGTAAAAGGCGTGGGCTCTTTCTCGCTAGGGGGCATCGCAGCCGAGGCTCTGCGCGCCTTCGGCCAGGCGAAGGGCGGGCCCTCCTTCGCCGCCCCGCTCCCGGCGCCCGCTCCCGCGTCCCTGCCCGCCGCCCTCGCCACCCGTCTGGAAGGCAACTATGCGACATCCATGGGCATCCTGCGCATCCTGAAGAAGTCCTCCGAGCTCGCCGTCCAGGTCTTCGGGAAATGGCTTGAAGGCTATCGCCGCACGGATGGAAGCATTGCTCTACGCGCGAAGATCCTCGGCATCGCGCTTCCTATCCCGATCCTGAAAGAGATCCATATAACGCCGGAGAGTCTGGACGGAGAGACGCTCATCGCGCTGCGGATTTGCGGGATACCCATAGGCATCGGCCGCAAGATAGAGGCCGGAACCCCGCGGCCCGCCTGGAGAGCCCGAGTCGGGAAATGGGTCAGGATGGAGCGCGAAAGCGCTCCCTTCCTGAAGCGGGCGGCACTATTAGTCGATCGGGACACGAAGCACTTCCTTCTTTCGACCACGATTCTTGGCCAGACAGGGAAGTACCCTATACGAACCGTTTCCGATGACGAGGCCATCCTAGAAGGCTCCGGGCGGAATCTGGGATCCGCAATCTACATCGCGCACGAAGGCGGGACCGAGATACTTATCGGGCTCTTCTCCTTTTCAAGGGAGATATAAGCATAGCAATCAAGATTTATTAG
>CAYNFM010000023.1:31604-44084 GCA_964396415.1 uncultured Treponemataceae bacterium | reverse complement strand
ATGGCCCAAGGCGGATTCGAACCGTCGACCTGCTGCTTAGGAGGCAGCCGCTCTATCCATCTGAGCTATTGGGTCTCGCGGCTCGCGACGCTTTTGGTTAACCGTCGCGAAACATGCTTCATATATATATTAATGTTCCTCAAAACCCCTGCGGGCCTCGAAAAAGCCTTCTATTTTAAGCCGCGCGGGCGAACTGCCATTGTCAACTGTTGCGGCAATCCGGGGTGCGGCACGACCGCGTCGCGGCCTGATTAACAATGTAATCGAAAGCGCGCTAGGCTGTCAACGCGCGTTCCAAATCAGCGAGCCTGGGTTCGATCTCCTCGTCGACGCGAGCGTCGCGGAGACCGGGGCCTGGGCTCTCGACCCCGCCGTCGACGTCGGGGAGGTCCCAGCGCGGATCGGTCCCTCGAGGCACGACTACCCTGACATGGCCCCGGAGACCGGCATCGAGGGCGCGCTCGGCGGCGACGAGGGTCATCGCCGAAGCGAGATCGAGGGCGGGCCCCCCCTCCTTGGCGAAGGCCGCGCGCTCGCGCAGCGCCGATTCGCGGTCGACCGGCTGCAGGAGCGCGAGGGAGCGGATGACGCCCGGCCTCTCGGCGTCGAAGCGATCGATGAGAGACCTGCCGGAAGGATCGAGCCCAAGCACCCCCTTCTCTCCGATCGACAGGACGATTCCCTTGAGCGGGAGCCCGAGCCTCCATGCCCAGAGGCAGGCGGCCAGGCCCAAGCCGTCGCCTGCGCCGATCCCGATGAGAAAATCCCCTGCGGCGCCCTTGCGCAGGATCGAAAAGGTCGAGGCGAGCGCGACGATCCGAGCCGCGAAGCGGGCGGGGTTGGCGGGGCCGGCGGCGGTGACGAGCGCGCCGGCGAGAGTCCTTCCCGCGGCCTCGCGGATAAGGCCCTCGACGACGATATTGTCGCCGCGGACGGCGAGAAGCTCGACCTGTCCGCCTTCGCGGGCGAGGCGCTGGCTTCGGAGCCCGCTGGCCGCGCATCCTTCCGGGTACAGGAGGGCAAGACGAAGGTCGGGAATCCCTGCGATCGCCTCCGAAAGAGCCGCGCCCTCGCTCCCCGTACCGTCGGCCAGGAGAAGCCTCGGGCCGCCATGACGCGCGACTGTCGCGAGGATGCCGGCAAGGAATGAGGCCTCGGAGTCCGCGGCGCTTCCGGAGGGCCCCGCCGCATAGTCGGCTACGAGGATATCTTCCCCGCGACCGCTCCGGGCCGGAGCCTCGGCGAAGGCTCGGAGCGCCAGGCGGTCGGCCATGACCGGATCGACCTCCTCGGGAAAGAGGGCGGCTATGGTCGAAGCCGCCGCCTCTATATAGGAAGCCTCGGGCGCGTAGACTGCCTGCCGCAGATCCGCGTCGCCCTTTGGCGAGAAGACGCCGCGGAGGGGCGGATAGCCGAGAGACGAAGCGTCCATCAATCCGAGCGCTTCGCCCTTTTCTGCAATGAATCGCATTATGCCTGAAGAATACACGTCGGGGCGATGAGCAACAAGTCTGGACGAGTCGCGGAACCGAGGCGCGATTGACGATCGGCCGGGGCGGGCGTTATGCTCGCCACCATGAAGATCTGGATGAAATACCTCATCGGGGCCTTGCTCGGAGCCGCCCTCGCTCTGGCGATACCCCTCGAAGACGAGAGCCTTCGAGACGCGATGAGCTTCCTCTTCGACCTTTCGATCCGGATCGGGCGCTATGCCCTCGTACCCCTCGTGCTCTTCTCCGTTCCCGTGGCCGTCTTCGAGCAGAACGAGGACAAGGAGTTCTGGAAAAGCCTGTGGCGGACGATATTGGTCCTACTCGCGGCGGTGGCTGTGCTCAGTCTGGTCGGCGTCGGCGTCGCGGCGGCCGTCAGGCCGGCGCGCATTCCCCTCGTGGCGGACGCGGTTCCATCCGGGAGGCCGGCGGGCATAAAGGACCTGCTCATGGCGGTTTTCCCCGAGAGCCCTTTCGCGGCCCTCGCCTCGGGGCAGTTCCTCCTGCCGGTCTACGTCCTCGCCCTCCTCCTCGGCCTGGCATTCAGCCACGACCGATCGGCCACCAAGCCCGTCGTCCTCCTATTCGACTCGCTGTCGCGGGTATTCTATCAGATCAATTCATTCTTCGCCGAATTCCTCGGCGTTCTCATCATCGCGACGGCGGCGCACAACGTCCTCGAGCTCAAAGCCGTCCCGAGGACGGACGTCTACCGGCCCTTGCTCGCAACAGTAGGAATAGAGGCCTTCGTCGTGGCGCTCGTCGTAATGCCGGGAGCGCTTTGGTTCTTCGGAGGGAAAAAGAACCCCTACCGCGTCCTCTACGCCCTCCTGGCTCCCTCTCTCGCCGCCTTGGTCTCGGGCGACCTCTATTTTCCCCTGGGCTCGCTCATGAAGCACGCCAAGGAGAGCCTCGGCATCAGGCGGAGGGCCAACGTCCTCGACATTCCCCTCGCGGCGATGGTCGGAAGGGCGGGCACGGCCCTGGTTACGTCTACGGCCTTCATCGTCGTCCTCTCGTCGTATTCCAACCTGGGCGTCTCTCCGGGCAGCCTCCTATGGATCGTCGTCTTCGCGCCGATCGCCACCTGCTTCGTGGGCTCCTCCCCCGACAGGGGCGCGATGGCCGCCCTAACTTCCCTCTGCGCACTCTACGGGAAGGGCTTCGAGAACGGATTCCTGATCGCAGTGCCTGTCGCCCTGCCGCTCATCGCGATCGGATCCTTCCTCGATGCGCTTTGGGCCGGATGCGTATCGATCCTCCTCGCCCGCCGCTCCGGCCTCGCGCAGGAGAAGGAATCGCGATTCTTCATCTGACGCATCGATGGCGCGGCGCATGCTTGACGTCGACCCTGGGCAATCGTAGAATGTGAACATGGACCTCAAGAGCATATTAAGCCGCGAAACCGTCGCCCTCGGCCTCAAGGGGCGCACGAAGGAAGAGCTTATCGATGAGCTGCTCCAAGTAGCGGCGCGCTCGGGAAAGATCGCCGACATGGCCGCCGCTCGCAAAGCCGTGTTGGAGCGCGAGCGGCGCATGAGCACGGGAATGAAGCATGGGATCGCCATACCTCACGGCAAGACGGACGCGGTCAAGGATCTCGTCGCTTGCATCGGGGTCTCGGACATGGCGGTCGATTTCGACGCGCTCGACCGCGAGCCCTGCCGCATCTTCATCATGACGCTCTCGCCGGCCGACAAGACCGGGCCGCATTTGCAATTCCTGGCCGAGGTCAGCCTTCTCTTCCGCAGCGAGGAGAAGCGCGCGGCGATCCTGGCCGCGAAGGAACCCGAGGACGTCCTCAAGGTCCTCACCGAGTAATTCCCCAGTCGCCCTGCAAGGGCGATTCCTTTTCAGGTTCCGATCAACGTGGCTCGCCAAAAAAACGAGGGCCGTCCACTCAAAGGTGAACGGCCCTTGCCGCTTCTAAGCGAACGAATTACTCGATGACCGCGAGGACGTCGGCAAACTTGACGATGAGGTGATCGACGCCGTCGATCTTAATCTGGGCGCCTGCGTACTTGTCGTACATCACCTTGTCCCCCTCTTTAACCTTGATGACGTCCTTATCGGTACCGACGGCGATAACGACACCGTTCTGGGTCTTTTCCTGGGCCGTTTGCGGAATTATGATCCCGCTGGCGGTCTTGCTCTCGCTTTCCTGAATTTTGATGAGGATGCGATCGCCGAGAGGTTTCACCTTCATACCTATTCCTCCTGAAAAAGATGAGCGCTTTTGTGGGTCGAAGGAAATATACGGAAATGTCCCGCCCTGGTCAAGGCTGTCCCGTCCGCCTCCGGACCTCGTAGCCTCGATGGCCCCAAATTGGTTACATTTAATTGGTACGGGAAAAGCCGTCCGACGGGAGCGACAATGGCAAGGAAAAGCAAGGGATGGGATCGCAAGCGACCATCTCCCAAAGGGCCTTTGAGAGGCAAGGGTCCGGTGATTCCGCCCAACCTCAACGGGTTCCAGTTCAGGTTCTCCCTCGGCTACGTGGTCGTCATGCTGGTGGCGGTGGCCCTCCTCAACTTCTTCATCTTCCAAAGCGACGACACGATCATCCCTTACAGCGCGTTCAAGGATAAGGTTCGCTCCGGCGAGATCAAGCGCGTCGAGATGGACCAGAACTACTATACCGGCTTTCTGCAGGCGGATAAAAAACCCGCCGCGGGCATACAGGCGTTGTCGGTACGGGCCCCGGCCGCCTACAAGGCGGTGCCAGTATACGATCCGGGCTTCATAGCCCTCCTCGACGAGAAGGGCGTGACCTACGCCTCCGTCGCGCGCGAGGGAAACGCGGTCCTCTCCTTCATACTCAATTGGATATTGCCGCTCGTGTTCATGTTCATCATTTGGCGGCTCCTGTTTCGGCGTCTCGGCAATCCGGGCGGGAACGTCCTGGCCTTCGGCCAGAACAAGGCCATGATCGTCGCCGAGGGCGACGTAAAGACCCGCTTCGGCGACGTAGCCGGCGTGGACGAGGCCAAGGAAGAGCTCGTAGAGGTCGTGGACTTCCTCAAGAGCCCTCGGAAGTACACCGAGATTGGCGGCAAGATCCCCAAGGGCGTGCTCCTCGTCGGACCGCCGGGAACGGGCAAGACCCTCCTCGCGCGCGCGGTGGCTGGAGAGGCCGAAGTGCCCTTCTTCAGGATGAGCGGCGCCGACTTCGTCGAGATGTTCGTGGGCGTGGGGGCGGCGCGCGTGCGCGACCTCTTCAAGCAGGCCCGCGAGAAGGCTCCTTGCATCGTCTTCATAGACGAGCTCGACGCGATCGGGAAAAGCCGGGTCTCCGGCCAAATGGGGGGCAACGACGAGAGGGAGCAGACCCTCAACCAGCTTCTCGTCGAGATGGACGGCTTCGACGCGACGAGCGGCCTCATCATCCTCGCGGCGACGAACAGGCCCGACGTCCTGGATCCCGCCCTGCTGCGGCCCGGCCGCTTCGATAGGCAGGTCCTGGTCGACAGGCCCGACCTCGTCGGCCGAGAGGCGATCCTGCGCATACACGCGAAGGCGGTGAAGCTCGACGACTCCGTGGATCTCTCGAAGGTCGCGCGGGGCTCGGCCGGCTTCGTGGGCGCAGATCTCGCGAACCTCGTCAACGAGGCGGCCCTCCTCGCCGTACGGGCCGGGCGCAGGAAGGTGCAGGCATCGGACTTCGACGCGGCGATCGAGAAGATAGTGGCCGGCCTCGAGAAGAAGAGTCGGGTGATGAACTCGAGGGAGCGCAGGACCGTCGCCTTCCACGAGACCGGTCACGCCATCACCGCGGCCTCGACCCAGGGCGCCGACCCGGTGCGCAAGGTATCGATCGTGCCTCGCGGCATGGGCGCGCTGGGATATACTCTCCAGCTCCCCATCGAAGACCGATTCATCCTCACGAAGGACGAGCTGATCGGCCAGATAGACGTCCTTCTCGGGGGGCGCGCGGCGGAGGAGATCGCCTTCGGCCTCATTTCGACGGGCGCCGCGAACGACCTGACGAGGGCGACCGATATCGCGCGACGGATGATAACCGACTACGGAATGTCGGAGCGTTTCCGCCACGTCGCCCTCACCCGCCGAGGTTCGGTCATGCTCGGGAACCCGACCGAGCCCTTCATGGCCCGCGAGTACAGCGAGGAAACGCAGAATTACGTGGACGAAGAGATCGCCCGCATCGTGGCGGAGCGCTACGACAGCGTGCTCGCGAGCCTGCGCGGCAAGAAGAGCCTCCTCGACGCTATCGCCGAACGGCTTCTCGAGAAGGAAACCCTCGACGAGGCGGAGTTTTCCCAAATGATGCACGGCCAGTCCGACTAAGGTCGAAACCTCGGATCCGAGCCGCCGCTACCGTCGTGAAACGCAAGAGGAGACCTGCGTAAATTTCCTGCCTTGTAAATAAATGTCAAGAAAAGCGAGGCTCTTTCAAAATGCGGACGCATTTTGAAAGAGCTACCATAAACTACGGCATTTGCGCACGGTTTCGAGGAAACCGGAGCAAATGCGAAGCCAATTTCAAAAGTAACCGACTTTTGAAATTGGCTCAGGCGTTCGGATGCGTTCGTCCATTTGCAGGTTCGGCGCCCGACGCTCGAAATGAGCCGCATCGAAAATAGTTCGGTTTTCGACACGAGGACAGATAAAAAGATATAGTCATTTTCCGAGTTCTCGCTTAAGATGGGCGAACACTTATGACACTACCTTTTATAGTCGTCGTCGCTCCTCCGATTTTCGGCCTGATCGCGCTCGCCGTCCGGAACGACAGGCTAAGGCGCCTGGTCGTCATCGCGGGCGCCGCGACGCAAGCCGCGCTCGCGGTCGTCCTGGCGGTTACCGAGGCGCGAGCCCTGCCGTTGAGGCTCGTCGCCACCCTCCCGAATCTCGACTACTGGATACTGGGCGCGGAGCTCGCGATGGCCGCATTCATAGCCGTCCTCGCGATCGTAAAGCGCAGGGCCTTCCCCTTGCTGCTCGCCGCGGCTCAGGCGGCCCTTTCCCTGGCGGGAGGGCGCTGGACCGGCGGGATCGAGGCCGAGGCGCATTTCGTCGTCGATCAGGTATCCCTTCTCCTCGTGCTCATAATCGGCGTGGTCGGCGGATTGATCATGGTCTACGCGGCCGGCTACATGAAGACCTACCACGAGGAGCATCCCGCGATCCGGGACCGACGAAGGCTCTTCAGCTTTACGATGCTCTCCTTCCTCGGCGCGATGTACGGCCTCGTGATGTCGAACGACCTTCGGCTCATGCTCCTTTTTTGGGAAATGACCACGCTCGCTTCCTTCATCCTCATCGGCTACGGAGGCGACGCGGAGGCCGAGAAGAACTCCTTCCTCGCCCTAAACCTCAACCTACTCGGAGGGCTGGCGTTCTCGCTCGGCATCATCCTGTTCGCGGCGCGCACCGGCAAGGTCGAGCTCGACGCGCTGCTCGCCATGGCCAAGGGCCCGGATGCCGCGCTCATCATCGCGCCGGTGGCCCTCCTCGCGCTGGCGGGGATCGTCAAGGCCGCGCTCCTGCCCTTCACGCCCTGGCTTCTCGGCGCCATGGTCGCGCCCACCCCGGTCTCGGCCCTCCTCCACTCGAGCACGATGGTCAAGGCGGGCGTATTCCTCCTCATCCGCCTCGCGCCCGCGATGACGGGCACGACCGTCGGCTACCTCGTCTCCTTCGTCGGCATCCTCACCTTCATCGCCGGGGCCTTCGCGGCCGTATCGCGACGCAACGCCAAGCGGGTGCTCGCCCTCTCGACCGTCTCCAACCTCGGCCTCATCGCGACCTGCGCGGGGATCGGCACCTACGAGCTCGTATGGGTAGCCCTCTTCCTCGTCCTCTTCCACGCCATCGCGAAGGCCCTCCTCTTCATCTCCGTCGGAACGGCCAGCGTCGGAACGGGCAGCCTCGACATCGAATCCATGGGGGGCCTGCTCGTCGGGATGCCGCGAATAACGCTCTTCCTCGTCGTCGGCATCTCCTGCATGTTCGTAGCTCCCTTCGGCATGCTCGTGTCCAAGTGGGCGGCGATGGAAGCCTTCATGAACCTCAACAGCATCGTGAGCCCCTTCATGATCGCCTTCCTGGCCTTCGGCTCCGCGACCACCGTATTGTTCTGGTCCAAGTGGATGGGCCTCCTCCTCAGCATACGCGACCCGTCGGCGACGCGCGGCCTCCTCGAGGGCAAGGTGACTCGCTACGAGCTCTTCTCCGAGGCCTCCCTCACCATCCTCGCCATAGCCGCCTGCGTCATATATCCTCTCGTGTCCAAATACGCCTTCGAGCCTTACCTGCTGGATACCTTCGGCAAGACCTTCGGGCTCGACCGCAGCAACATGCTCGTCACGGTCCTCATGGTCGGCATGACGGTAGCCGTTCCCGCCCTCCTCCTGATCATCTCGAGGCGCAGCAAGGATGGGCTCTCTCCCGCCTATATGTCGGGACGCGTCACCGGGCCTGGGCTTGCGTTCAAGGGATCCAAAGGCGCGGAACTCCGCGTCGCGACCCACTCCTATTATCTCGAAAGCATCTTCGGCGAGAAGCGGATACTCAACGCCGGAATCGCGATCGGCATCCTGCTGACGCTCATCATCCTAGGGACGGTCCTCCTATGAAGGGTATCGAGATTTACGCAGCCATCGCATATGTCGTGCTCGGCCCCCTGCTCGGCGGCCTCTTGGACGGACTGGACCGAGTGATCACCGCGAGGCTCCAAGGGCGGGTCGGTCCCCCGCTCCTCCAGCCCTTCTACGACCTGCGCAAGCTCCTCACGCGCCGCATCGCGCCCGTGAACCGGCTTCAGATGCCCCTGATCGCGAGCCACCTCGTTTTCGCGCTGCTGACGGGAGTCCTCTTCTTCTACGGCTCGGACATCCTCCTCATCGTTTTCGTGCTCACCCTGGCGAGCGTCTTCCTGGTCCTCGCGGCCTATTCGACGGGCTCGCCTTATAGCACCATCGGAGCCGAGCGCGAGCTCCTCCTCATGACGGCCTACGAGCCCATGGTGATCATCGCCCTCGTGGGGCTTTACGGGGTCGCCAAAAGCTTCAACTTCTACGCGATACTCGGCTCGAAGATGCCGGCCTACCTCTACCTTCCCGGCATCTACCTCGGGATCGTCTACGTCCTAGAGATGAAGCTGCGAAAGTCGCCCTTCGACATATCGACCTCGCATCACGCGCATCAGGAGCTCGTCATGGGCCTGACGGCCGACATGGGCGGCCCCGCATTGGCTATGGTGGAGCTGGCGCATTGGTACGAATCGGTCTATCTTTTCGCCCTCGTGCTCCTATTCTTCTCGTCCAGCTGGATCTCCGCCATCCTGGGACTCGCCTTTACCTATCTCCTCATCATCCTCCTCGATAACGCGACCGCCCGCGTCAGATGGGAGCTCGCCCTTTCCTTCGCCTGGATCGCGACCCTGGTGGCCGGCGCGGGCAACCTGATACCATTTTACCTGATCTCGAGAGGGACACCATGAGTTCGATAGAACGCTCCCCCTGGTTGATCCACTACGATGCGTCGAGCTGCAACGGCTGCGACATAGAAGTGCTCGCCTGCCTTACGCCCGTCTACGACGCCGAGCGCTTCGGCTGCATCGTGACCGGCGATCCCAAGCAGGCCGACATCTTCCTGGTGACGGGAAGCGTGAATCACCTCAACGCGCCCATCGTCAAGAATATCTTCGACCAGATGCCCGAGCCGAAGGCGGTCGTCGCGATAGGAGCTTGCGCCTACTCCGGCGGCGTGTTCGCCGAATGCTACAACGTTTCGGGAGGCGTGGCCTCGACGATACCCGTGGACGTCTACGTGCCCGGTTGCGCGGCCAAGCCGGAGTCGATCCTCGACGGAGTGGTGCGCGCCGCGATCATCCTCAAGGAAAAGGAAAGGGCGAGGTCGAAGGCGAAGAGGTTTCGCAAGAGAACGAGCCGAGAGGGAGGAGCGAAGTGACGGGAAAAGAAGTCCAGGTCATCGAGGAGATCGAGGCCGGGAGTCTCCTCCCGGCCGTCGACGCCCTGCGAAGCGCCGGTTGGCGGATCATCCAGGTCCTCTGCGTCTCGATCGTCGAAGGCTACGAGCTCAGCTACTCCTTCGGCCTCGACCTCGACATGAAGTCCCTGCGCTTCCGCGCGAGGGCCGACGAGGCTATCCCGAGCATCACCTCCCTCTATCCCGCCGCCTTCCTCTACGAAAACGAGATACGCGACCTCTTCGGCCTTCGCATCGAAAGGATCGGCGCCGATTGGATGGGCAGGGTCTACGACGTAGTCGGCGGCGAAGCCGGCGCGAAGCCCTTCAGCAAAGTGACGATGACGGGACCCCGCTCCGAGGGAGGCGCGATATGAACCATCGCGAGGATACGCGGCGCGACGATACGCATGGCGAATCCGGCGACAACGGCCCCTCGGTCATTCCCTTCGGCCCGCAGCACCCGGTCCTGCCGGAACCGCTGCACTTCGACCTCTACCTCCAGGATGAGAAGGTGGTGGGCGCGGTGCCGCAGATAGGCTATATCCACCGCGGCCTAGAGCTCCTGGTGGAGAAGCGCGACTATACCGACTACGTCCATATAGCCGAGCGAATCTGCGGCATTTGCTCGTTCATGCACGGCATGGGCTACTGCGAGGCTGTCGAGACCCTCCTTGGCCTCGCCATTCCCGATCGCGCGCGCTGGCTGCGCACTTTCTGGTGCGAACTCGAGCGAGCGCACAGCCATCTCCTGTGGGTAGGCCTCGCGGCCGACGCCTTCGGCTTCGAGAGCCTCTTCATGGCTTCATGGCGCGCGCGCGAGCTCGTCATCGACGTCGCGGAGGAGACCGCGGGCGGGCGCGTCATTTTCGGTTCCGCCATCGTCGGCGGAGTCAGCAGGGACCCGAGCGACGAGACCCTCCGGCGATGCATGAAGGCGCTGAAGCCCGCGCGCGACGACATCAGGAAATTGTCGCGAGTGATGCTCCAGGATTCGACCGTTCGGCATCGCCTCGAAGGCGTCGGCGCGATCTCGAAGGAAAGGGCCTACGAGCTCGGCGCTGTGGGGCCGATGCTGCGCGCGAGCGGCTACGATTACGATCTCAGGAAGCGCGGCTACGCGGCCTATGGCGAAATCCCCTTCGAGACCGTCGTCGAGACCTCGGGGGATTGCATGGCTCGGGCCGCGGTACGGATGCGCGAGATCGAGCTGTCTTTCGAGATCATGGAAAAGGCGGTCGCGGGCATGCCCTCCGGCCCCGTCTCGGTCCCGGTTAAGGGCATGCCGCCCGTCGGCGAATGCTTCGCCAGGCTCGAGCAGCCTCGCGGGGAGGTCCTTTACTACGTCAAGTCGAAGGGCAGCCGCAACCTCGAGCGCTTCCGCGTCCGCACGCCGACCTTCGCCAATATCCCCGCCATGGTCGAGGCGATGCGGGGCGCCAGCCTCGCCGACGTCCCGACGATAATCCTCACCATCGATCCCTGCATTTCCTGCACCGAGAGGTAAAGAGTGGCACTACTGCAGATGGCGCGCATCCTGTTCCGCAACCTGTCGACCGGGCCCGCCACCCGACTATACCCTTATGTCGTCAGGGAGAATTTCGCGGAGAGCCGCGGCCGGATCGGCATCGATTACCCTGCCTGCATCCATTGCGGCGCCTGCTCGAAGCGCTGCCCCGCCAACGCCATAGTCGTCGGCAAGGACCCGAAGTCCTGGCGAATAGACAATTTCGCCTGCGTTACCTGCGGACTCTGCATACGCGTCTGTCCCAAGAAATGCCTTTTCATGATAAACGAGCGCCCGAAGTCGGTCGCCTTCGCCGACCTCGCGGGAAGGATCGAGGAGCACTCCACGCCGGCTGCGGCGCCGGGGTCGATCGATGGGAGCGTCGGCGGCCTTGCCTCGAGCGGAGCCGAAGGTGCATGAGGCGAGCGCCGCCGAGGCCCTGGTCAAGATGGTATCGGCGGAAGCGCAGGCGCGGAACGCGGCGCGAGTCTCGCGGATCCTCCTCGTCGTCGGCGAGAGCACCGGGTACATGCGGGAATCCCTGGAATTCTACTTCGCGGCCTCGGCCAAGGGGGGGCTCGCCGAAGGCGCCCTCCTCGATATCCGTTACGTAAAGCCCCTCGTCCGATGCCCGTCGTGCGGACTCGAATTCGAGCGCAAACGCTTCACCTTCGATTGTCCCGTTTGCGGCGAGCAGGGAATCATGACCTCTATCGGCGGCGAGTTCTACGTAGACTCGATAGAAATCGAGGAATCGGCGTGAGGGTCGAACTCAAGCGCGCCATTTACGCGGAAAACGACGCGCAAGCGAGTGAGATACACGAGGGCTTGCGCGCCCGGAGCATCTTCACGGTCAACGTATTGGGCAGTCCCGGAGCCGGCAAGACCAGTCTGATAACCAGGCTGGCCGAGCGCCTCGGGGCCGACGCGCCCCTCGCCGTAATCGAGGGCGATGTGGCGAGCGACATCGACACCCGCGCGCTGCGCGCCCTGGGCATCGACGCATACCAGATAGAGACGGGCGGAGACTGCCACCTCAACGCGCCCATGATCAAGGCGATCCTCTCCCGGATGAAGATGGACGACGGCTCCTGGCTCTTCATCGAGAACATCGGGAACCTCATCTGCCCCGCGGAATTCGTCATCGGCGAAGACTTGAAGATCGTCGTCGCGAGCGTCGCGGAGGGCAGCGACAAGCCCTACAAATATCCTGCCGCCTTCGCGCGGTCGGCCGCCGTCGTCCTGACGAAACCCGACCTTGCCGAGGCCGTCGGCTTCGACGAAGGTTTCTTCCGTTCCGGTCTCGCTTCGGTGGCGCCCAAGGCCCCGATTTTCCCGCTTAACGGCAAGACGGGGGAGGGAGCGGAACCCCTGGCCGCTTGGCTTCGCGAGGCGAGACATTCTGCATAAAGGATATCATCTGCGACTTGCTACGCATGACATTTCAAGACAAAGATTTATGAGTCTTTTTACAATTGCAGCCCTAGTCGATCAGAGTAAAACGAGGATCGCCCAACTTGGCCGCGAGCTCTGCC
>CAYNFM010000023.1:0-31504 GCA_964396415.1 uncultured Treponemataceae bacterium | reverse complement strand
GAGCCGTGCCCAAGTTGGCCACAAGCTATGTCCAACTTGGGCATGATAATCGTCCAAGTTAGGCGCGGGCTATGCCTAACTTGGACAGGATACATGTACGTGTGATAAAGACCCTGATGATAAGTAGCCAACTATCTCTTTTCGTAAAAAGACTTAAGGTACAGTTCCTTTATCTCCGCGATCAGCGGATACCGAGGGTTGGCTCCCGTACACTGATCGTCGAAGGCGTCGAGGGCGAGCTCATCAAGATCCGCGAGAAAGCTCTTTTCGTCTACCCCTGCGGCTTGGATCGAGGCTGGAATGCCTATTTTAGCCTTGAGCTCGGCGACAGCCGCGCATAGGGCAACCACGAGCTCGCCGTCATCCTTCCCCGCAAGACCGAGATAGCGCGCCAGTCTTGCATAGTCAGCCTTGGCCTTGGGATACTTGTACTGGGCGAAGGCGGCCATCTTGGTCGGCGCGGTCTCGGCGTTGAACTTGATCACTTCCTCGATGAGGAGGGCATTGGCGACGCCGTGGGGAAGGCGGTATCGCGCGCCGAGCTTGTGCGCCATCGAGTGGCAGAGACCGAGGAAGGCGTTGGCGAAGGCCATGCCGGCCATCGTCGCGGCATCGTGCACCGCCTGCCTGGCCTCGAGATCGGCCGCCCCCTTCCCATAGGCGCGCGGGAGGTACTCGAATAGCAGCCGCGCCGACTCCATCGCGAGGGGCGCCGTGAAATCGCTGGCCATGCAGGAGACGAGGGCCTCGAGCGCGTGGGTGAGGGCGTCTATGCCGCCGGCCGCGGTCAGGGCCTTGGGCATGGACATGGCGAGCTCGGCGTCGCAGATCGCGATATTCGGGGTGATCGCGTAGTCGGCGAGCGGATACTTCTTGCCGGTCGCGTCATCGGTGATGACCGCGAAGGGCGTCACCTCGGAGCCGGTCCCCGACGTGGTCGGGATGGCGACGAGGCTCGCCTTTCTGCCCAACTCGGGAAAATCGACTATGCGCTTGCGTATATCCATGAAGCGCATGGCCAAGTCCTCGAACTTCAGCTCGGGGTTTTCGTACAGAAGCCACATGAGCTTGGCCGCGTCCATCGGCGAGCCGCCCCCGAGGGCCACGATGACGTCGGGCCCGAAAGCCGCCATTCGCCGTACGCCGGCTTTTACTCCCGAGACGGTCGGGTCGGGCAGGACTTCGGAGAAGACCGCGCACTCCATGCCGAGAGCTTCCAGCTTCTTCGTAACCTTGGCGACCATGCCGAGATCGAAGAGGCTCTTGTCCGTTACGACGAAGGCGCGCCTTTTGCCGGCGAGGTCTCCTAGAGCCGTGCCGAGGCAGCCGTATTTGTGGTAAATCTTGGGCGGAAGCCGCATCCACAAGGTGTTCTCGCGCCGCTGGGCGACCGTCTTGATGTTCAGCAAATGCTTCGGACCGACATTCTCGCTTACGCTATTGCCGCCCCAGCTCCCGCAGCCGAGGGTCAGAGACGGCTCGAGCCTGAAATTGAAGACGTCGCCGATCGCCCCATGAGAGCTCGGCATATTGACCAGAACGCGGCCCGCCTTCGCCCGCTTTGCGTAGGCGGCGATGCGATCCTTGTTTACGGGATCGGTATAGAGGACCGCGGTATGCCCGAGCCCCGCGAAGTCGATGAGCGCCGCGGCCGTATCGACGGCGGCCGCAAAACCGCGCGCGCGGTAGAGCGCGAGGACCGGCGAAAGCTTCTCCCAGCTGTAGGGCTCCGCGGGACCTACCGCATCGACCTCGGCGATGAGGATCTTGACGCCGGCCGGCGCCTCGATGCCGGCCATCGCCGCGATCCTGCCGGCGCTCTGGCCGACGATTTCGGGGTTGATGCGGCCTTCCTTTACGAGGACTCTCGCGAGCCTGGCTTTATCGGCTTCGCCGAGGATGAGACAGCCTTGGGCGGCGAAGCGCGCTCGAACCGCGTCGTAGACCGCGTCCACGACGACGACACTCTGCTCCGAGGCGCAGATGACGCCGTGGTCGAAGGTCTTCGAAAGGATGATCGAGGAGACCGCCATGTCGATGTCGGCGCTCTCGTCGATTACGGCCGGCGTATTGCCAGCGCCGACTCCGATGGCCGGCTTGCCCGAGGAATAGGCGGCCTTGACCATGCCGGGCCCGCCGGTCGCCAGGATGAGGCTCACGTCCGGATGCTTCATGAGACGGTTGGAATCCTCGACGCTGGGATTCGCGAGCCAGCCGATGATGCCCGCGGGCGCGCCGGCGGCGACTGCAGCGTCGCGGATGATCTTCGCCGCCTTGACCGTGCATTTCCTGGCGCGAGGATGAGGGGAAAATACGATGGCATTGCGGGTTTTCAGCGCGATCAAGGCTTTGAAGATGGCCGTCGAAGTCGGATTGGTCGTCGGTATGATGCCGGCGATCACTCCTACAGGTTCGGCGATCCTGACGATCCCTTCGGCCTCGTCCCGCTCGATCTCGCCGACCGTCTTCATCGACTTGTATTTATTGTAGATATACTCGGCCGCGAACTGGTTCTTTATCACTTTATCCTCGACGATGCCCATTCCCGTCTCGGCTACGGCGTCGATGGCCAATTCGATACGAGCGGCGCTCGCGGCCATGGCCGCGGCGCGGAAAACCGCGTCGACCTTCTCCTGATCGAAAGACGCGAAAAACCTTTGGGCTTCCTTGGCCTCCCTGACCGTCGCTTCGAGCTCATCGAAGGTCGAGGTCGAATTTACGGGTTCCACGATTGCCGCAAAGGCCTCGCTTGGCCCTTTAGCCCTCGGTTGCTTCCTCTCCGTGATCACGATGCTGCTCATGCTGGCCTCCTTTTGCCATGATCCACAATTCGATCATTTTTTATCTCTATTTATTTATCGATATCAAGAACATAGCAATTCCAGGAAAATACGTCAAGTGTTTTATGGCATTTTTCGCATCCATTGGTAAACAAGCGCCATATTCGTCATTCTATGCAATTGAGCCACTTTCAAAACTCGGTTAGTTTTGAAAGTGGCTTCGCATTTGCTCCGGTTTCTTCGAAACCGTGCGCAAATGCCGCATTTCAAGGTAGCAATTTCAAAATGCTTCGGCATTTTGAAATTGCCTCAATTGTTATATTTATAATCATGAATTATAGGCTAGGCGAAATTCGAAAGGTCGAAAAAACCCTCCCATTGGGGGAGGGTAGAGCAGAAGAGATAAGGCGACTTTCAGCGAAATTGATTCGAGGACTTAAACGAGGATGCTTTCTCTCGCGGCGATGCCGCTCATATCGAGAGCGAGGATTGCCGCGCCCGAACCTTCCGCCTTTGGCAGATGCTCGGCCGCGAAGGCCTGAACCAGGGCCGTCTTGGAGGTCTCGTTTACCTTGGCAGCGTCATTGACTCCGCCGAGGGTCTTCGCGACGTCTGCTTCCTTCGCGACGCAAGCGTCGCGGGCGACGCAAGCGTCGCGGGCGACGCAAGCGTCGCGGGCGAGGAGCCACGTGCCCACCAGGGCCGCGGCCATATCCATCAGGTCGGCGCCGAAGTAATCGACGGCGTCCCGCTCGGCCCCGTGCAGAGTGTCGCAGCATTTCTTGAAGAGCTCGGTCGTATTGACGAGACGGGTCTTCAGCGCGGACAGCCCCTCGGGAAGGGACAGAGCCGCCCAAGTGTCGAAGAGGACGTCGAGTCCGCGTCCCATCATCTTGCCGATAGCGGCGACGACCTGGAGCTGGCTGGTACCTTCGTAGATGTTGGTGATTCGCACGTCGCGATAATGCCGCTCGGCGTTGAACTCCCGCATGTATCCGACGCCGCCATGGACTTGCATGCCCTTGTAGCAGACGCGGTTGCCCATCTCGGTCGCATAGTATTTGCTCAAGGGCGTCAGGATATCGGCGAGGTTGGAAGATTTCTTCTTACGGGCGATGAGGGCCTGGTCGGCGGAAGCCCCGGCCTTTTCCAGCTCCGCCTGCTTCTGCTCGCAGGCTTTGAGAGTATCGACCCATACGGAGGTCTCGAAGATGAGGGCCCGCGCCGCCTCGATCTCGCCCTTCATGGAGACGAGCATTCTCGCGACCGCCGGAAGGGCGAGCAGGTTTTTGCCGAACTGGGCCCGCTCGCCCGCGTACCGGAGGGCCTCGCGGTAGGACGCCTCCGAGATGCCCACTGCCTGGGCAGCGACCGCGAGCCGGGCGCCGTTCATCAGCGCCATCGCGCAACGCATGAGCCCGAATCGGCGCTTCCCGACGAGGAGGGCCGGAGTGTCGTGGTACTGGATCTCGCAGGTGGGAGAGGAGTGGATGCCGAGCTTGTGCTCGATGCGGCGGATTCGCACGGTCTCGTCCTTCTCGACCAGGAACATGGACAGGCCTCGGGCATCCTTGGAGCCATCCTCGCTGCGCGCCAGCACGAGGTGGATGTCGGCGTTGCCGTTGGTGATGAAGCGCTTGACCCCGTTGATCCGCCACTTCCCGGTCGCTTCGTCCAGGATGGCGCGGCACTGGACCGAGCCGAGGTCCGAGCCGGCGTCGGGCTCGGTGAGCACCATGGCCCCGAAAACCTCGCCGCGGGAGAAGCGCGGCAGGATGCGGGCCTTTATCTCGTCGTCGGCGAATTCGTTGATCGTCGAGGCGATCTCCTGGAGTCCGAAGATGGTCATCAGGCCGCCCTCGGCCCGCGAGACCATCTCGATCATGGCCTGGTAGACGGTCTCGGGGAGGTTGAGCCCGCCGTACTCCCAGGGGAGCATGCAGCCGAGGATCTCGGACTTGCGGAAGGCCTCGATGGCCGCCTGGGTGGCCTTGGCGTAGGTGACGCGGCCGTTCTCGTAGCTCGCGCCCTCCTCGTCGGCCTCGGGGGCGCGGGGCGCGATCGCGTTGGCGCAGATGTCGCCCAGTATCTCGAGCACGAGGCGCCAGTTGTCCCTGGCGTCTGCCAGGTCGCGGGGGGCGTCGCGCTCCGACGCGGCGTAGGAATAGCCGCGCTCCTTGAGATCGACGACGAAGCCGAGGTCGGCGCTTTCCACTCGGAAGCGAAGGTCGGGGTTGTCGAGGTAGAAGTTTTCTGCCATGTCCGTTTCCTACTTTGCCTTTTCGCGCAGGGCGCTGATCATGAGGGGGATGACTTCGTTGAGGTCGCCGACGATCTTGTATTGCGCTATCTGGAAGATCGGCGCCTCGGGATCGGTATTGATGGCTATGATCTTGTTGGACTCGGACATTCCCGCGCGGTGCTGGATGGCGCCCGATATGCCCGCGGCGATGTAGAGCCGGGGGCGGACCGTGGTGCCGGTCTGGCCGACTTGGTGCTCCTTGCCGATGAGCCCGGAATCGACGGCGGCGCGGGACGCGCCGACCTCGGCCCCGAGGGCGTTCGCGAGCTCGCGCACGAGGAGGAAGCCCTCCTCGCCGCCGACCCCGGCCCCGCCCGAGACGATGACAGGCGAGTCCTTGAGATGGACGCTGGAACTGCGGAGCTCGCGGCTCAGGATCTCGAGGGCGAGATCCGCGGGCTCGAAGGAGCAGCTCACGCGTTCGACCTCTCCCTTCCGCCCGGCCTGCGGCTCGTTCATGCGCATCACGCCCTCGCGGACGGTGGCCATCTGCGGCCGATGCCTCGGATTGACGATCGTGGCGATGAGGTTGCCGCCGAAGGCCGGTCGGATCTGCAGGAGGAGGTCCTTGTAGACGATGCCGTCCTTCTTCGAGTCGTAATCGCCGATCTGGAGGTCCGTGCAGTCGGCCGTGAGGCCGGAACGGATCGCGCTGGCGACCCGCGGACCTAGGTCGCGCCCCACGGGGCTGGCGCCGAAAAGGAGGATATAGGGGACGTTCTCCCGGACGAGACGGGTGAGGACCTTGGCGTAGGGAAGGGTCCTGTAGAGCCGGAGCTCCTCGTGCTCGGCGAGAAGGACGCGATCGGCGCCCCGCTCGATCAGCTCGGTCGCGAGGGACTCGACGTCCATCCCGCAAAGGATCGCGTCGAGCCGGCTCTCGAGGCGGTCGGCGAGCTCCCGCCCCTTGGCTATCAGCTCGAGGCTGACCTCGGCGATCCTGCCCTCGTCCTGCTCTATGAAAACCCAGACGCTCTTGTTTTCGCTCATCTTCCGCCTATCCTACGATGTATTCTTGGACCAGTTCATCGACGAGAGCCTTGATGCCTTCGGCCGTGGGCCGAATCTCCTTGCTCTCCGTCCCCTCGAGCACGACGAAGTTGATCTTGTAGACCTGCGTCGGCGAACCGGCCAAGCCGAGCTTGCTCTCGTCGGCGCCGATGTGGGCGGCGGACCAGACGGGGATCACCAGATTCCGTTCCGTAAGGAAGGCGGTGAGGGCCTCCTCGGTCCCGAAAGACGGCCACGTGGCAAGCAAGGCCTTGTATTCGAGGCTCGTCGCCGCGAGCTTATACTCGATCCGCCGCCGCACCGAGGCCGGCCTCGGCTCGTTCGCGCTCGAAACGACGGTCAGAAGACATGGCAGACTGCACTTTACCATCTCGGTTCCATGGTCCAGGGCCCGCTGGGCCACGATCGATCGGCCCTCGAGCCTCACGATGGACTCGGCGTAGGTAATCTGGGGGATGCCGAGCTTCTCCGCGGTCTGGGGCCCGACCTGCGCGGTGTCGCCGTCGATGGCCTGCCGGCCCGCGAAGACGAGATCCACGTCCCCCACTTTCCGTATGGCGCAGGCCAGGGCATAGGAGGTGGCAAGGGTGTCGGCTCCGGCGAAGCGCTTGTCGCTCAGGAGCGCCACGCGGTCGACGCCTCGGAAGAGGGACTCGCGCAAGATCTCCGCCGCCGAGGGCGGCCCCATCGTCAGGACCGTCACCTCTCCCCCTTCGCGGTCGCGGACCTGAAGGGCCATTTCGAGGGCGTTCAAATCCTCGGGATTGAAGACGGTGGGCAGGGCGGCCCGATTGATCGTGCCTTCGGGCGTCATCGCCTCGCCGCTTATGTTCTTGGTGTCGGGTACTTGCTTTACCAGGACGACGGACTTGTATGGCATCGCGACCTCGGGAATGGCGAGAGTTCCTTCAAAAGCGGGCGGCTCTTAAAAGACACACACTTATCTAACGTTCCGCGGGAAAGTGTCAATATATGTCGAGACATTTTGCCAGTTTCTGTCGTATTGACTTTTGTCGCCAAATCAGTATCCTAAGGTTAACTGACACTTGATCGATATTTGTCAAATTACCAACATGAGACGCGCGTAAATCGATACCCGCGCAGCAGCCGCGGGCTGCCTAGCCCGCAGGCGAACCGAAGACCAGCGACTCAAGGAGGCCGGAATGTCCGTTGTGATCCGATCGATGGGCGTCCATATCCCCGAACGACGAATGACAAACGAAGAGCTTGCCGCCATGGTCGACACTACCGACGAATGGATCCGATCGCATACCGGGATCGGCGCGCGTCATATCGCGGCCGACGGCATGCAGACGAGCGATATAGCCGTCGACGCGGCCCACTCGGCCTTGGCAAAAGCGGGGGTGGGCCCGCACGACCTGGACTACATCCTGGTCGCGACCGCGACCCCCGACTACTTCGGCTTTCCCTCCACGGCCTGCATCGTACAGGATAAGCTCGGAGCTCATGGTTGCGCGGCCTTCGACCTGGTCGCGGGTTGCACGGGCTTCATTTACGCCCTCCAAACCGCGGCCGGGCTGCTCGAATCCGGCCAGGGACGCAACGCCTTGGTCATCGGAGCCGAGACTCTCACCAGGGTGACCGATTGGAAAGACCGCGCGACCTGCGTCCTCTTCGGCGACGGGGCCGGGGCAGCTGTCCTCTCCAGGATACAGGAGGGAGGGCGCGGAATCCTCAAAAGCATCCTCGGCGCGGACGGGGGAGGGAACAAGGACTTGGTGCTCGTCCAGCCGGAACGGAAGAAGACCTTCGAGGCTCCTCCTCCGAGTACTCCGATCATCTACATGAACGGGAAGAACGTGTATAATTTCGCCGTCAAATCGATAACGGTATTGATCGAGCGGATAGTCCATGCCAGCGTCTATTCCCTCGACGAGATACGATGGATCGTCCCCCACCAGGCCAATGCCCGCATCGTCCAGGCCGCGGCGAAGCGCCTCGGCATTCCCGAAAGCCGCTTCTTCATGAATATGGAGGAGTATGCGAATACTTCGGCCGCCAGCATCCCGATAGCCCTCTACGAGATGGAAGAGAAAGGCCTCCTGAAGAAGGGCGAGCTCATCATGCTCATCGGCTTCGGCGCCGGCCTGACCTATGGCGCCACGGTGATCAGATGGTAGCCGAAAGGCGAGGGCTTTTCGCCGAGCGGCCAGGCGACGAAGCGGCTCGCTCCGCAGTACATTACCTATGCGCATCCATCAGGAGGAAGTACATATGAAACGAAGAGTCGCCGTAACCGGCCTGGGCGTCATCAGCCCCATCGGGAACGACCTGGCAAGCTTCTGGACCGCCCTCAAGGAAGGACGTTCGGGCGCGGGTCCGATCACGAGATTCGACGCGTCGAGGACGGACGCGAAAATCGCCGCCGAGGTCAAGGGTTTCGACCCTTCATTATATATGGATAAGAAAGACGCGAGGAAAATGGCGGACTTCACCCAATTCGCCGTCGCGGCCTCCGTCCAGGCCTGGCGCGACGCCGGGCTCGGCGACGGCTACATAACCGACGGGGCCTCCGCCAGGAATATATACTCTCCGGAGCGAGTCGCCACTCTCATGGGAATAGGGATCGGCGGAATCGAAGTGATGATGGAGTCCCACAAGAAAATGCTGGAGTCCGGGCCGGGTCGCATGCTTCCCATGACCGTTCCCCTCATGATCTCCAACGAAGGCACCGCGAATATAGCGATGCGCCTCGGCCTCCTCGGCCCGGCCTACACCGCGGTGACGGCCTGCACCTCGGGGACCGACGCCATCGGCCAGGCCCTCGACCTCATACGCTCGGGCCGCTGCGACGCGGTCGTGGCGGGCGGAGCCGAGGCCGCGATCACGGAGTTCGCCATCGGCGCCTTCTGCCGGCTCCAGGCACTGAGCACGGCCTTCAACGACAAGCCCCAGCTCGCGTCCCGGCCCTTCGACAAGGACCGCGACGGATTCCTGATGGGCGAGGGCGCCGCCGCCCTCATCCTCGAGGATTGGGACAAGGCCAAAGGGCGCGGCGCGAAGATCTACGCGGAGCTCGCAGGCTACGGCGCCAGCTGCGACGCCTACCACCTTACCTCGCCCGATCCCGAGGGCTCCGGCGGCGCTCGGGCGATCGCCCTGGCACTCGAGGACGCGGGACTGGCGCCCGAGGACATCGATTACTACAACGCACACGGCACATCGACCCAGGTGAACGATCCCACCGAGACTCTCATGGTCAAGAAGGCCTTCGGCCCTCATTCCAAGCGCCTCGCCATCTCCTCGACGAAGAGCATGACGGGCCACATGCTCGGCGCAGCGGGCGCGATCGAGGCCATCGCCTGCATCAAGGCGATCGAGGAAGGATTCGTTCCGCCTACCATCAACCTGGACAATCCCGACCTCGAGGCCGGTTGCGACCTGGACTATGTACCGAATGTCGGACGCAAGCTCGAGGTGGAGGCCGCCGCCTCGGCCTCGCTCGGTTTCGGAGGCCATAACGGCATACTCATCTTCAGGCGGGCAAAGTGAGCGCGATCGAAGCCGCGTCGCCGCCCAGCGACGCCGCGTCGTCAATCGGCGCGGAGGATCCGCGCGGCGCGGAGGATCCGCGCCGAGAGATCAAGGAATTCCTTCCGCACAGGGAGCCCTTCCTCTTCGTCGACAAGGTCGAGATCGTCGAAGGCCGGATCCTGGCCGAGCGCAGCTATCCCGAGAGCGAATGGTTCTTCCAGGGCCATTTCCCGGGTCATCCCGTAGTGCCGGGAGTCATATTGGTCGAGACCATGGCCCAGTGCGGAGGCGTGGGCATCCGAAAGATGGGCATACGGAACGCGGGGACCTTCCTCTTCGCGAAGATCCGCGAGGCGCGCTTTCGCAGGCCGGTCCAACCGGGAGAGCGCCTCGACATGGTCATCGAGAACGTCAAGGCCACGCCGCGCATCGTCCACCAGCGCGGCGTGGGATCGGTCGGGGGCGAGATCGCCGTCGAGGCCGAGTGGATCGCCATAGTGGGCGCCGAATGAAGGAGCTTGCATGATCATCAAACCGATGGTTCGAAACAGCATTTGCATAAACGCCCATCCGACGGGCTGCGCCGCGGATACGGAGAGGCAGATCGAATTCGTCAGGGATCGCTCGGCCTCCTACGGCAGGCTCGTCGGGCCCAAGGCCGTCCTCGTCGTGGGCTGCTCGACGGGCTACGGCCTTGCCACGAGGATCGGGGCCGCCTTCGGCTTCCGCTCCGCTACGGTCGGAGTCTCTTACGAGAAGGAGCCCTCGGAAAATTCCACCGGCACCCCGGGCTGGTACAACAATTGCGCCTTCGATGCCGCGGCCACCTCGGCGGCCCTGCCGTCGATCACCCTGAACGGAGATGCCTTCTCCAATGAGACCAAGGCGCAGGCCATCAAGGCCGCCTGCGATCTCGGCCTCAAATACGATCTCGTCGTCTATTCCCTCGCCTCGCCGGTACGCACGGATCCGGAGTCCGGGGAGATGTATCGCTCGGTGATCAAGCCGATCGGCGGCCCCTATAGAGGGCTTACGGTCGATCCCTTCACGAGGGAGCTTTCCTTCGCGGAAGTGCAGCCGGCTACGGAAGCGGAGGTCGCCGGAACGATCAAGGTGATGGGCGGAGAGGACTGGGAGCTGTGGATCCGCGCCTTGGCCGAAGCCGGGGTCCTCGCCCCCGGAGCGACTACCCTCGCCTATTCATACGTCGGGCCCAGGCTTTCCTGGCCCATCTATCGCGAGGGGACCATAGGCGCCGCCAAAGCCCACCTGGAGGCGACCGCCGCCAGACTCTCCTCTCATGCCGAGGGTCTCCATGCCTACGTCTCGATAAACAAGGCCCTGGTCACTCGCGCGAGCGCGGTCATCCCCGTCATCCCTCTGTACATGTCCGTGCTCTTCAAGGTAATGAAGGCGAGAGGCATACATGAGGACTGCATCGCTCAAATCGATCGGCTCTACCGCGAGCGCCTCTACGCGGGCTCGCCGGTCCCTCTCGACGAGGCGGGCCGGATTCGGCTCGACGAGCTCGAGATGGGCCAGGCGGTCCAGGCCGAAGTCGAGGCCAGGATGCAGCGCATCGCGAGAGAGAACCTCATGGAGCTCGCCGACGTGGAGGGATTCAGGCTGGATTTCCTCCGCGCCCACGGCTTCGAGGTGGAGGGCGTCGATTACGCGGCCGAGGTCTCGTCGCAGGGGACACTCCTTCGGAACTCGCCGGCTTCGGTGAAGAAGCTCGCGGCCGGGGCCCCCTTCGCGGGCGGGAGCTTCGCTCCATGCGCCTGGGACGATGCCCCATCGGTTCCGGGCGGCCAGGCCTGAAACGGGCCTTCGTTGAACATACTCCTCCTCGAGGCCTTTGAGGTCGACGCGAGGCTGCCGAGGAAGGACCGGCGCTGGTCCCACGTGAAGAAAATCCTCAAGAAACAGCCGGGCGACAGGCTCGCGGCGGGCCTCGCCGACGGTCCCCTAGGCGAGGCCGTCATCCGCGAGCTCGACTCCACGGGGATCGTCCTCGGCTTCGAGCCCCTGGGAGATGCGCCTCCTCTCGCTCCGATTCGGCTCATCCTCGGTTTTCCCAGGCCGATCCAAGCGGCCAGGATACTCAGAGACCTTACCACTTTAGGCGTTTCCGAAATTCTCCTCACCGGCACCGATCTCGGCGAGCCCTCCTACGCCCAGAGCAGGTTCTTCCGGGACGGCGATTTTCGCGGACATCTCATGGAGGGGGCCGAGCAAGCGGGGAACCCCCGCCTCCCTCGAGTATCTATCCATAGAGACCTCGAGCGCTGCCTGGAAACCTTGGCCGAGAAAGGCATGGGCCCGGGTCAAGGCGAACGGATACTCCTGCATCCCTATGGAGATCCCGAGCCTATGGGCGGCGCCCGCTTCCGGTCGCCGATCACCCTAGCCGTCGGTAGCGAGCGGGGCTGGTCCGAGCCCGAATTGGCCGCCTTCCTCCATGCCGGCTTCTCGGTTAAGGGCCTAGGCGGTCGCATCCTGAAGACGGAGACGGCCGCCCTTGCGTCATGCGTTCTCGCCTTGGCCGGCCTCGGTCTTATTTAGGTCGTCGGGCCCGGAAACTACGTCCTGATTCGATACCTACGTTTCCGTCGATAAATAACTCGAAACTTCGATCAATATCGATTATCCATCTTGACGATTATCCGATCCAGCTTTTAGACTCGCCCCCATACCCATAGATCGGAGTGGGGTGTTCCTTGGTGCGCCTGTCCCGCTCATCGGGCGGGGCTTGGTCGCAATATTCCGCAGAAGGAAGAATCGGAGGTAGTGCAGATGAAAAAGCGAAGTCTTTTCGCCCTGGCCGTCGTCGCGGCGCTCAGCATGCTCCTGGGAGCGTGCGGCGGCTCGCAGTCCAAGATTATCAAGATCGCCACTCAAAGCCCCCTGTCGGGAGGCATGTCGGCGGTCGGCACCGACATCAAGAACGGCGCCCAGCTCGCCATCGAGCAGCTCTCGGGTCCCCTCGTCAAGCTCGGCTTCAAGGTCCAGCTCGCCCCCTTCGACGACCAGGGCAACCCCGACACGGGCGTCGCGAACGCCAAGAATATCGTAGCCGATCCCAGCGTGCTCGCGGTCGTCGGCCACTACAACTCCGGCGTCCAGATCCCTTCCTCGGAAGAGTACCACAACGCCGGCCTCGTCAATGTCTCTCCCGCGAACACCAACCCGAAAGTCACTGACCGCGGCTACGCCGAAGTCGACCGCATCTGCGGCCGCGACGACGTCCAGGGCGCGGTCGGCGCCCAGTTCGCATCCTCCCAGGGAATGAAGAGCGCCTACGTCCTCCACGACAAGACGGCCTACGGCCAGGGCATCGCGGAGTATTTCCAGCGCGAGGCCACTAAGCTCGGCATAAAGGTGGTCGGATTCGAGGGCACCGAGGAAAAGGCCAACTTCGATCCCATCCTCACGCCCATTCTCGCAGCCAAGCCCCAGGCCATCTACTTCGGCGGCATGTTCGATCAATCGTCCGTGCTCTTCAAGCAGGCGCGCCAGAAGGGATTCAAGGGAATGTTCCTCTCCGACGACGGCTTCGACTCTTCCGATGCCGCCAAGATCGGCGGAGACGCATTGCTCCAGGGTTCCGGCACCTACTATTCGACGGTCTCCGGGCCGGCGAGCGTCTATCCCGGCACCGCCAAATTCATCGCGGACTTCAAGGCCAAGTTCAACTCCGAGCCCCAGCCCTTCGCCGCCCAGGCCTATGACTGCACGGCCATCGTCCTCAAGGCGATCGAGGATGCCACCGCCGCCGCCGGGAACAAGATGCCCACCAGGGCGGCCGTCACGACCGCGGTGCGGGCCCTCAAGGACTTCCAGGGCATCACCGGTACGATCAACTTCAACGACAAGGGCGACCTGACGAAGGCCAAGTACTTCATCATCCAGGTCACGTCCGGCGATCCCGCCCAATGGTCGTCGAACAAGATAGATCAGACCTTGGACATCGCTCCGCCGCAGTGAGGCCGGTAAGTCGATAACGAGATCACGGCGGGGAGAGGGGCAGGGATAAGGGAAGACCGAACCCTCCCATTTCGCCTCCGCTCTTCTCCGTGATCTTCTTTTCCGCGATCGACGCTTCGCCGGGCCTCGGCTTCGCCGTGAAATTACTTTCTTGTTCTTCGGAGGCTTCATGAGCAGACCCCTGGGTTTCCGGACCCTGCGGGAGATAGTACTGCCCCTGGGCAGGATGGCGGTTTTCGTCGTCGGCGCCGGAGCCGTCTTCTCGGCCCTGATGTTCGTCCTCGCCCTCCTCAGCAGGGGCTCGGGGGCGGACAAGCTCCTGATCAGCACGCAGGGCGTCAATATTGTCACCTATACGCTAGTCAACCTTCCCCAGGTCCTCATCGACGGGGTCACGCTCGGCTTCGTCTACGCCGCCATAGCCCTTGGCTACACGATGGTTTATGGCGTCCTCGAGTTCATCAACTTCGCCCATTCGGAAATCTTCGCGATAGGCGCCTTCGCCGGCGTCGAGTTCCTCATCGCGATGGACAAGCTCGGGGTCCTCAAGAGCGCCGGGCCCATGGGATCCTACCTTTACCTGACCATGGCCCTCGTCATCTCCATGGCGGCGGCGGGCGGCATAGCCATGCTGATCGAGCGCACGGCCTATAGGCCCCTGCGCGATGCGCCTCGGCTCGTCCCGCTGATTTCGGCCATCGGCGTTTCCTTCGCGCTACAGGACGTCATCAGGCTAGTCGAGAGCCTCACGACCGGGCAATTCTATCGGGTCATACCGACCTTCGGCAATTTCGACGCGCGGCTCCCGCTTTTCAGCTTCCAAACCGGGCAAAGCTCGACGCTGGTCGATATCCAGATAAAGTCCATCGTCGTCATCGGTGCCGCCGTCCTCATGCTCGTGCTCCTCAATTTCATCGTCAACGCGACCAGGATAGGCAAGGCCATCCGCTCGGTCGCCCAGGACCGCAATACGGCGGCCCTGATGGGAATCGGCGTTAATGCGATCATCTCGTTCACCTTCCTGCTCGGCGGGGCCCTCGGCGGCGCGGCAGGGCTCCTGTACGCCCTCAAGTTCACGCGAATCGATCCATTCGTCGGCTTCATGCCGGGCATAAAGGCCTTCACGGCGGCGGTCCTCGGCGGCATCGGCAACCTGACGGGCGCCCTGCTAGGAGGAATAATCCTCGGCATGCTCGAGAGCTTCGCCGGCGCCTACCTCGGGACCTTCACGATGGGCGCCTTCGGCTCGGAATACAAGGACATCATCGCCTTCCTGGTGCTGATAGTCTTCATCATCTTCCGCCCATCCGGCCTGCTGGGCGAGCAGGTCGCGCAGAAGGCTTAGGGGGCGCAGATGAAAATGAACATTCGCGGATCGGCCCGTTCCCTGGTCAAGTTCCTGAACGAGGGCAGGAACCCCTATATCGTCTCCTCGGTCCTCCTCGCCATCGGGACGGTCCTCGTCTACGTGAGCCCCCGGTCCATCCCGGCCTTCCTCCTCTTCGCCGTCGCGGCCAGCCTGGCCTACTTCCTGGACATGAAAAAGTGGGTGAAGCTCGGCCTCGCGGTCCTGATCGCCGTGGTAATCGTTCCCATACTCGGCGCTCGGAACATATTCTACCTCGAGGTCATCTTCCAGATATCCGTGTTCGCCGCCCTCGCCCTCGGCCTCAACATCGTCGTGGGCTTCTCGGGCCTGCTCAACTTCGGCTACATGGCCTTCTACGCCGTCGGCGCCTACCTTTGGGGCTTTTTCGGCTCGCAGCAACCCTATCTGCTCCAGGCGATTCCGGGTACCGCCCCTCCAGGCACCCGCTTCTTCCTGGCGCCGGACTGGTTCTATCTCTTCATATTCCTCGGCGTAATCGTAGCGGCGATCGTCGGCCTCGTCATGGGGCTGCCGGTGCTGCGGGTCCGCGGAGACTACCTGGCCATAATAACCCTCGGCTGCGGGGAGATCATCCGCCAACTCGCGAACAACCTCGACAAGCCCGTCAACCTTACGAACGGTCCTCAGGGCATCACCCCCATACAGAGGCCGACTCTACCCAAGGAGCTGCTCGCCTTCTTCAATAGGCTGTTCGAGCCCCTCGTCGGCCACGAGGTCACG
The DNA here is from genome assembly GCA_964396415.1 of uncultured Treponemataceae bacterium. Classification (GTDB taxonomy): domain Bacteria; phylum Spirochaetota; class Spirochaetia; order Treponematales; family Rectinemataceae; genus UBA1306. Next base: position 15,819 of record CAYNFM010000023.1, on the reverse strand, counting down.
GGCAGCCAATTCTACGACATCATGTTCTACCTCATCGCCGTGATAGTCGTCGTGGTCGTGATCGTCGTGACGGCCAGGCTGGAGGACTCCAAGATCGGGAGGGCCTGGGCGGCCATCCGCGAGGATGAGCTGGCCGCGACGGCCATGGGGATCCCCGCCAACAGGCTCAAGCTGGGGGCCTTCGCGGTCGGCGCCTCCTTCGCCGGCGCGATGGGCGTCCTATTCGCCGCGAGCCGCACCTTCGTGAGCCCGGAGTCCTTCACCTTCCTCCAATCGGTGGGCGTGCTCACGATGGTCATCCTCGGCGGCATAGGCAGCATTTCGGGGGTCATCATAGGCGCCGCCGTCGTCACCATCCTCAACCTGCAGGTATTGCAGAGCTTCTCGCTCTTCCTCGCCCAGCTCAGACAGAGCGACGCGGTGATCCCCCTGATCAACTTCCATTGGAAGGACCTTTCCAACCAGATCGACCCGTCGAAGTACCAACGCCTGCTCTTCGGCATAATCCTCATCCTGATGATGATCTATAGGCCCGCCGGCATACTTCCCGCGGCCAGGCGAAAGCGCGAGCTCAAGGCGGGCTCGGAAGGCATCGCCGCGGACGAGGATGCGCCGGAGGAAGCGTCCGCCGGCGCGAAGGGGTCCGATCATGAGTGAGGCAGCCCTGATCCTCGAGACCAAGGACGTCGTCAAGCGCTTCGGCGGCCTGACGGCGGTCAACAAGATGAGCTTCACGATGGCAGCCGGCCGCATCTACTCCATCATCGGGCCCAACGGAGCCGGCAAGACCACTTTCTTCAATGCCCTCTCGGGACTCAACAAACCCGAGGAAGGGACGATATTCTTCGAAGGCAAGCGGGTGGACGGTCTCGTGCCCGAGAAGATCACGGCCCTCCACATGGCGCGGACCTTCCAGAACATCCGGCTCTTCGGCGGAATGACGGTCGTGGAGAACATCATGGTCGGGGCCTACACGAGGCTCCGCCAGGGCGCGGTTCAAACCGTCCTCCGGACGAGGGCCTTCAAGGCCGAGGAGGCGCGCGCCGAGGCGCGGGCCGAGGAGCTCATGGAATACGTCGGCATCGCCGGGGTGGGCAACGAGCTCGCGGGGAGCCTGCCCTACGGGGCGCAGCGCCGAATCGAGATCGCGCGCGCCCTCGCCTCGGAGCCGCGGCTCCTCCTCCTCGACGAGCCTACCGCGGGGATGAACCCCTCCGAGACCGAGGACGCGACGGCCCTCTTCCGGAAGCTGCGCGACGATCTCGGGATTACGATACTGCTCATCGAGCACGACATGAGGGTAGTGATGAACATCTCCGAAAGGATCAGCGTGATGGACTACGGAGAGAAGATAGCCGAGGGCGAGCCCCGCGATATCGCCTCCAACGCGAGGGTGATCGAGGCCTACCTCGGTCGCGGGGCGGCGAGCGTCGCCGCGGAGACCGCGGGAGACTCGCAATGAGCCTCCTCGAGCTCGAGAACGTCAATTCGTATTACGGCAAGATCCACGCCCTCAAGGGGGTCTCGCTCATCGTCGAGGAAGGGGAGATAGTCACCCTCATAGGCGCCAACGGGGCCGGCAAGACTACGACCCTCCGCTCGATCTCGGGTCTCCTCCATCCCAAGGCCGGCTCCGTGCGGCTCATGGGCAAGGATATCACGAGGATGCCCCCAAACTCCGTGCACAAGGAGGGGCTCGGCCTCGTGCCCGAGGGACGGGGCATCTTCCCCCGCCTCACCGTCCTCGAGAACCTCGAGATGGGCGCCTACATCGTCAGGGACAAGGACGAGATCGACCGCGGCATCGAGTACGCCTTCACGCTCTTTCCCAGGCTCAAGGAGCGCTCTTCCCAGAAGGGCGGCACGCTTTCGGGCGGCGAGCAGCAGATGCTCGCGACGGCGCGGGGACTCATGTCCAATCCCAAGATCCTGCTCATGGACGAGCCCTCGATGGGTCTGGCGCCCGTCCTCGTCGACCAGATATTCGACGTCATCAAAGAGCTCAACTCGAGGGGCACGACCATCCTCCTCGTCGAGCAGAACGCGCTCATGGCCCTCGGCATCGCCCATCGCGCCTACGTCCTGCAGACGGGCAGGATCGTCCTCTCGGGCAGGGCGCAGGACGTCGCCCGCGACGAGAACGTAAAGAAGGCGTACCTGGGGATCTAGGTTCGCCGACTGTTTCTGCCGTTCGACATTTATACCCGCTGCCCTTGGCGGGTCCTGGCAACAGTGTTTACGGAAGGTTCGGATGCCGCGATCGAGAAAAGCGCGGGAAACCACTCCGCATGGATCATGGCCTCTACCTCTCCTTGCCGAGGCGGGGCTCAGGGTTTGCGCATGAGCGTCCCCGTGGCGAAGGTCGCCAGGAAGATCAGGGCGAAGGGAATCCAGGTGCCGATCACGCTGGCGAACATTGCGAAGCTCTTCTGGACGAGGAGAGCGACGACGAAGACGTCCAGGATGATCGCGAAGGCCGTGAACGATGCGGCGGTCTGGATGGGCGCGGTATAGCGGAAGAATCGGAAATAGGACAGGGAGACAAGGAAGAAAATCACCGGCACAGCGATCGCGTGGATGATCAACGTGTTCTCCATGGTCGTTATCCTGCTGCCGACCGCGATGATCGCGGCACAGAGGCCCCAGCCCACAAGGCCATGGGCCACCAGTATCGCTATCCTGCCTATGCTCATCGTCGCCTCCCTATTTCAGCACTAGTCGGATATCCCGCATGTCGCCGGTCAAGTCGAACGACACGTTCTTGAAAACAGGCTTGAAGCTCGGCCGAACCCGGTACATGTCCCATGGCTCGGTCGGTCCGAACAGCCCCATGCCAAGCTTCCCGTCGCCGTTGACGTCCTGAAAAGCCGAGATCGCGTAGCTTCCCTTCGGGACACCGTCAAAATTGAAGGGCAGGGATTTCTTCCCGCTTTTACCTGAAACCGTCTCGATCTTCAGGATGAACGGAGAGAGCGAATCCTTACCCGAGACGTCCCGCTCGAATTGGGCCTTATCGAGAAGTTTCACGTAGAGCGGTCCCGTATTATCATAGGTGATTGTGCCGCCTACCGAAAAACCGGCGCCTTCGGGCCAGACGGCGGAACCGGCGGTAAAGAATAGAAGCAACGACAGCCCACAACAAACCCGACTGACGATTGCGCGCAACAGGGCCTCCCTCATTTTTTCACCGAGCCGCCCATCATCGGCCCAAGATAGTCCTTGATAAAAGCGCCAACCTCATCGGCCTTCATCAGGGAAAAACAGAGCACCACATCCTCCCTCGACCAGCTGATCAAGGCTAATTTATCTCCAGCCTTGATTTTAGCCTTGTCGCGGACGTCTTTCGGGAGGATCATCTGCCCCCGCTCATCGACTGAAAGGAGGGCTTCGATTTGACAACGGCTCTCCTGACAGCACGCGGGGGCATCTGTAATATCGGGATTGCAATCAGTTAAATCATCACAATCCTGTTCCATCAACCAACCCCTTTATTACTGAATTATCAGCAACAATTGATATAATATCACATAGAATGTAAAATTCAAGGGCTTAATGGAGCGATTTGGAAGGGAGAGCATGGGAGGAAACCGTCATTTAAGGTTTCCCTCTCGCTCGATTTCGGAAATGTGGAAAAAAGACGGCCGACTAAGGCGTCTTTCCGCCCTCGTCGGCCGTTCGAGCATGAGTGCGAATCAGATGACCGGCAGCTTCTTGAGCGCTTCCTTGATCTTCTCCTCGGGATGGACGTGGTTCTCGAGCTTGCCCGACAGGAAGTCGTCGTAGGCTCCCATATCGAGCATCCCGTGCCCGCTCAGGATGAAGGAAATGACCTTCGGCTCCTTGTCGGCCTTGGCTTTGAGCGCTTCGTCGACGACGCTCTTCACCGCATGAGCGGTCTCCGGGGCGACGACGATGCCTTCGGTCCTCGCGAAGAGCTGGGCGGCCTCGAACACCTCCAGCTGGTTGTAAGCGACGGCCTCGATGACGTTCTTCTTCTTGAGCATGCTCACGATGGGGGAGTCGCCGTGGTAGCGCAGTCCGCCCGCGTGTATGCCCGAGGGGATGAAGTCGTGGCCGAGGGTGTACATCTCGGCGATGGGGCCGAACTTCGCCTCGTCGCCGTAGTCGAAGGCGAAGATACCCTTGGTGAGGGTCGGACAGGCCGCGGGCTCCACGGCCACGATCCTGCAATCGCGCTTGCCCTGGATCTTTTCCTTGGCGAAGGGGATCACGAAGCCCCCGAAGTTGCTCCCTCCCCCGACGCAGCCGATGAGGACGTCGGGCTTCTCGCCCAGGAGCTCGAACTGCTTGAGGGTCTCCTCCCCGATCACCGTCTGGTGGAGAAGGACATGGTTGAGGACCGAGCCGAGCGCGTAGTGGCTGTCGCGCTCCTTGCGGGTCGCCACTTCCTCGACCGCCTCGCTGATCGCGATGCCGAGACTGCCGGGATGGTTCGGATTATCCTTGAGCAAGCCGCGGCCCGTGTTGGTCTGGTCGCTCGGGGAAGGGACGACGGTCGCGCCCCAGGTCTTCATCAGGACGGCGCGGTAAGGCTTCTGGCTGTAGGAAACCCGCACCATGAACACCTTGACCTCCATGTCGCCCAGCAGGGTCCCCGCCAGGGCCAGGGCGGAACCCCACTGGCCGGCTCCAGTCTCGGTCACGAGACGATGTACACCTTCCTGCTTGTTGTAGTAGGCCTGCGCGATCGCCGTATTCGCCTTATGGCTGCCGGCCGGCGAGACGCTTTCGTTCTTGTAGTAGATGCGTGCCGGAGTGCCGAGGGCCTTCTCGAGTCGACGCGCCCGCACGAGGGGAGTAGGGCGGTAGATCCGATACAGCTCGCGGACCGCGTCCGGAATCTCGACGAACTCCTCGCTCGAGAACTCCTGCTTGATGAGCTCCATCGGGAAGAGAACGCTAAGCTCGTCCGGCGTAGCCGGCTTCATGGTCTGCGGGCTCAAGTACGGCTTTATCGGTTCGGGAAGGAAGGGGAGGAGATTGCACCATTTCTGGGGTAGCTCTTTTTCGGATAGGAAGACCTTCGTTTCTTCGCTCATCGTTGCCTCCTAGGTTTAGTTACTATTTATAGCAACATAAGACGATATCCTGTCAAGCCCAATCGGCAGGGGAGAAAGAGGCATAGCGCTTTTTCGAGGCTTCGCCGGGTTACGGCATCGGGAGACTCGCTTCGATTATAGGCGTAAAAGGCGCTTGAGCTCCGCCGACCATCGCGCGAAGCTGGCGCAGGCCGCGCGGACGGGTCCGGGAGTCGACATGTCCACGCCTGCGACCTTGAGGGACTCTATGGGGAAGCGAGAGCCGCCCGAGCGCAGGAAAGCGAAATAGTCCGCACGCGCGCCCTCTTCCCCTCCCAGAACGCGCTCCGAAAGGGCGATGCTGGCCGAGATGCCCGTGGCGTACTTGTAGACGTAGAAGGCGTTATAGAAGTGCGGGATGCGCAGGCACTCGAGGTCGCTGAAGTCTTCGAGGCGCATGGCGGGACCGAAGTACTTCTCGAGGAGCTTTCGGTATTCCGAGCGCAAGGCCTCGACGGTGAGAGGCTCGTCGGCCTCGACCATCTCGTGGCTGCGGCTCTCGAACTCGGCGAACATCGTCTGCCTGAAGAGAGTCCCGACCAGGTCGTCGAGCTTGGCGCTTACGAGAGATGCCCTCGCCTCGTCCCCCTCGGCATGGTCGTAGAGATGGCGGAAAAGGAGCTGCTCGTTGAAGGTGCTCGCCACCTCGGCCTCGAAGATCGAATAGCCGTAAGAAAGGAAGGGGTTCGATCGGGCCGAGTAGTGCGAGTGCATCGAGTGCCCCGCCTCGTGCGCGAGGGTGAAGACGTCGTGGAGTACTTCTTCCTTGTAATTGAGCAGGATATAGGGCTCGCCAGAGAAGGACCCCGCCGAAAAGGCCCCGGAGCTCTTGCCCTTGTTCTCGTAGCGATCGACCCAGCGACCCTCGACCCCCGCGCGCATGGCGGCGACGTAGTCCTCTCCGAGAGGGGAAAGGGATGAGCATACCAAATCCACCGCCTCGGCATAGCTGTGCCGAGCCTTGGCTTCGGGAGCGAGCGGCACGTAGACGTCGTAATGGCGAAGCTCGTCCAATTTGAGGGCGGCCTTTCGCAGCTCGTAGTACTCATGGAGGATGGGGAGGTTCTCGGCGATCGTCCCGACGAGATTGTCGTAGACGCTCTCGCTCACGTCGTCGGGGAAGAGCGCGGCCGCCCGAGCAGAGGGGAAGCTCCTGACGATGGCGCCGAACTTGTCCAGCTTGACCGAACCCGAGTAGAGGGCGGCCAGGGCATTCTTGTGGGCCTCGTAGGCCTTGTAGAACTGGAAATATGCCCGCTTCCGAAGATCGCGGTCGGGACTGCGCAGGAAGGACTGATAGCTCGACTGCGTCAGGGGCCTCGGGCCCTCGGGAGTCTCTATCGCGCCGAAATCCAGGTCGACATTGGTCAGGACGGAGAAAGCGTCCCGCGCGACGCCCGCTGATTCCGCCTGGAGGGCGAGGAGCCTCTCCTCCTTTTCGGAGAGGATGTGAGGCTTGAAGCGGAGGAACTTGCGGAGGAAGACCTGGTATTCGGCGAAGCGCGGGTCCTTCAGGCAAAGGTCCATGAAGGCATCCGGCAGGGCCTGGAACTCGGGCACGAACCAGGCCCATGCGGCCTTGGCTCGCGTGGAGGCGGCTTCATAGCGCGAATAGCGCCCTCGCGAGGCGTCGTCGCCTTCATCCTCGCTCTGCCTGAGACTGGCATAGTAGGCCAGTCGCTCGTCGAGGATTCCGAAATCGCGGTAAAATTCGAGGGCGGCGATAAAAGCCTCGCGCGAGGACACCAAGGTGCCCTTGAGGGCCGTAATCCTGGGCGTCATGGAGTCGTAAGCCTTGAGGCCCAGTTCCCAGGAGGCCTCGTCCTCGAAAAGGCTCGCGAGATCCCATCGATCCGACATGGGGATTTCGGACCTTTGGGGTACGGCGGCGGCATCAATCATATCGATCTCCTTCCGGGTCGAGCGCGGCACTAGTATAAGAAAGGTTCGGGCAACGTGGCAAGCTCGGAAAGGATCGCGTCGAGCAGGGAGGACATGAGCCCGAAAGACGACTCTTCCGCCAATTCGGGAGAGTCCGCCTCCGTATGGAGGATGTCCCAGAGAGGCGGCCGCTTCCCCGCGGCCAGCATCGCGGCCTCGGCCTCCGGGAGGAGGCTGATGGCGAGGGCGGGGAGGCCGCCCAAGGTCAGGCCGAGGTCGTCCGACCAGGGAAGGTCCGCCTCGAGAGGCGCGGCGATGCCCGCCCGCGCGGCCGCCCTTCTGGCGAGGCCGACTAGGGCCAGGTGTCCCGACGCCGCATCCGAAAGCGAAAGCCCCGTTCGCGCGAGCAGTCCCGCCGGAGCGGTCGAGAGGAGGAGCCGCCCTCCCCTTCCCGTCACGTCGAGGACGATGGTCGCCATCGCCTTCCCCGTCCCATAGGCGGCCTTCAGACGGAGAGCCAGGGAATAGGCTCCCTGCCTGGTGGCCTCTCCCGAGCCCGGCGCCTCCTCGGCATCGGTGAAGGCCACCAGGAAGGAAGGCGAGCCGCTAGCGGCCGTAGAGCGCGAGGTCGCGCCTTCCGAATCTCCCGATTCGGCGTAATCGGGCGCGGCCGCCTTGCGGGCAGCGAACTCTATGAGCTGGAGACAGGCGCAGGAATTATCGAGGGCGCCGGGACTGCCCCTTATCCTGTCGTAATGGGCCGCGAAGGCGAGCCGGGGCCGCGACTTTCCCATCCGGACCACGACGTGCCTGGCCTCTCCCGTCTTGACGACGGAATACGGCAGGGATCGGGCGGCGAGGAGGCCGGCGAGGGACACGAGCCTGTCCGCATCGGACTTCATGAATCGCTCGGCGTCCCGGTCGAAGCGCAAATCCCGAAGCCTAGCCCCGCGTCCCGATGCGGAGCTCGCTGGAGCGCGGATTTCCGCTCGAGAGGCGAACTACGAGGGAGGTAGGAAGCGTCAGATGGGTGGTGGCGCCGCCGGCGAGAAGCTTTACCACGAGCTCCCCCGCCGCCGAGCCCTTGTCCCGTCCCGGCTGATGCACCGTAGTCAGGGCGGGCAGGATACGCTCCGCCTCGGGAATGTCGTCGAAGCCGACGACGCTGAGATCCGCGGGAATCGATAGACGATAGCGCTTGCAGACTTCGTAGACCCCCAGCGCGACGACGTCGGCCATCGCGAGTATGGCCGTCGGCGCATCGGAGCCGCGCGAGAGCAGATCGAGCGCGGCCGCCATGCCGCCCTCGAGCGAAGACTCGACGGCGATGACTTCGATTCGAGGAGGGTCCAGCCCGAGTCCCGCATCCTTGAGCGCGCTGGTGAAGCCGGCGAGCCGGCGGTCGCTGACGAGGGAATAGCGCTTCTCCGGGATATTGATGGTCTCCGGCCTGAGCGCGAGGATGGCAAGCCTCCGATGCCCCAGCTCGAGTACGTGGGTCATGAGCCCGCGAGCGGCCTCGGCATCGTCTATGCCGACGTTCACCGTCGCCTCGACGGCCGCGCCGTCTATGGTCACGAAGGGAACGTGGCGCCTGTGCAGTATCCCGACGACCTCGTGGTCGGGACCGACCCCGATGGTGAGCAGGCCGTCTACGAAGGCGCGGCGCGCGGCCTCGATGATCTTGCCCTTGATGGGAGGGATAATCGTCAACGAGAGCTCGTGCTCCTCGCAGACCTCGCCGATGCCGCGGATGACCTCGCAGAGATAGGGATTGCGCAGGGCTTCGTCTATGGGCTGGGGGAGGAGGAGCCCGAGCGCGCCCAGGCGCTTGGTGGTGAGGGTCCTGGCCACCGGGTCGGGAACATAGCCCAGCTCGGTGACGATGGCCATGACGCGGGCGTAGGTCTCCGCGGAGATTCGGCTCGGGTCGTTGAGCGCGAAGGATACCGTGGTCTTGGACACTCCCGCGCGGCTGGCGATGTCGGTGATAGTGGGACGCATCTATCCGCTTTCGCCCTATTTGATAGAGCCCGCGACCATCCCCTTGATGATCGACTTCTGCGCGATCAGGAAGAAGACGACTATCGGGACCATCGCCATGAGGATGGCGGTGAGGATCAGGTCCCACTGCTTCACATAGGCTCCGGCGAAGTTCGAGACCGCGAGCGGGATGGTCATGACTCTGTTGCCTTTCCCGAGTATGAGAAGGGGAAGGAGGAAGTCGTTCCATATCCAGATGCCGTTGAGGACGAGGACCGTCGCGTGTATCGGCCTCAGGATGGGGAAGATGATCGCGTAGAATATCTGGGCGCGCTTGCAGCCGTCGATGGTCGCCGCTTCCTCGAGCTCGAGAGGGATGCTTTTGATGAAGCCGTGGAACAGGAAGATCGACTGGGACATGCCGAAGCCGACATAGGCCAGGATGATGCCCGAATAGGAACGGAGCAGCCTGATGCCGAATGCCTGGCCTACGTCCCTGAACCAGGTGAGGAGGGGAAACATCACGATCTGGAACGGAATGACCATGGCCGCCACGAAGGTGACGAATATGCCCGCCGACAGCCTGGTCTTGGTGCGGACGAGGACCCAGGCCGCCTGGGAGGAGAGGAGGTTCAGGAGAACGAGGGATGCGGCCGTGATGATGACTGAGCTCGCGAACGAGGACGCGTAGCGGATATTCACGCTGGTCCAGATCGAGACCATGTTCCCGAGGATCTTCCCCCAGTTCGTCGGGAGGGTTAGCGGGCTCTGCGTGATCTCGAAGGGAGCCTTGGCCGAGTTCACGAGGACGATGAGGAAGGGGAAGAGGAAGATCAGGAAAAGGACGATCGCGAGTATCTCGAGGTAGACGAGGCCTGCGCGGCGCGTTTTCATAGCTCGATCTCCCTTTTCTTGTTGATGGAGACCTGGACGATCGAGACGATGGCGAGGACGAGGAAGAAGACGACGGCCCGGGCCTGGCCTCCCGCCATGTCGTTGGACCTGAAGCCCTGGTTGTAGATGTTCATCGCCAGCAGCTCGGTGCCGTATATCGGCTTGCCCATGAACATCACCGAGGGGCCACCCGCCGTAAGAGAGTAATTGACGTCGAACTGCTTGAAGGAATTCACCAGCGTGAGGAACAGCGTGATGGTGAAAGCCTGGCGCATCATCGGCACTATGATGGAGAAGAGCCGCCTGGTCGACGAGGCTCCGTCGATCTGGGCCGCCTCGAGGAGGTCCTGGGGGACGTTCTCGATGGCGGCGACGTAGATTACCATGATATAGCCGGCGTATTGCCAGGTTCCGACGATGACCAGGCCGACGAGGGCGGAGGCGCTCTTCGCGAGGATGAGGTTATTCGGGTCCGCCCAGGCCGCGAGGCCGATCAGGGTGCCCAGGGAGGGAATCGCGTCGTCGAAGATGAACTGCCAGACGTAGCCCAGGATGAGGCCGCCTATGAGGTTCGGGATGAAGAATCCGGCGCGGTAGATATTGCGGCCTTTGATGGCGCGGGTGACGAGTATCGCGAGGCCGAAGGATACCGCGTTGATTACGATCATGTTGAGCACCGTGTATCCGACCGTCAGCATGAACGAATAGGCGAAAGTGGGATCCTTCAGGATCTTGACGTAATTCTCTATCCCGATGAACCTGAGCGCGTCGCCGAGCCGCGCAGTCGCCGACCAGCTCGTGAAGGAGTAGTAGACGCCGAGGACGAAGGGAACGACGATGACCATAATGAAGGCGAAGAGGACCGGCGCCAAGAACAGCCAGAAAACGGAGCCGTGTTTCGCTTTCCGCATCGGTAGACCTCCTGGCCGCATGATAAGCCCGCCCCCGGCCGAAGCCAAGAGGGCGGGCGTCGCGAAGCGCCCTCGCGTGAATTGACCGCGCGAGGGCGGAGCCTGCAAGCTTCTGCTTAAGCTACTGCTTAAGACCCTGGAAGGCCTTGGTCATCAGGTCGACGAATTGAGCCTTCGTGATGGAGCCCGTGGCGAACTGATTATAGATGGGCGCCAGCGTCTTGCTGCGGAAATCGTTCGTGAAATCGTACTGATTCCAGCTGTAGATCTTGCCGGATGCGGCATAGGCCTGGACGGAGCTGGAGAGCTGTCCGCTCGGGCTGAGCTTGACGTTCTTGTAGGCGGGGATCATCCCGGCGTCCACGACCATGTACTTATTGCCCGCCTCGGTATAGACGAGGTCGTTGAGGAAATTCTTCGCGGCCGCTACGTTCTTCGAGTTCTTGTTGATGACGTAGTAGGAGGGGGCGGCGACGAAGATGCCGTCGGTCTTGGCGGCCATGGAGCCGTAAGGGGCGAAGGCCATCTTGAAAGTCGCCTTGGCCTGGGCCATGTTGGGATCGACCCAATTGCCCTGGTGGAGGAAGGCTGCCTGGCCCGCGGCGAAGGCCCCGACCTGCGAGTCGTAGTTCCCGGTCGTCAGGACCGCCTTATCGGCGTACTTGAACATCAGCTCGACCCAGTCCGCATACTGGGAGAGGCGCTTCGCGTCGACCTTCCCCGCCAGGAGGTCCTTCGTGACCGACTTGTCGCCGTAGGGCAGGCCGTTGGACAAGAGGGCGTTGAAGTCGTGGTCGCCCGTGACCCAGCCCATGTCGAGGCCGGCCGCCATGGAGACGACGGACTTGATGCCGAGCTTGTCCTTCTGGGCATCTATCTTAGCGAAGGCGGCCTTATAGCCCGCGTAGTCGACGAGGGTCGCGGGATTGACTCCCGCCTTCTTGAGAATGTCGGCGTTGTAGGCGAGGCCCCAACCCTCGACGGCGACCGGGAAACCGTAGACCACCCCGCCGACCTTGAAGGCCACGTTGGTGTCCTTGACCCACTTCTCGCCGGAAAGATCCAGAGTGAGGTTGGCCCACTCGTTGTAGTCTTCGATGCCGGAAATGACGAAAATGTCCGGCATGTCTCCGGCCGCGAGGTCGGCCTTGAGCTGGGTGCCGAGGTCGGTGCCCGAGCTTCCGCCCACGGACTTGATAGTGACCGGAACGTTATTGGCCGTAGACCATGTGGCCGCATAAGCCTTGAGGAACGAGTCGATCTCTGGCTTGTTCTGTTCCAGGGTGATGCCCTGGGCGGCGAGCGCTCCCGCGATCATGAGAACGACGAGAACCGTAAACAACCTCTTCATACCTTTTCCTCCTCGGAATGCCTGTGACTCGGAAATACATGAAGCAACCAATGCTTCCCTCGACAGAAACGGTTACCGGCGATGTTGCCTGAATCTGCTGAGAATATAAACCGGTTTTCCTTGAAATGCAATACCTATTCATGCCCAATACGACAGTACATTGACCCATTATGTTTACCGGTTTAATTTCTCCATACATGGAAAAACGACTCGCGAGCGCCTCGCTCGAAAGACAGGCGTCCCGCGGCTACGCGATAAGCGACTAGCTCGGCGTCGATCCGCCCTGCGGCGCGTCGCCTGGATTTCGATCGATGCCGTTGCCGGCACGGCGTCGATGGGCTAGAATGGCAACCGAGACAAGGAGAGAGCGAAGAATGAAACAGGTCACCGTAACCTATGCCTCCGGCGAAAAGGTGGCCTATCCGGCCGGAGTTAAGGCCCAGGACGTCATCGGCAAGCTGGGCAGTCTCGCCTGGCCTCTCGCCGCCGTCCTCGTCAACAACGAGCTCTTGAGCCTCGACGCCCAAATCCTGACGGATTGCTCGATCCGTCCCATCACCCTCGATACCGCCCAGGGCGCGACGACCTATCGACGCTCGCTCTGCTTCCTCCTCGCCATCGCCGCGAAGGGGCTCTTCCCCGACCGGCGCCTCTTGGCCGGCATGGCGATCGGCACCGGTTTCTTCCATTATTTCGACGACGATCACATCGTCAGTCCCGAGGAGATCGCAGTCCTCGAGGCCAACATGCGCGCCCTCGTCGAGCGCGACGTCGGCATTTGCATCGAATGGCGCGCGTGGGCAGACGCCGTCGAGTACTTCAAGGCCTCCGACCAGCCCGGGACCCTCCTCCTCCTCGAGCACCTGAACGACGCCGTCATCCCGCTCAACGAGTGCTCGGGATTCCGCGACCTCCACGTCGCGCCGCTCGTACCATCCACCGGCGTGCTGCGCTGCTTCTCCCTCAGGCCCTACCACGAGGGCTTCCTCCTTCGCTATCCGCACAAAGAGGCGCCCGATACCCTCACCCCCTTCGTGGACGATCCCGTGCTCTACGCGATCGCCAAGGAGACGAGGGAGCGATCCCGCGTCCTCGGCGTAGCCTCCGTCGGGGCCCTCAACAAGGTGAACGCGTCCAAGGGCATCAAGGACTACATCCAGGTCGCGGAGGCCCTGCAGAACAAGAAGATCGCCGCGATCGCCGACGAGATCGCCGCGAAGGCCAGGGCGGTGAAGGTCGTCCTCATCGCCGGCCCCTCGAGCTCGGGCAAGACTACGACGTCCAAGAAACTGTCCATCCAGCTCAAGGTCATCGGCTTCGAGCCCGCCGCCATCTCCCTCGACGACTATTTCGTCGACCGCGAGCGCACGCCCCGCGACGAGAACGGCGACTACGATTTCGAGTGCCTCGAGGCCCTCGACGTCGACTACCTGAACGAACAGCTCGTCGCCCTCTTCCGTGGCGAGGAGATCGAGCTTCCCGCCTTCGACTTCAAGACGGGCGCGCGAAAGAGCTCAGGCAAGAAGCTGAGGCTCGGCGAGCGCGGCATCCTCGTGATAGAGGGCATCCATGGCCTCAACGACGCGCTCACGCCGCGAGTCCCGCGAGAGGAAAAGTTCAAGATATACGTCAGCGCCCTCACCCAGCTCAACCTTGACGACCACAACCGCGTGAGCACCACCGACAACCGCCTCCTCAGGCGCATGGTGCGCGACTACAACTTCCGCGGCCACTCGGCCCAGTCCACCCTCAAGATGTGGCCCTCGGTCCAGGCCGGCACGAACAAGCACATATTCCCCTATCAGAACAGCGCCGACTCCGCCTTCAACTCGGCCCTCGACTACGAGCTGGGCGTCCTCAAGGTCTACGCCGAGCCCCTCCTGCGGACCGTCAAGCCCACTTGCGCGGAGTACGCCGAGGCTCGACGCCTCCAGTCCTTCCTGGACAATTTCGCGCCCATACCCTCGACGAGCGTGCCCGGCAATAGCCTATTGAGGGAGTTCATAGGAGATAGCGAATTCAAGTACTAGTTTCGCTATCTCCTGACTGAGAGGAATGGCTTCAACGTCATCGCCTTCGGCGATGTGCGTATTGGCGATAGCGAGTTCAAGTATTGACATCGGGTGGGGGGAGAAGGTCGCGCCCGCCTTTCAAAGGCTTTGGTTTCCCTCGAGCCCGCGCCCTTCCCTCCCCCGCGCCCCCTCCATCCGGGATTCGGAGAGGGAGCGAGCACCCTCATCCATGACATTCCCCTTGATTCAGGTCCTTGGCCTCGGCTATAGTTGGCTCTGCACGCCGAGATAGCTCATTTGGCAGAGCGGCGCACTCGTAATGCGCAGGTGCTGGATTCGATTTCCAGTCTCGGCTTTACAGGATAAGGACTTAGAAGCTCGCAACCAGAAAACTGGAGCAGCTACAACCTATCGTCAGCAGATGCGTCAGCAAACGCAATTCTGCGGGAGTTGTAGAATGCGCCAGTTTTCAGTTTTTAAGCGAAGCGCTACCGGGCTTTACTACGTTCAGTTCCGCGACCCTGAAACAGGCCTTCGTCTCGGCCGCCGCTCGCTCGCGACCGCGGACCGCGATCAAGCATTACTCCGCGTCGCCGAGTGGATGCGCGACGGAATCCCTGCTCCCGAAGAGGGTCGCCGAAGCCTCGAGCGGACTCTCTCCCTTGAATCGATACTTCATGCTCTCCATGAAGCTCCTCTCACGGCAGGCGATGCCTTGCGGATAGTCGCCGACCTCCGAGCCCGGGGCCTCCTCGACAAGAAAGGGAACGCAAGCCCCAAGGCCGCCGAGCCCTTCGGCGCCTGGCTTCGCGCGTTCTGGAAATACGACTCTCCCTATATCCGGGAGCGCCTAGCTCACGGCCAGAGGGCGACACATCGGCATTGCCAGGACATGGAGGGGCGCGCCCGTGAGATTGAAGCCCTGCTCCCTCCGGGGCTCCCGCTGGGCGAGGTTAGGCGCTCCCACCCAGTCGACCTCGGTCTAGCGCTCAAGGCCCGAGGCCTCGCGCCCTCGACCGTCAATAAGACCATGAGCGCCGCTACCACGGCCCTACGCTGGGCCGCGGCTAACGAGATCATACCCAACGACCCGACGCGCGGTCTCCGGGGCTTCTCGGGCCAGGGCAAGCGCCGCGGGATCCTCGAGCCTGGCGAAGTGAAGGCCCTTTTCTCGACGACCTGGGCCGATGAGCGCGCACGTGTCGCCTGCCTCGTCGCTATGACGACAGGCGCCCGCCTGGGCGAAGTGCTCGCCATCCGCCGCGAGGATCTAGGCGAGAATCGGCTCTATATCCGCCATTCGTACTCGATCCGCGACGGCCTCAAGTCCACGAAATCCGGCGAAGCGAGGGAAGTTCCCCTCCTCCCGGCCGTTCGCGCGGCCCTCCTCGCCCTCGAGGCGAGAAGCCCCCATCCCGCCGGACCTGAGCGCTTCGTCTTCGCGGGCCAGGCGCCCGAGCGCCCTCTCGACGCTAACAGGATCCTTCTCGGCATAAGGAAGGCTAAATGAGGGCATCTGGAAATCCGAATTTTCCCAATTTTATTCTCGGGAATCCTACAGTTATCTGATTAGAAATACATTCGATAATGACACAACCCACTGTGTTTTCTGGTATTCCTGTATTAATAGTCCCTCTACTGAATTTTACAAAACCATAGTAAGCAGACTCGATGCCGGACGCGAGAGA
>CAYNFM010000022.1:28070-46759 GCA_964396415.1 uncultured Treponemataceae bacterium | reverse complement strand
GAGCCTTTGACCGAGTGGAAGAGCCTGAAGACGGAGCCCAGGCAGTCGGCGTCGTCGGCGCAGCCCATCTTCTCGAGCTGCACCTCGGCGTCGTCGAGTCTCTCGTGGCCTTCGGCGACGAAGGATTCTATGATTTCTTTCGTCTCGGGGTCGACTTCTTTTTTCACCGTGTCATCCATTCACCGTACCCTGAATTTTGTCCGTCGCGTGGAGCGGCGAAATAGGTGTAGGGCCGAACCAAGCATCGGCGAACGGATGATTGTCTTGTAGGAATCTCCTTACAGGAAAAATCTCGACTATGGCTATGGACGACCGATTGAGCTATACTTAAGTTTCAAGATGGAAGGCGCTATGGAAAAAGTAGGTTGGCGTAATGGATAAGCATCTCGATGAGGTGCGACAGGCGGAGTTGTTGGCGCGTTGCCTCGAGCTCGAGACCCGGAACGGGGAATTGCGCCGAACCTGCGAGGAGATGGGTGTCGAGCGCGAGCGCCATTCCGATTTTTTCGACCTGGCTCCGGCCGGCTATCTGAGGCTCGGCGGCGGCGGGGAAATACTCGCGGCCAATCGAGCGGTCGAAGCCTTTTTCGGGCTCGACGCGGCGAGGCTCATCGGGCTGAACCTGTCGAGCCTCATCGCCGATGAGGACCGGGACCAGTTCTTACGAGAACGCGCGCGCCTCTTCAAGAACGGGGCGGCCCTCGAGTTGGAGCTACGGATGATCGGCGGCGACGGAAAGGCGATATGGGCCCACCTGCTGACCAGAGCCGTACGGAACGAAGACGGGATCGGCGAGTGCCTCGTCGCGCTCAGCGACATCTCCCGGCGCAAGCAGCGCGAGGAGACACGGGAGCTGACGACCCGCTTTCTCCTCTTGATCGACCGTGAGGGCGACTTTCGAGAATGCATCGCCAAGCTTCTCGCGGCTCTCAGGGAGTGGACCGGCTGCGAGGCGGTCGGCATCCGGCTGCGCGACGGCGAGGACTATCCGTATTACGAGACGAAGGGTTTCCCTCCCGAGCATATTCAAGCGGAGAGCCGCCTTTGCTCTTTCGGCACGGATGGCACGACCCTGCGAGACGCGGTCGGCAATCCGGTCCTCGAGTGCATGTGCGGCAACATCCTCCAGAGCCGATTCGACCCGGCCCAGCCCTTTTTCACGGCTCACGGGAGTTTCTGGACGAACGGCACCACCGCCTTGCTCGCGAGCACCACCGAGGAGGACCGCCAGGCGCGAACCCGCAACCGCTGCAACGGCGAGGGCTACGAGTCGGTCGCTCTGATACCCTTGCGCTCCTCCGGCTATGTTTACGGACTGCTCCAATTCAATGACCGCCGTCCCGGCCGCGTTTCCCTCGGCCTCATCTCCCAACTGGAGGTCCTGGGGGACAACCTGGCCCTTGTGCTCGGCCGGCGCCAAGCCGATCAGGTCCTTCTCGATCGCGAATCTCGGCTTCAGACTCTGTTCGACGACTCGCCGATAGGCATCTCCGAGGAGGACTACTCGGCTATCAAGGCTCGGCTCGATTCGCTGCGCTCCTCCGGTGTGGGTGACTTCCCCTCCTTCTTCGAGGAGCACCCCGAGGAAGTCTCGGCTATGGCGAAGATGAACCGCATCCTGCAAATGAACAAGCAAGGCGCCGAGATACTTGGCGTGGAAACGCCCGCCCAAGTTTCCAGGGATTTGACGTGCTACGGGACCTCCGGCTCAAGCCGAGCCTTTATGGAACGTCTGATCGCTTTCGCGGAAGGCCGCACGGCCCTTCGGGCGGAGATCCCCATTAGGGTCGCGAGCGGAGAGGAGCGCGTCCTCGATGTCTCTCTCGCCGTATCGCCTGATTATATCCGCGACCTGTCTCGCGTCACCTTCTCGTACCTTGACGTCACGGAGCAAAGGCGGACCGCGGACGAACTGCGCACCAAAAACATCCTCCTTGAGAACATCATCAACACCTCGAGCGACCTCATTTTCGTGAAGGACAAGGAACTTCGAACCCTCCTCTGCAACGAAGCCTTCTCGCGGCTGGTGGGAAAGCGACCTGGGGATCTCGTCGGCAAAAATGATATCGAGAACGGCTGGAACCCGGACTACGTAAAAGGCAATCCTGCGAAGGGTCTTAAAGGATACGAGCTCGACGACCTCGCGGTTCTGGGGGGCAAGACAGTCCATATTCTGCACGACGAGGTAGTCTCTTACGAGGGTCGCCGTTACATTTTCGATACGATCAAGATACCTTTGCGCGATCCTTCCGGCAGGGTCATGGGCTGCCTGGGCATCGGCCGCGATATCACGGCGATGGTCGCCGCGAACGACCTCCTGAGCAAGCGACAACGCGAGCTCGGCGCCGCAACTTCAGAGCTTCGGAAATTGAACGCTTATTTGACGAAGGTCAGGGAAGAGGAGCGCCGCAAGGTGGCCCAGGAGATCCACGACGAGCTCGGCCAAAAGCTCACTGCGATGAACCTGGGCCTGTATTGGACCGCGGAAAAGGTCGGATCGGAGGCCCAGACGCTGCGCTCCCAGATCCAGGGTCTCCTCCAGCTCAATCGAGAGACCATAGCCTCCGTGCAAGGTCTGGCAGCGAGCCTCAGGCCCAAGGTCCTGGACGATAACGGCCTCAAGCCCGCCCTCGAGTGGCTCGTCGCCGATCAAGAGAAGCTCGGCGGCCCGCATATCACCCTCGTCTGCGATTTCGACGAAGGCGCTCTGAAGCCGGAGGTCAGCACGG
Source organism: uncultured Treponemataceae bacterium (assembly GCA_964396415.1). GTDB lineage: Bacteria > Spirochaetota > Spirochaetia > Treponematales > Rectinemataceae > UBA1306. Next base: position 44,030 of record CAYNFM010000022.1, on the reverse strand, counting down.
CCGTTTTCCGCATCGTCCAGGAGGCTCTCACCAATGTCCTACGACATGCCCGGGCGACCCAGGCGAGTGTCTCGCTCCGCCAGGAAAAGAGCAGCCTCTCGATCAGCGTCATGGACGACGGCATCGGCATCTCGCAGGAAGCACGGGACAACCCCGCCTCCTTCGGGATCATAGGCATGCGGGAGCGGGTAATAGGGCTGGGAGGCTATATATCGGTTCGACGAGAGATGGGCGGGGGAACCCTCGTGGCGATCGATCTGCCTCTCGCGCCGAAAGCCGGGGCTCTCGATGATTAAACTCATGCTCGTCGACGACCACGCCATAGTGCGGAGGGGTCTCAGGCAGGTTCTCGGGGAAAGGCCCGGCTTGCAGGTCGCGGCAGAGGCCGCCTCGGGCCAGGAAGCCATCGACCTGGCGCGGACGACACCGCTCGACGTAGTGATCCTCGACATCGGCATGCCGGGACGGGGCGGCCTCGACCTTTTACGGGACCTCAAGGAGCTCAAGCCCTCGCTGAGCATCGTCATCTTCAGCATGTATCCCGAGGAGCAGTACGCGATCCGCTGCTTCAAGGACGGAGCAAGCGCCTATGTCTCCAAGGACAGCCCTCCCGACGAGCTCTTGCGCGCTGTCCATGCCGTCGCGGGGGGGCGGCGCTACATCACGCCTTCCATAGGCGAGCGGATGGCCGGTCTCGTCCTCGACTCGAACTCCCGTCCCATCCACGAGCTGCTTTCCGACCGGGAGCTGCACGTGCTCCTGCGCATCGGAGCCGGCAAGCGCGTGACCGAGATCGCCGATGAGCTCGCGCTCAGCCCGAAGACGGTGAGTACCTATCGGACCAGGATCCTCCAGAAGCTCGGCATGAAGAACAGCGCCCAGCTCATCAAGTACGTCATGCAGGAAGGCCTCGGCTGACAGTTTCTGTAAGCCTATTCTTACAGCAGGAGGGGTCGCGTCCTACGTATTTTTAGGCCCTTTCCCTCGAGCGCCGCCTAGTACGAGCGCCTATTATTCAGATGTGGGCGTACCAGTCGCACCTCCCCTTCAGGGACTCCTCGATTTCGGAATAATTTTCCGCGACATCGCCGTGGGTTTCGCGCTTCACGAGATGATCTTCGACGCCGAGGGTAATCCGGTTGATTATCGTTTCCTTGACGCCAACCGGGCCTTCGAGGCCATGACCGGTCTTTTAATCGCCGAAAATCGCGGCAAGACTATACGGGAAGCATTGCCGGGCGTGGAAGAACGCTGGATCCAGACCTACGGCCGAGTCGTCATAACGGGTGTTCCAGTCCTGTTCACCGATTTCGCGGAAGCTCTGGGCAAGTACTTCGAGGTTTGGGCCTATCGTCCCGCGCCTGGCCGGTTCCTCGTCATGGTGCGCGATGTCACAGAGAGCAAGGCTTCCGACCGGGCTCTCGCCGATGAGAAGAGGCGGATGGAATGGGCCCTTCAGGCGACCAACGCCGGATTGTGGGACTGGTCCATCAAAAAAAGCACTGTTCGCTTCGATGGGCGGTGGGCAGAGATCACTGGGTATGACTTGGGAATGGAAGGCGAGCTGCCCCTGGATCGTTGGAGGGCGCTCTGCCATCCGGAGGACCGCGGACTCGCCGACGAGTGCCTCGAAAGCCATTTTTCCGGCGCGAGCCCGCGCTATGAGATAAAAATGCGACTTCATCACCGGGACGGTCGTTGGATTTGGATTCTGGACAGGGGAGTAGTCTCTGAGAGGGATGGCTCAGGTCATCCGGCTCGGATGATCGGTACGACCGTGGAGATAAGCAATGGCGTAGAGGATTCGTTGCCCGCGATACGGCAGGCCAGCGTACTTCGGGCGGTCTTGCGCTCGGTCGACAGCGCCGTGGCCTTCAAGGACCTCGATGGGCGCTACATCGGCTGTAATCCTGAGTACGAGCGTGCCTTCGGTTGTAGCGAGTCCTATCTCGTCGGCAAGAGCGACGTCGATCTCATTTCTCGCGACGATGCCCTCCTTATCGCCAAAGAAGACCATATGATTCTCGCGAGCGGGCTGGCTTTGGGTCCGGACAATGTCTGGAGGAAGAGCGCCGACGGCTCGGCTCGGCTCTACGAGCGCCGTAAGCTGCCACTCCTGGGCGAGGGCGGCCGCCCATTCGGCATCGCGGTATTTTATCACGACGTCGGCGACACGGTCCTATCGAAGACGGCTGACATGATTCATCTCGCTATCGCTCGGTGCATGGACTCGGTCCCGAGCGGCGAAATTCTTCGCACGGCGGTCGACGAGCTGGAAGCCGCCACTCTCAGCGAGCTCGGATTCTTCGTGAGTCTCGAGGATGGCGGCAGCACGATCAGCTGCCGGGCATTCTCTACGAAAACCGGCGCAGGTGTCTGTGGTTTCCCCCAGCGCGAGGGGCATCTACCTATAAGCGAGGCCGGGCTTTGGGCCGAATGCGTTCGAGAACGGCGTCCATTAATCATCGAGGGGGCCATGAATGCAAAAGGAGCGGGTGGCCTGTCTGAAGGCCATGTCCCCCTCGAGCGCATCCTATTGGTCCCAGTCATCCGCAAAACCGAGGTTTTGGGTGTTCTCGGGATCGCCAACAAGCCATATCCCTACAACGATTGGGATCTCGCCCTCGGCGCGCGGGTCGCCGAATTCGCTTTGGAGATCTTCGAGCGAAAACAGGCCCAAGAACGCGCGCGCGATATCGGCATCCAGCGGGACCTGGCGATTTCGGCGATGCGGGCAGGCGTGGAGACCTGGTATTTCGATCGAGACAGAAAGGAGTACGACGAGAACTGGGCAGGCATACTCGGCTATTCCGCCTCGACCCTGCCGACCGATACCATGAGCCTCTTCGCCTCGCTCTGCCACCCCGACGATTACACAGTGGCCAGCGAGAGCCTGCGCAACTACCTCGATGGTCGCTCGGATTCCTATGAGGCGAAGTATCGGATGAAGCATAAGGATGGCCGATGGATTTGGGTCCTCGAAAGGGGGCTTGTCACCCAAAGGGCCACAGGCGGCGAACCCTTGAAGCTCACGGGCCTCATCATCGACATCAGCGAGCTGAAGAACGTCGAGGAGAGGCTCAGGCGCGCCCTGAGCGAAAAGGACGTCCTCCTGCAGGAACTCTTTCATCGGACGAAGAACTCGATGCAACTCATCAACGCCATGCTTGAGATGAAAAAGCAAGGGCACGCATCGTCGGGTTTCAATCAAGCCATTGAGACCGTGCAAGGCAAAATCATCGCCATGTCCCTGGTGCAGGAGAAGCTCTATCGTAACGGCGATCTCTCCGTGCTGGACCTCGGGGAGTACATCAGCGAGCTCATCGAGCTGATGAAGGACAGCGTCCCCAAGATACCCGCGAACGTCTCGATCCGCTGCAAGACCATGGCCGTGCCGATTTCCGTGGACGCGGCAGTGCCCTGCGGCCTCATTGTTTCGGAATTGGTCTCCAACGCCCTCGCCCACGCTTTCCCGAGCGGAGCCGGGGGGGGCATTGACGTGGCGGTTTCACGGGACCGCGAAGCCATCTCCCTCTCGGTCCGGGACGACGGCGTCGGGCTCCCCACGGGCTTCGACGTCCACAGCTCGGCGCGCCTCGGCCTCAAGACGGTCGTCGGTATCGGCGAGGAGCAGCTGCGTGGGAGAGTTGTTTTCGGATCGGCGGCAAAAGGGTTCTCCTTTCACCTTTCTTTCAAGGATATATACTACCCACGCCGGCTGTAACACGATTGGCGGCATGCCAGGAGGATTCAGATGCGAGAGTTGCGAATGTTGATAGTCGAGGACGAATTTCTCAGTAGGCAGCTCCTGCAAACATACATCGCCGAGCACGGGAGCTGCGACGTGGCGGTCGACGGTAAGGAGGCGGTCCGCGCGGTCGAGCTTTCGTACGAGGCGGGCAAGCCTTACGACCTGGTCTTCATGGACATCATGCTCCCGGAAATGGACGGCCAGACGGCGCTCAAAGAGATCCGCTCTTTCGAATCTGCGCGAGGAATCATGGGCGAGGACACCTGCAAAGTCCTTATGATGACCGCCTTGAGCGATGCCCGGAGCGTGATGGAGGCCTTCAAGAACCAATGTGAGGGCTACATCACTAAACCTTATTCGAAGGTTAAGCTCGACGAGGCTGTAAGGAAAATCGGACTCGGAGGCTGGAGCTAAGGTGAGCGTGGAGGGGATGAGCTGCATTCTCCTCGTGGAGGACGACTTTCCAACGTCGCTCTCCGAAAAGACTAATTTCGAGACTCTCGGCTATCGCGTGATCACGGCGAGTTCCGGGGAAGAAGCAATCGCCCATTGCGCTTCAAATCCATTGATCGATGTAGTCCTCATGGACATAGACCTTGGGCCGGGCATCGACGGCCCGGAGGCCGCGGTGGCCATCCTGGCGATGCGGGAAGTCCCGATTATATTTCTCTCGAGCCACAGGGAGCCTGAGATTGTCGCGAAGACCGAGGCCATCACTTCATACGGCTACATCATCAAGAGCTCGGGGATCGCGGTCATCGATGCCTCGATCAAGATGGCTTTACGGCTATCAGAGGCAAAAAGAAAACTCTGGGTTGAGAAAGAATACCTCAGGACAACCCTCAACTCCATCGGAGACGCGGTCATCGCGACCGATGCCGCCGGTAAAGTCACGCGGATGAACCCGGTTGCAGAGCGCCTCACTGGTTGGGACTTCGCTCGGGCCGAGGGCCTGCCCATCGAGGAAGTCTTTCTCATCGTCAACGCGCAGACCAGGACGTCCGTTAAGAATCCGGTGTCTCGGGTCCTCGAGAGCGGCGCGATAATGGGCTTGGCCAATCATACCGTTCTTCGGTCCCGCTCCGGCAGCGAATACCAAATCGCGGATTCCGCGGCGCCGATCTTCGATAGCGCGGGCGCGGCATCCGGGGTCATACTGGTCTTTCGAGACGTGACGGCGGACTACGGCATCCACGAGGCGCTCAAGCGAAGCGAACAGCTCTACCGCTCGCTGTTCACGAACATGCTGAACGGTCTCGCCTATTGCAAAATGCATTTCGACGAGGAGGGCCATCCCCAAGACTTCACCTACTTATCAGTCAACGAGGCGTTCGAGGAACAGACCGGCCTGCGCGACGTCGTTGGCAAGCGCGTGACAGAGGTCATCCCGGGCATCCGGGAAAGCGATGATCGATTATTCGAGCTATACGGCCGCGTCGCCACTTCGGGGGCGCCTGAGAGGGTCGAGTACTTCGTCGAATCCATGCAAATGTGGTTTCAGGTGTCGGTCTATAGCCCGGCCAGGGAGTATTTCGTCGCGGTGTTCGACGTCATCACCAAACGGAAGACCGCTGAGGCCGCATTGGAAGAAAACGAGGAGCGCTTGAGGCTGGCCCTCCGCGCAGCGAAGGCCGGAACCTGGGAATGGGATATGGGGACCAACGCAAACACCTGGTCGGACGAGCTCTGGCCTCTGTACGGCCTGTCTCGGGACAACGTCGTGCCGTCCTACGAAGCCTGGCTCTCCTCTATCCTCCCAGAGGACCGCGAGCGGATCGTTGGTGAGCTCCGCGACACGATCCGTGCCGGTACGGAGCTCAATATCGAGTGGCGCGTCGCCAGCGACAGTACCGAGCCCCGTTGGCTGATGACCCGCGGCCGGCCCAAAGTTAATACGGCGGGGCAGGTCGTCCGATATTTGGGCGTCGTAATTGAAATCTCGGATCGCAAACGGGCCGAGGAAACGGTCCGAGGCCTATTGGCGGAAAAAGAACTGCTACTTAAGGAAGTGCACCATCGGGTAAAGAACAACATGAACACCATCCACAGTTTCCTCTATCTGCAAGCGGAGGCGACGCATGAACCGTACGCAAAGCGCGCGCTGAAGGACGCGGGAGGTCGCGTTCAGAGCATGCTCGTTCTCTACGACAAACTCTATCAATCCGGGGAGTTCGAAAAGATGCCTGTCCGACTCTACCTTTCCCCTTTGATCGACCAGATAGTAGAAAATTTCGCCAACCATGATTCAGTGAAGATCGAGAAGAAGATCGAAGATTTCGTCCTCGACGCCAAACGACTGCAACCCCTCGGCATTATTCTCAATGAGCTCCTGACAAATGTCATGAAATACGCCTTCGAAGGCCGAGAGCGAGGCCGAATCCAGGTCGCCGCCATGCTCGCCGACAAGAAGGTCATATTTGTAGTGGCGGACGACGGCATCGGCCTGCCCGAGGGGGTCCGCTTCGATCACTCGGGCGGCTTTGGCCTACTGCTCATCGATGGCCTGTCGCGACAACTCGATGGAGTCATCCGCGCCGAGAGTCGCTCGGGTACGCGGATCGTCCTCGAATTCCCTCTGTAGGAAACGAGTCGGGCACGACAATCAAAGGTCGTAGCGTGCATTCAGAATTGTCCATCTTCTACATATCTGCCTCTCGTGGCTTGATCTTATCGCTATATTTCAGATTATCTTTGCCTATTTTGACCTGGGGGACGGCGCAGGAGTTTCCGGAATGAAAGATGGCCAGCCCAGCGGCTTTAGGATAAGGATTACCGTGGTCTGTATGAAACCGTATCTTATCCTGCGTAGGCCTGCCGGGATTATCATTGGGATGCCATGTGCGGGGAATCCGTACACTCGGTTTGAAAGGAGACACCTGAAACGGGCCGCCAATTGCGGCGCCGCGCCGGTGAAGGACTAATGGATGTAATGCACGATTTCATTCGCTGGGGTCCGGACCTCGAATTGGGCATTCCCGAACTCGACGCCCAGCATCGCAAACTCGTCGATCTCTCCAACCGACTCTACTCGGAGCATTGGAAAGAAGCGCAGGGTGAAGGAGAGAAGGCGGCCATCGCCGAGCTTTTCTCGTACGCGGCCACGCACTTCGCCGACGAGGAAAAGTACTTCTCGGCCTACAATTTCCCCAGCCTCGAAAAGCACAAATCCGCCCACGCATGGTTCATCGCGCGCGCGATCGAGTTCGAGGAAAGGCTCGCACTGGGTTCGCCCGCGCAGGCGGCGGAGCTTTTGGTGTTCCTCGAATCATGGATCAAGCGCCACATCCAGCGCGACGACCGCGAGCTCGTACGCATCGCCCGCCGAATCGGACAGGTACCCCTCAGGTGAGCCGGATGGGGGGTCTCTATTCTCAAAACTCCTCAAACTGGTCATCCGCCGGATCTTTGCGGAGAGCGATAGCCGTCCGGGCCGCGGCTTTAGGCTCGCGTTGCGGCGACGAAAGAGCGCGTCCGTTCGCGGTCGTATCGGGATGCTCGACGATGGGGGTCGCCGGTGCGACTGAGTCCGTTAGCTTAAAGAAAGTCATGGCCTGTTGTAGCGCGACTGCCTGTCCAAGGAGCGCTTCGGAAGAAGTCGCCAAGGATTCAGAAGTTGCGGCGTTCCGCTGAGTCGCCGAGGGACTACCCGCGTCCGCGACCCCTCATTCCCTCGAGCTCGCGCCAGAGCGCCTCTCGCTCGTCGACGGGGATGAGGTGCCACTTCATGTCGCGTATCGCGCCCTCGAGGCCGCCGAGCTTGCTCCTGCAGACGTCGTATCCCGAGTCCCGCAGCCGTATGGCGGCCCCTACCGAGCCCGCCGCCCGGAGCGCCTCCCCGTCCGGTACGCCGGAGGCCTCCAGCTCGGCGGCGACGACCGCGCCTATGTTGCGCATGTCGCGGAGGGCGGTCACGATCGGCCCCTCCATGCGGGGAGCCGCGACATCATGGTCTTGGCGGCGGAGAGCGCCGCTCCTTCGTCGAGGCCCTGCGTCCTCACGATGAAGGCGGCCATGCCGGCGGCCCTCTCCTCGTAGGACTGCAGCGAGCCGTCGGGGCGCGCGCAATGCACGCAATAGTCCTTCGATTCGTCGCCGAGGGGGAAGTCCTCGGCTTTTCCCATGGGCATGCCGCAGGATACGCAGAGCTTCATGCTAGCCTCCCTTCGAGATCAGGTACATGAAATGATCGAGCAGTTCTCTGCCGTGGCGCTCGACGACCGAGGCGCCTGGCGCGAAAAGCTCCCGGTTCATCAGATAATGATGGATCAGGCCGATCCAGGTATTGAACAGGAGATGGAGGGGCATGACTCGAAGGGCGCCGCTTTCCGTCTCGGCCTCTATCACCGATGAAAGATGGAAGCAGATCGCGGACTGTATCGAGATCAGGCTGTCCCTCGCTCCCGCCGGAAGGAGGCTCGATTCTACGACCAGACGGGCGTAGAAATCCTCGCTCTCGGCGATGGCGTCCAGATGAGCCTGGAGCACTTCGCGCGTCCCGGCCCCCGACGAGACGAGCTCGTGGAGTCGCCTCGCGAGAACTTCGCCGAAATCCTCTATCACGGCCGCTATAAGGGCGGCCTGCGTGCCGAAATGGGCGAATACGCTGCCATGCGAGAGTTCCGCTTCCTTCGCGACGTCGGCAGTGGCGGAGGCGAGGATGCCATCGCGGGAAAATACGCGAATCGCCGCTTCGATGATGCGCCGCCTCGTCTGCAGCTTCTGATTGTCGCGATTTCTTACTGTCATTATTGATTGGCTACTCATTGAGTGTGTACTCAATATATGCCTGTTCCATAATCCAGTCAAGAGAGGCAATTTCAAAATGTTGAAGCATTTTGAAATTGCTACCGTAAAATTCTGCATTTGCGCACGGTTTCGAAGAAACCGGAGCAAATGCGAAGCCACTTTCAAAACTAACCGAGTTTTGAAAGTGGCTCAAGGCGCTTTTTTGCGATTGGAACGTCTGCGGGCCGGTGAACCGCGCTATTGTCCCTTATTTCTGCCGATGATAATTTACAAAAGGGATGGGCTCTTTTAAAATGCGGACGCACTATGAGAGAGCTACCTTGAAACTCGGGGGGCTGGATTGATAGAAGCTTCGGCCTTGAAGGACTACTCTCTCTTCGGCGGCCTCCTGCCTGAGGAGATAGAGGCCATTCGACCCTTGCTGGGCTCGGCTTCCTACGAGGCCGGAACGGCTATACTCCGCGAGGGCGAGACGAACGACAGGATCCACTTCATCCTCGAAGGCAGCGTCGAGGTCGAGAAGGGCGGTGTCTTCCTCGTCCGGCTCTGCGAGGGCGATACCTTCGGCGAGATGGAATTCCTCGACGTCATGCCGGCCGCGGCCACCGTTCGCGCCATCTCGCCATCGACGGTCGCGACGATCAGCAATCGCGCCCTCTACGAGCTCTCCAAGGCGAGCATGCGCGCCTTCGCCATGGTCGTCATGAACCTCGCGCGGGACCTGTCTCGGCGGCTCAGGCGAATGGACGAGATCGTGGCGAGGGGGCGACCTTAGCCTGTCCTTGCAGATATAATCCCCTGCATGGCGAGCAAGAAGACGAGCCGTCCGGCGCCGCGCTACGACAGGCGCCAAGCCAATCGGATATCCCTGAGGGTCGTCCTGGCCGCGGCGATAGCCTTCGCCGCCTACATGGCGGTCGAGCTGTCGATCGATCCCGTCTCCGCGAACGAAAGCGGGGTGAGGGTGATCGGCCTCTTCGGCTTCAGCCTGGCCTACTCGGACATCCGCGACGTCGAGTTCGTGCCCGAGCCCGCGCCGGTCGGTTCCCGGATTTTCGGCGAGGACGCCTTCGGCCTGTTTCGCGAGGGCAACTACAACGTGGACGGAATAGGCGCTGCGAGGATCTTCCTGAAGAAGCCCTCCGTCTCCTACGTGCACATCAAGACCGACGACAGGGACTATGTCCTGAGCCTCGGCTCCAAGATAAAGGACCAGCTCTTGAGCGACAGGATCAGGCAGGGGATGAAGTAGGGTAGGCGAGCGCCGATAAGGATCGCATGCCTAGGAGGATCCCATGGGCAAGGTCAGCTATTCTACGCGCGACGTAGCCGCCTTTCACGAGCTCGCGCGGCGGATGCGCTTCGAGCTCGAGTCCGATATCCTGCCGTTCTGGCTTCCCTACGTCGACCGGGAGGGCGGGGGCTTCTACGGCCTCGTGCGCAACGACGGCGGCTTCGACGCGGCCGCTCCCAAGGGCCTCGTCATGCACTCGCGCTTCCTCTGGGCCTACTCGGCGGCCTACGAGCGCTACGCCAAGCCGGAATACCTCGCGGCGGCGCGCGCGGCCTACGACTTCCTTCGCGGGCCGCAGCGGGACGCCGAGGCGGGCGGCTTCTGGTGGGCGGTGAAGCGGGGCCGGGACGGGGGCTTCGAGCCCGAGGTCGGGGCCAAGCTCGTCTACGGCCAGGCCTTCGCCGTCTACGCCCTCTCCGAGCACTTCCTCGCGACCGGCGAGGCGGCGGCCCTCGACCTTGCCCTGGAGACCTACGGCCTCCTCGAGGCCGTGGCGCGCGACGGGGAGGAGGGCGGCTATTTCGAGGCCTGCGACCGATCCTGGAAGGGACCCGTCCGCTTCGCGCTCAGCGAGGTCGACACCCCTGCGACAAGTCCATGAACACCAACCTCCACGTCCTCGAGGCCCTGTCCAACCTGTATCGCGCATCGCGCAGAAGCGAGGTCCGCGATTCGCTCGAGGCCCTGCTCGAGGTCTTCGCGCGAAAGGCCTTCGGCGGCAAGGCGAGCTTGAGCCTCTACTTCGACCGCCACTGGCGCTCAGGAACCGACCACGTCTCCTGGGGCCACGACATCGAGGCCGCTTGGCTAATGACCGAGGCCGTCGAGCTCGTCTACGGCGGCCTCCATGGCGGCCGGGCGCCCGGCGCGGTCCTCGAGGCGATACGCGGGGCCCGCGGCAACGTCCTCGGCGTCCTGGCAGCGAACGGCGGCAGCCTGCCGCGCGAGCTGTCCGAGGGCCGCGTCGACGGGCAAAGGGACTGGTGGGTCCAGGCCGAGGGAGTAGTCGGCAACGTGGACGCCTGGCAGGAGACCGGCGACGGCCGATACCTCGAGGCCGCCGTTCGGCTCTGGGACTTCATCGAGAAGCGCCAGATCGACCGTGAAGGCGGAGAATGGTTCTGGGGGGTCTCCGCCGACGGAAAGCCCGACGCGAGCCGACCCAAGGGCGGGATGTGGAAGACTTGCTACCATAACGGCCGCGCATGCCTCGAGGTCATGGCGCGCGCCGAGAGGACGCGGAACGCGAAGGACGGCGAGATGAAGGACGCGGAGTCCAGGAAGATCGGGATGCTGGCGGAGCACAGGAGCCTGACGGAGCGGCGCAACGAGCGAGTCGAGCCCGGCAACGGCATATTCTGGCGCTATCGCTACCCCGTCCTCACCGCCGCCCACGTCCCCCCCGAGTGGCGCTTCGATTTCGACGCCTCGACCAATCCCTATTTCATGGAAAGGCTCGGCGTCAACGCCGTGTTCAACGCGGGAGCCATAGCGCGGGACGGCAAGTACTTCCTCGTGGCCAGAGTCGAGGGATGGGATCGCAAGAGCTTCTTCGCGCTCGCGGAGAGCCCCAACGGAGTGGACAATTTCCGCTTCGTGGGCGAGCCCCTCCTCCTGGGGGAGGTCGAAGACCCCGAGACCAACGTCTACGACATGCGCCTGGTCGAGCACGAGGACGGCTGGATCTACGGCACCTTCTGCGCCGAGCGCAAGGATCCCGCGGCGCCGGCCGGCGACAGCTCGATGGCGACGGCTTCGGCCGGCATCGCGCGCACGAAGGACCTGCGCTCTTGGGAGCGCCTCCCCGACCTCAAGACCGCCTCGGCCCAGCAGCGCAACGTCGCGCTCCATCCCGAGTTCGTGAAGGGGAAGTACCTCCTCTACACGAGGCCTCAGGACGGCTTTATCGAGACCGGGACGGGCGGCGGCATCTGCGTAGGGTACAGCGACACGATGACCGAGGCCGAGGTCCGGGACGAGCGCGTCCTCGACCCGAAGCTCTACCATACGATCAAGGAAGTGAAGAACGGCGCCGGGGCGCCGCCCATAAAGACCGGCGAGGGCTGGCTTCATATAGCCCACGGCGTGCGCAACACCGCCGCCGGCCTGCGCTACGTGATTTACGCCTTCCTCGCCGCCCTGGACGATCCGTCGCGCGTGATCGCGAGCCCCGGCGGCTACCTCATCGCGCCCGAAGGCGAGGAGCGGACGGGCGACGTGTCCAACGTCCTGTTCACGAATGGCGCCGTCGCCGATCCGGACGGACGGCTCCTCATCTACTACGCCTCGAGCGACACCCGCCTTCACGTAGCCGAATCCTCGATCGATAGGATGCTGGACTACGTCCTGAATACTCCCCCGGACGGCTTGCGCTCGCGCTCGAGCGTAGAGGCGCGGCTGGCGCTGATGCGCAAGAACGCTCGCGGGGCTGCGGCGCGAGCGCCTTAGCCGCCCTCATCTCACGACGTCGTACTTCTCGGCGAGGGCGGCCAGGCCGGCCTTGCCGGAGACTCCCAGCTTCTTATAGGCCCTGGCGAGCGTGTTGCGGACCGTAGACTCGGTTATTCCGAATTCGAAGGCCGTTTCCTTGACGCTCTTGCCCCCGATGGTGGCCAGGATATGGAGCTGCTCCGCCTCCGAAAGGCCCTTGGCCCCGAGGGAGAGCAGGGCCTTCCCCTTTTGGAGATCGAGCCTGCTCTGCTCGCCGGCCAGGATCGTGACGATCCCGATCACCGACGCGAGATAGCCGTAGGGAGTGAACCAGGCGTAGGGAAGGACCGCCCTGTTCAAGTAGAGGACGTCGTGGCCCGCGGTCAGGGCGATGATCGGAAAGGACAGCAGCAGGGGCAGGACGCGGCGATTCTTGTTCTTGACGAGGGCGTACAAGAGGATGGCGATGTCCGCCAGAAGCTGCGGGACGATTATGATGTTCATCGCGTATTGGAAGGATGTCAGTATCGCTTCCTTGGACTGCCTCGTCATCACCAGGGCCGCGGCTATCGCCCCGAGGGCGAGGGAGAGGTGGGGGAGTATGCGGCGCTTGGTGAAGAGCGAGGTGAACTCGCAGCAGAAGAAAAGCATGAAGGAGGACATAAGGATGAGACCGCCCTTGGACAGGGCCTCGACCAGGACTTCGTCGTCCGCGTCGTAGTGGATCGTCACGTTGAAGTAGGAGAGGCAGAAGGACGCGCACATCAGGCTGAACAGGACGTACTTGCCCAATATCCGCCGCTCGCGGAAGCATAGGACCGCGAAGTATATGGCCAGGAGGAGGGCGAGGACGAAGGCGCCCTGGATCACGTTGATGCCGACGAAATTGCGGAAGAAGACCGCCGCGTCCACCGATGCCCTCCGATCGATGAATATCCGATCGAGGCCCCAGTTCTCGTAGAGGGGATAGGCCTCGAGCGCGATGGCGTTCTCGTCGGCCCCGTAGCGCAGGAGGTCCGGCGAAAGATAGATGGAGTCGACGGTCCGAAGGCTCGAGTTGTAATGCCCTCCCTGGTAGCGGCCCTTCATGAATATCTCCACGCCGTTCAGGTAGAGGCGGTAGGGATACTCGGCGAGGCCCATGTAGAGGGCGATGTCGACGTTCTTGAGCGAGGGGTCGACGCGAAAGGAGGACTTGAAGGTATACATCTTCGGCGACGCGCGCAGGCTCGAGGGGAGGAATCCCCCCGAATAGCGCAACGCGCCCGGCGTAGTCTCCGATAGGTCGAGATGGGCCCGCTCCGCGCGGGGGGATTCGAGGAGGAGGAAGTCCTTGATCTCGAAGGGGCCGGCCGAGCCGTCGAAGAGATCCGGAGCCGCGAAGGCCCCGGAAGTCGCGTACGCGAACGCCGCCATAAAGGCGAGTATCCGCAGGGCTCGGGAGCTCATGCCCTAATCATAGACGAAGCCCGAAGGGCTGCATACGGCGATCGCGGGCCACGGGCTATATGGCGTGGTCATGCACCCCTTGGACCGCCCGTCCCGAGGGATCGGCCATCGCGGCCCAGGCGGAATCCCAGCGGATGGCCGTCGGGGTCGAGCAGGCTATGGACGGTCCGTCGGGCACGAGCTCCACCGCGCTGGGGTTCTTGAAGTGCTCCTCGAAGATCGTCCTGAACCAATAGGCTTCCTTGGAGACGGGAGTCTTGGAAGGGAAGCGGAAGCGCGCGTTGGCCATCACGGAGTCGGAGATTTCCTTTTCGGCGTAGGCCTTGATGGAGTCGATCCAGGAATAGCCGACGCCGTCGGAGAATTGCTCCTTCTGGCGCCAGAGTATCTCGTCGGGGATCCATCCGTCGAAGGCCTTTCGGAGGATGTACTTTTCCATCCGCCCGGCCCCCCGCGGATCGCCCGGCGAAGCCTTGCGGATCATCTTGAATTTCGGGTCGATGCCCATGGCGACGTCGAGGAATTCGGGATCGAGGAAGGGGACTCGGGCCTCGACGCCCCAGGCGGCCATGGCCTTGTTGGCGCGCAGGCAGTCGTAGAGGTGGAGCATCGATATCTTGCGCACGAGCTCCTCGTGGAACTCGATCGCGTTGGGCGCCTTGTGGAAATAGAGGTAGCCGCCGAATATCTCGTCGGCTCCCTCGCCCGACAGGATCATCTTGATGCCCATGGACTTGATCGTGCGAGACATCAGGTACATGGGCGTGCCGGCGCGGATCGTGGTGACGTCGAAGGTCTCGAGGTGGTAGATGACGTCGGGTATCGCGTCCAGGGCCTCCTGCACCGTAAAGACGATCTCGTGATGCTGACTCCCGATATGGTCGGCCACCTTCTTGGCGAACGCGGTGTCGGGGGCGCCCGGCAGGCCCACCGAGAAGGAGTGCATCCGCGGCCACCAGGCGCGATCCGTCTCGTCGGTCTCGACCCGCTTCTCGGCGTGCTTGGCCGCGATGGCCGCGACGATCGAGGAGTCGACGCCTCCCGAGATGAGGAGGCCGTAGGGGACGTCGGACATGAGCTGGCGCTTAACGGCGTCCTCGAGGGCCTGGCGGAGGGCGTCGAGGTCGGCCTCGCCCCTGGGAACCGAGCCTTCGGCCGCCCAGGCGGGCTTGTACCATTTCTCGAGCCGGCCTTCGCTCGACTGGTAGTAATGTCCGGGGGGGAAGACCTCGACGGTGCGGCAGACGTCGTACAGGGCCTTCATCTCGGAGGAGACGAAGAGGTTGCCTTCGCCGTCCCGGCCCCAGTACAGGGGGTTGATGCCGATATGGTCCCGCGCGATGAAGAAGCTTCCGTCGCGGGGGTCGTAGATCACGAAGGCGAAGATGCCGTTGAGGAGCTTTACGAAGTCGGGGCCGAGCTCGTCGTAGAGGTAGAGCATCGGCTCGCAATCGGACTCGGTCTGGAACTTATGCGGCTTCTTCAGGCTCTCGGCCCGAAGCTTCTTGTGGTTGTATATCTCGCCGTTGACGGCGAGGACGCGACCGGTCTCCCGGTCGACGAGGGGCTGTGCCCCATGGGTCACGTCGACGATGGCGAGTCGCTCGTGGCAGATCACCGCGCGATTGTCGGAATAGACCCCGCTCCAATCCGGTCCCCGGTGGCGCAGGCGCTTTACGTGGGCGATAGCCTGCTTCCTGAGCTCTACAGGGTCTCCCTTGATGTCCAGGACGGTGAAGATTCCGCACATGTTCCGACTCCTGCCGTGGAATCGTGTTAGTATGATCTAATCATTCAGTAATCTCAATACCCCGGGCGCGAACATGGAGCCACGCAAAAGTGGCTTTACAGAGACATTGGTATGGGAGGCCGTTGGGGCCTGCCGCGCGACGGGCTGACCGCAAACCCAGGGCGAGGGTTCCGAAAAAGCAGCTGAGTGAACCGGATACCCCGTTCAACCGAACACGAGCGCGCCCCATGGTTCTCGATGCGGCCGGAGCTACGGCCGTCCAGACCCTCGCGCACCGGATTCTCGAAAGCGCGAACCTCGTTATGCAAAATTGACATTGCCGTACAGGGGAATCCAGGCCTAGACCAATTCGATCTTGAGGTGCTTTCCGAAAGCCCGTTCCGACCTCGGGAAGAGAGCTTCATCGATAGAATGCCCCGACGTGATGGCGTTCGGCACATCGGGGAATTCGACGAGGTAAACCCCGGTTTCTTTGACCAGTCGACAATAATAGACCATAAAATCTGCTAATATATATTGTACAGTCAACACAGCGTGTCG
>CAYNFM010000022.1:0-27970 GCA_964396415.1 uncultured Treponemataceae bacterium | reverse complement strand
TTAGAATGTTCTTGGCTACTTCTTCTCAAGCCACAGTATCGACGTGACCAGCCGCGGATAGAGCCGCGAGCCCAGGTCCTTGCCGCTCGAGGAGTCGACCTGATCGGTGGCCGCATACTCGGCGCTGCCGGTCCGGAGCCAACGCGCATGGACGGCATCCCTCCTCGTGCGCTCGTCGTCCAGGCCCAGGACGCGCTCGGCCACGTATTGGTTGAGGAAGATTTTCGAAAGCCAGGTGTTCCTGCTGGTCGAGGAGAGCTTCCAGCCGCCCGATACGGCGTCGAGGCAGAGTCCGGGAACGAGCACTCTGTCGAGGTGGCGCCTCAGGGCGAGGACGAGGTCGCCGTAGGGGCCGTCGGCCTCGACCGCGTCGCCCGCCCCGCAGAAGCGGGGATAGGCCAGGCCCTCGATGGCCGGGATGATGCAGGAGCGGTTATCGCTCTCGAAGACCGCGGGGATGAAGCCCTCGGGCTCGAGCATCCGGCCGGCGATGGTCCTCGCGGCGGCCCGAGCCGCCCCGAGCGCCGCCTTGGAGTCGGCCGTCTCGAGTCCGTCGATCTTGCGCAGCAGGGATTCGATGCAGACGAAGGCGGACCAGGCCTTGACGGCCAGGTAGAGGTTGTTGCGAGCCTGGCCCAGGCTGATATCCAGGGAATCGTAGGTAGTGATCTCGGAGCCGCCGGAGCAGCGGTCGGAGTCGCGGTCCATGACCCCGTCGCAATTGGCGTCCCGCGCGAGCAGGGAGCCTAGGCAGGCGGCGATGGTGGGTCTCCTGCCCTTGGCCCACGTCAGGTCCTCAGCCTGCGACGCGTAGAGGCATGCCGAGATCGCCCAGTTCGTGGTTTCCTCGTAGCTCATGAAGCTGAAGCAGTCGTTGAGGCCCGGCATCTCGTAGGTCGATCTTCCCTTCGGGGCGAAGCAGTCGTCGACGCCTTGGTCGTGAGCGAAGGCGAGGCCGAGGGAATCCTCGTAGGAGGAGCGCTCGGCGAAGGACTCGAGCTCGTTGCGGAGGGTCCAGGGCGAGAAGCGCGCCTCCCAGAAGGCCTGGTCGACGGTGAGATCGAGGGTATTCATCATCTGGTACTCGCCTTCGTTGACGACGAAGACGGGCTCGCCGGATTCGGCGAGCAGGAGCTCGGTGCTGGCCGCGTAGCTGTGGGCGGCGTGCGCGATGAGGAACTTGCGATCGTCCGAGAGGCCGGACGAGTCCAGGAACCCGTCGACGCGCTCGGCCCGGGAGAGGGACTCGGGCACATCGTCGAGCGCGCTCTCGAGCACATCCTCGAGGTCCTTGAAGAGGCAGCTGTGGTAGGCATGGGCGCAGAGGCCGGAGGTGACGATGCCGCCGCGGAAGACCCCGAGGGCGACGACGTACTCGGCCTTCTCGCCCGGGGCGACGCTGAAGCGCAGGCCGCCCTCGGAGGCGAGCCGCCTGAGCGGCCGCGCCGCGCCGTCGGGGCCGCCGTCGAAGGCCGCATCCACGACCGACCAGTCCATCACTTCGTCGATGCCGGACTTGGGGCGGATCGCGAAGCCGAAGGAAGTGTCTCCGGCCATGCCCAAGAGGCCGCCGGCCGTGGAATCCGAGAGAGGCCTGCGTATGCCTTGCATCCCGAAGAGGCCGGTCATGGGGCCCGAGCCGGACGAGTTGTCGAAGCCGATCCGCAGGAGGAGGGAAGGCCTGAGGGAGGAGCGCGCGGAGGCGGGAGCGACCGTTTGGGGGTCGGGAACCTCGCCGAAGAAGGAGACTACGCGGAACGAAAGCGCCTCCGCCCGCCATTCCTCGCCGGAGAGCGAAACCAGGCGCTCGATCTCCTTCGGTCCGAAGTAGGCGGCGCTGCGCAGGCTGTCCGCTCGGCTCGCATCTACCTCGTCCTCCCTATAGGCGGAGGCGCCCAATCCGAAGTTGACGCCGGCGGAAAAGGGCAGGAGCCGCGGCTCCCCGCGGCCGATCCTGTAGCCTACGAAGAGGCCGCCCCGAGGGGGCCTCACGTCGCCCACTACGAGTCCGGCGCCGCGGCCCAAGCGCCCTAGGACCAGGGACCCGTAGGCCCCCCATATACCGTGGAGGGAGTAAAAGTCGTTTTCGGGCACGCGAACGGCCATGGCATCATCCTCTCCGCGCCTTCCCCTCGGGCGGGAAACGCTCATCCCCCAGAATAACGTTTCAAGCCCATCCTGCTCATAGGGAAGGAGGCCGTTTATTGCATCAGTCTTTTTACCTATGCGCGGGTCGCGGATCGCGTCTCACTGGGTTCGCGAGCCCCACTCGACCGCGAACTTGCGGAGGTCGGACGCGCTCGGGAGGCCCAGCTTGTCCTTTATGTGGTCCCGATAGGCGTTGACGGTCTTTACCGAGAGGCGGAGCTTCTCGGCGATCTCGGCGGCGCCGCAACCCCGCCCGATCAGCGTGAAGACCTCGAGCTCGCGGTCGGAGAGCCGTTCGACCGGGTCGGCCTCGGACTTGCCCCAGGCGATGCCCTCGAGCATGCGCTCGCGGAGCTCCGCGCTCACGGCGATGCGGCCCTCCATCACGTCGCGCACGGCTCCGACGAGGATGTCGGGGCTCTCGTGCTTCATCACGTAGCCGCGGGCCCCGGCCTTGAGCGCCCTCTCGCCGTAGAGGTTCTCCTCGTGCATGGACACGACGAGCACGGCCGTCTCGGGGTACTCGGACTTTATGGTGCGAACCAGGTCGAGGCCGCTCTGACCCTGCAGCGAGATGTCGACGATGGCTATCCTCGGCTTGGTCGCCGCGAGGAGGTCGAGGGCCTCGTGCACGTCTCCCGCCTCGCCCGCGCACTCGAGGCGCAGCTCCTGCCCGATGAGCATGGTGACGCCGTGGCGATAGAGCGGGTGGTCGTCCACGACGATGAAATTCGGCCGTATCGGCATCCCTACCTCGCTACCCTGCAGGTTACGGTGGTTCCGCGATCCTTCGACCGTATGCGGAGCTCGCCGCCTATCATGCTCGCCCGGTACTTGAGTATATGCAGGCCCATGCCGCTCTCCTCCCGCTCGCCCGCGGGCATCCCGATGCCGTCGTCGCCCACCTCGACCGTGACCGTCTCGCGATCCATGTAGAGGCCGACGCGTATTTCCCGCGCGCGCGAGTGCCTGAGCGAGTTGCTCAGGGCCTCCTGAACGATCCTATAGAGCTGGAGGGCCTTTTCCGAGTCCCGTACCGCGAAGCCCCCGGTGACCTCCAGAGCGACCGTCGCCGGATTCCGTTCCCTCGCGGAGAGCACGAGGCGCTCCACGGCCGAGACGATCCCATTGGCCTCGAGCTCGGCGGGATAGAGGCCTCTGGCGATGCCTTTCGCGCGGGCGGCCGTCTCGCCGGCGGCTCGCGCGAGGGCCTCGGCCTCGCCGGCGGCCTCGTCCATGCCCGCGCGGCGGAGCTTGCCCTCGAGGACGGCGGCCATGATCCCGAGGCCGGCGACGTCCTGGCAGATGTTGTCGTGGATATCCTGGCCTATCTTGCCCACGATGCGATTCGAGATCTCGAGCAGCTCGCGCTCGAGGCCCTTGCGGCGCGACATCTCCTCGACGAGCCTCTCGTTGGCGGTCGAGAGCTCGAGCGTGCGGGCGCGGACCATCCGCTCGAGGCTCCGCTCGCGGTCGCGCTCGGCGGCCATCAGCATCGCGCCTTTCATCGCGCTCGAGACCTGGTCGCGCAACGCCTCGTACATCCTCCTGTCCGTCGAGTCCGCGGTGCAGATGAGGTAGCCCAGCCGGTCGTCGCCGAAGCGCAGGGGCACGCAGACATAGGCGTTCCAGTCGCGGGGGAGGCCGCCCGGCACCAGCTCGGAAGTCCTGAAGCGCAGGCCGAAGGGGGCGAGGATGCGCGCGCCCCTCGCGTCGGCGGCGAGGAAGAGCTTGGACCACTCGGGCGACGGCCCCTTGGACTCGAAGAGGCTGAGCCAGCAGCCCGAGATGCCGAGCTCCTTCGTGCCTCGGGCGATCTCTTTCAGGATGTCGTCCATCCGGAAGGAGGCGACGAGGGAAGCCTCGATCTCGCCGAGCACCGAGATGCGGCGCTCGGCCGCGATCCGCTGCGAGGCGAGGAATCGGCTCTCCCCCTCCGCTATGACGAGGAGGGCTCCCGCTCGGATCGCCGGATCGAAGGTGAAGCGCCGCAGCCTCGCGGGATTCCTCCCCGCGAGGATCTCGCGGTTGACGTGCTTGGACAGGGCCTCGCCCATTAGCGCGTCTATCGGCATCGGGCTCTCCGCGCCGGCGATCGGGCTCCCGGCGAAGGCGGCCTCTTCCTGCTCGGGAGCGTAGGAGCAGCCGCAGGACTCCCGGATGACGAAGGAGACGGGGGGATGCGCGGCCGGCGTCTCGGCGACGAGGCCGAGCGACTGCGCGATGCGATCGACCGCCATGCGCCCGAGCTCCGAGGCCGGTTGGCGAACCGTCGTCAGCGGGGGCACGTAGAAGCGGCTGTCTTCCGTATCGTCGAATCCGGTCACCGACACTTCGCGCGGAACTTCGATGCCGCGCTCGGCGAGGGCCCGTATCGCCCCCACGGCCATCAGGTCGTTGGCGGCCACGATGGCGTCGATGCGGCTGCCCGAGCCGAGGAAGCGGGTCACCTTCTCCCTGGCGTCCTCCTCGGTGAAGTCTCCGTCGAGAATCCGAACGGGCATCCCCGGCCTCATGGCCCGCGCGATTCGGAGGAATTCGGCCTCGCGCGCCTCGGCCTCGAGGTGACCCCTGGGGCCGGCGAGGAAGAGGAAGTCGCGGCGGTCGTGGGCGCGGATGAGGTGCTCGGCTATCGAGCTCATTCCGCCCGACGCGTCGACCGTAACGCTCGGGACGCCGGGATACTCGATGCCGATGGAGACGATCCGCATGCGCGCGAAGCGGTCGAGGAAATCGAGCTGCTCCCTGTTGGAGAGGTAGGTGCCGATGACGTTGGACATCACGACGAGGCCCGAGACCTGACTGTGCTTGGCCAGGTCGTAGGCGATATTGTCGAGGGCCTCGTAGCCGATGGGGCTTCCCAGTCGCTGGCCGCCGAAGAACACGAGGGCCGCCCCGATCCTCTCGGCCTCCCGGACCGCGCCCCGCCATACGGCGTTCTGGTAAGCCTCGTCGAAGCGGGCAGCGAGGAAGCCGATGACCGGTGCCCTTCTGACCTTTCTTTCCATTTCTCCCTGCGTCGGTAGATCAGGACCAGGATAGCGATCGCGCGATCGCGCGTCCATGCTCGCCCGGCTCCGACGGCCAAGGCTTCCTGCCCGGCATCGGATCCGGTCGGCTCCGGCTATTCCTTCAGCGCGCCAAGGGCGACGCCTGAAATTATGTATCTGGACAGGAGGAAATAGAAGACGAACAAGGGTAATACGGTGAGGGCTAATCCCAAATACACGGCGCCGTATTCGGTCCTGTAAATATCTCCCCTGAGCAGGCTCACCATGATCGGCATGGTGTATTTCTTGTTGTCCGTAAGGAGGATCAAGGGCACGAAAAGATTGTTCCAACTGAAAACGAAGGAGAAGATGGCCTGCGTCGCCAAGGCCGGTTCCATTATCGGCAGGACGATCCGGTTGAACGTGTGGAATTCCCCGGCGCCGTCGATTCTGGCGGAATCGACGATATCCAAGGACAGCGCGCCCAACAGGTATTGCCGCATGAAGAATACTACCGCCGGAGAGGCGATGGCGGGCAATATCAAGGGCCAAAAGGTATTCGTCAAATGGATCCTATACATGAATTGATAGAAACCGATAATCGATACCTGCGCCGGCAGCATGAGCACCGCCATTATAAAGGTGAAGAATGGCTGGCGTAATTTCCAGCTGTACGCAACCAAGCCATAGGCGGTCAGGGAAGAGAAATACACCGTGCAAAGGGTCACGCCGCAGGAAATTATCAAGGAATTGATGAATCCGGTCAAAGGGTTGAAGCTTTTGCCGAGCAGGATTCTTAAATTGTCCATCAAATGCGACGAGGGCACGACGGTTACGGCATGCTGCTGTATCTCGAAGGTGCCGCGGGTCGCGTTCATGAACATGACCCAGAACGGGAATATGCTCAGTAAGGCCAAGAAAATGCATACTGCGTAAATGACGATCTTGGTGGCGCTATTGCGCAGAACGGTATTGCCTCTCATATCGACGCGCCTTCTTCGGCCAATCTAGCCCGCAATTTCGCATTCTTGATCAGGGCTTTCCGTTGCTTGTTTAATCGTATGGCGTCCTTGTCGCGAAGTATATAGAAAACGATGCTCGAGAGAATCGCGATAATGATGAACAGGATCATGCTGGCCGCGGCCGCGCGATTATATAGATAGCTGCCGCTGAAGGCTTGATTGTAAATGAACACGGCGGCGGTTTGGGTAGCTTGATCGGGACCTCCGAGCAGGTAGAGCTTGGGGATGTCGAACATCTGCATCCCGCCTATCAGGCTCGTGACCAGCGTAAAAAGCAGGATGGTCCTCACGCTCGGCAGCGTGATGCGGAAGAAGGTTTGGACGGACGAGGCGCCGTCGATCTCGGCGCTTTCGAAAAGCGAGGGATTGATGCCTAGGATGCCCGCTATCAATACGATCATCGTGTTCCCGTACCACATCCAGAATTGGATGAAGGCCACGACGGAGCGCGCATTCCATTTCATGAGAGTGAAATTTTCCGGGCCAGAGGTTAAGCCCAAGGACTGTAAAATATCGTTCACCGGCCCCATCGGGTATCCGAAGAGCACGTTGAACAAAATGGCTATCGATGCCGCCGTGATGATATTCGGCATATAGATCAGGATTTTATACGCGCCTTGACCCTTTATATTAAGGCGCCTATTCGTGAACCAAGCCGCGAGCAAAAAACCCAACACTATCTGCGGTATGAAGTTCATGATCCATATCAACGCCGTCGTGTACAGCGATTTCTGGAAAGACGGGTTTTCGATGATAGTCTTGAAATTATCGAAAGGATTCGCCAGGAAATGGAAAGCGACCTTGCCAATGCCGCGAAGGTCGGTAAAACCGATAATGACCGTATAAATCAGGGGCCATGCGGCGAAGACCGCAAAGGCCGCCACGAAAGGCAATGAAAAAATATAACCGTATTTCGAGTAGCTTACGCTCTTTCGCTGCATGGGCAGTAACCTCCAGTCCGACGTAGAGCGTTTTCGTCATGCGTATTTATGTATTTCCCCATCGGAAGGCGTAAAAAAACGGCGTGGGCGGATAGCATCCGCCCACGCCCGTATTCAGGTCAATTAGAATCGAGGTCTAGCTGATCCTTAACCTGCTGCTTGAAGTCGGTGATGGCCTGCTCGCGGGACTTGTTGCCGGCGGTATACTCGCGTACTTGACCGCGCCAGATGTTGTTGATGGTTTCATCGTACTGGTTCTTGTTCGCGCCAGTCGCGAACTTGCCGGCGGGAACGAATACGTCGAACATGTTCTGTCCGCCCAGGAACGGCAGGGTGCCGTTGGCGACCTTCATGACGGCGCCGGAAGCGACGGTGTCCTTGGTGCCGCCGGGCCCGTTGAGGGTACCGTTCGCCCAGAAGGTCTGGAGACCGTTCTCGGAGCTGTCCAGGGTGATCCACTTGATGATGTCGCCGATGACGCTCTTATACTTGGTGTTTTTGTTTCCGATGACCCACGTGCCGCCCCAGAAGAATCCGACGGGCGGTTCGCACACGGCCCAGTCGCCATAGGTGCCTTCGCCGGGCTTCTTGCCGCCGGAGTTGCCGGCCATGACGTAGTTGATGAGCCATGCGGGTCCGAAGTAGCCGAGTATCTTCTTCGGGCCGGCGTCTTTCATGTCGGCGAACCAAGCGTCGGTCCAGTCCTGGGTGTCGTTGTCGTAGCCGTTGTCCTTGAGCTTCTTGGATAGGTCCAGGAAGGCTTCGCGGTCTTTGTCCATGAAGAGCTTGCCGTTGACGACCCAGCCCTGTTTGGAGCCGCCTTCGACGGCGTGCCACATGTCTCCGTCGCCGGATACGATGCCGTAGCCCTTGGCCTTCAGCGCGGCAGCGGCCTCGAAGAACTTGTTCCAGCCCGGTCCGACCTTCGTCTTGATCACCTTGGGGTCATCGGTGCCCCAGACATCCTTCGCGATGGAGCGGCGATAAATGAACGCCCCCCCGGTGGCCTGATAGCCGAGACCGACGAGCTGCTTCGATACCGGGTTGGTGCCGATATCCACCGTGTACTGGGCGATGTCGGCTTTCTTGAGCAGGCCGGCCACGTCAATGCCGAGATCCTTGTAGGGAGCGGCGAATTGCGCGGCGTCGCCCTGGGTGTACTTGAGTACGAACGCGGACTCCGCGCAGTAGAGGTCGGGGGCGTTTTTGCCGCCGCCCATCAAAGCCTGGTCGAGGGCGGGCTGGTAAGCGCCGTCCGTAGTGGCTATGATGGTGGTCTTGATGTCATAATCCGCGGCGAATTGCGGATTCAGCGCTTTGTACTTTTCGAGCATCTTGGGAACTTCGTCGGTGAAGCTCCATAGATTGATCACTTTCTTCTGCGCGGACAGCGGCATCATGGCGACGCAGAACAACGCCAGAAGAATGAGGCCAAGACTCCAATTTCGCTTCATGCAGAATCCTCCTTAACTTAAGACAGATTGCTTAAAACGGAGTGTATAGCGTAACCATGAAAAACCTCGCTCGAAATCGGACAAAACACGCATTCAGCACTAGGTGATTTTACCTAGAATGGATTCGAACCGGATTCGCTGCGGAGCATCCGGCGCGATCCACGTCGGCGCTTCGGGCAGGAGGCCGAATAAGAGACCGTCGCGACGTTGCCCAAGGGCGGAAGATTAGGATACAATCTGCCGCAATGACGCGGCCGAGCGAAGATGGCGAGCTGAAGCGATCGAAAAACGATACCATACTCCGTTACCGAAGCCCGGCCCGTACGTGGAACGAGGCATTGCCCCTCGGCAACGGAAGAATCGGAGCCATGGTCTTCGGCCGCCCCTCATCGGAGCGGATCGCGCTCAACGAGGGCAGCCTCTGGTCGGGAGGCCCTCGGGACTGGGACAATCCCGCCGCCCGCGCCCTTTTGCCGGAAGCGCGCGCCGCCGTGCTCGAGGGGCGGTACAAAGACGCCGATAGGCTCAGCCTGGGGATGCAAGGTCCTTTCACCCAGGCTTTCATGCCGCTCGGCGACCTGTCGATCGAGCTCGCAGGGGCGAAAGGGGCGGGTTCTTACAGGCGCGAGCTCGACCTCGATACCGCGACAGCCTCGGTCTACTACGAGAGCGGGGGGATCGCCTATTCGCGCCGCGCCTTCGCCAGCTATCCCGATCGCGTACTCGTCATCAGGCTGACGTCGAGCCGAAAGGGAGGGCTTTCCTTCCGCCTCGGCCTTGCCGGCAGGCTGCGCGCCGACTCGAGCCTCGCGGGGGCGGTCCCGCCGGGAGGCGCTCCCGATCTCGTCCTGCGTGGCGTCGCCCCCTCGAACGCCGAGCCGGATTATCGAGGCGATCTGCCCGAGCCTCTCCGCTACGACGAAGGCGACGGCAGGGGGATGGCCTTCGAGGCGCGGCTTCGACTCCTAGCCGAAGGCGGAAGGATCGCGACCGATGCGGGCGAGAGCGGCGGCGGAGCCGGCCTCGGCCTCGAACGAGGCGATGCGGCGACGATCATCATCTCGGCCGCGACCGGCTTCGAGGGCTTCCGGCGTCGGCCGCGCGGCGATCCCTCCCCCCTGAACGAGGATCTCCTCGCCCGTGCGGCCTCGCTCGGCCATGAAGCCCTGCTCGAGCGCCACCTCGAGGACTACAGGGCCTTGTTCCGTCGAGTCTCCCTGCGCCTGAGTCGGCCCCTCCCGCCCTCGGGCGACGCCGTCGCCGCGGAGACGGGCTCGCGGGATGCCGACGAGCGCGTGCGGAGCTTCGCCCTCGACGAGGACCCCGGTCTCGCCGCCCTGCTGTTCAACTATGGCCGATATCTCCTGATCGCCTCGTCCCGTCCCGGAGGGCAGCCCGCCAATCTCCAGGGCATCTGGAACGAATCGACGCGGCCGCCCTGGTCGAGCAATTTCACCCTCAACATAAACCTCGAGATGAACTATTGGCCCGCGGAGTGCTGCAATCTCGCCGAATGCCACGTACCGCTCCTCGAGTTCGTCCGCGACCTGGCCTCAAACGGCGAGCGCACCGCGGCCACGAACTACGGGGCCCGAGGCTGGGTAGCGCACCATAATTCGGACCTCTGGCGGCAATCGGCTCCGGTCGGGGATTTCGGAGGGGTAGACCCGATCTGGTCATTCTGGCCGATGGGCGGAATCTGGCTCTGCGCCCATCTCTGGGATCATTACGAGTACGGCGGCGACTCGGGCTACCTCCGCGATTTCGCCTATCCCCTCATGAAAGGCGCCGCCGAATTCTGCCTCGATTGGCTGGTCGAGGACGGGAAGGGGGGGCTTACGACCGCGCCTTCCACCTCGCCCGAGCTGCGCTTCGTCGAGCCCGCGTCGGACGGCTCGGCCGCCCTCGGACCGGGAGCGACCATGGACAGGGCCCTGATCCACGACCTGCTCGCGGATTGCGAGCGGGCCGCCCGCGCGCTCGGCCTCGACGTGGAGTTCGCGGATCGGCTCGCCGAGACCCGGGCCAGGCTCAGGCCCTATGCATCGGGCTCGAGGGGCCAGCTGCTCGAGTGGTCCGAGGACTTCGTCGAGTCCGAAGTCCGGCATCGGCACCTTTCCCATCTGTATGGCCTCTATCCCGGCCGCTCGATCGATCCCGCCGCCATGCCCGAAATCGCCGCCGCGGCGCGGCGAAGCCTCGAGCTGCGGGGGGACGCCTCGACCGGCTGGTCCCTCGGGTGGAAAATCGCCCTCTGGTCGGCCCTCGGGGAGGGCGATCGGGCTTACGGCGTCGTCCGCCTCCTCCTGAGACCGGCCGACCTGACGAAGGCCGAAGGCGAGGGCGGCGGGCTTTACCCCAACCTGTTCGACGCCCACCCGCCCTTCCAGATCGACGGCAACTTCGCCTTCGCCTCGGGTTTGGCGGGAATGCTCCTCCAGTGCCGGGGCGGCGAGCTCCGCCTGCTGCCGAGCCTGCCCTCGGCTTGGCCCGAGGGCGAGGCGAGGGGCTTGAGGGGGCGGGGCGGTTTCGAGATCGGCATTAAATGGGAGAAGGGCGAGCTCGCCGTGGCGACAGTCCTTTCGAGACTCGGCGGCACCTGCAGGCTTCGGGCATCGCGTCCCCTGGCCCTCGAGCGCGACGGGGCGCCCGGGCCGGCTGCGGTCCTGTCGTTCGAGACGGAGCGCGACGGTCTCTATCGCGTCCTTCCGGCCTGACCGAGGACTCGGGACATGCTGTCGAGGCGCCTTCAAGGTATGCTGGGCTACGCGAGGCCTCTCGGCCTCGCGCTGTCCAGGCCGAGCTTCCTCCGCTGCGCCCTGCGCGTGGCCGCCGAGGCCCTCCGCTCGTTCTTCCTCCCGCAATTCGAGAACGCCCTGCTGCGGCTCCGCCCGGTGGTCAACGTCGACCATCCCCTGGACGCGGCCATTCCCTTCGATCCGAGCCGCGTCAAGAAGTACCTGGAGTTCGTCCAGCTCTGGATCGCTACGTTCTACAGGCTTTGGCGCTTCTACGGCCGGGCGGCGGGGCGAGACATCGTCGACTTCCTCGAGGCCATCAGGAGGCTGTACGCTGAGACGGGGAGCGTCTACAGGACCGTGCATACCACTACGACGAGGCCCGCGAAGAACTACAACCTGCGCTTCGCCGTCATACACGCCGTCGATCCCCACCTCGACTGCGTCCCGAGCCTTCACGTGATCCTCGTGGTCGCGAACTGGCTCCTCGCCTCGGAGATCGTCCGTCGTCGAGGGGTTGACCGGGCCCGAGGCTTCGGCGCAGGGCAGGCGGATTTGTGGGTCCGAAGCCTCCGCGACGAGGCCGTCGCGATCACGGAGAGCGTCTTATACGTCAAGCAGCACAGCGTCAACTGCGTCGGCGCCTCGCTCTATTACCTGAAGCGGCGTTTTCCCGCCTTCGGCGACGAGGAGGCCGATGCCTTCGTCCGCGACCTCTTCGTCGCGGGATCCGCGGGTCTCGAAGCGGCCGGCGAAATTCGCCGTGTCATCCTCGACGTCTGCTCGGCCATGGACCGGGTCTACGCCCTGAGGCCGGGGCGGGGTTGGCGCGAGCCGATACTGGAATTCATTCGAGGCTTCGCCCGCCGGGGCACCGAGCCGTCGCGAATCGCGGTCCGCGCTCAAAGTCGCATCTGATAGCGCAAGGCGATCGAAGGAAAGCCGAATCCGCCCGAAGACAGCTCGAAGTAGGGCATGTCCACCATATTATAGTCCGCGAGCAACACCAGATCGTCCTTCGGCCCGAGCCTGAAATCGGGGCCCAGGCCCAAGCGCGTGTGGTTTCCGTAGGCGTAGCCTTGACGATCGCCTTCGAAGAGGAGATCGAAGAGGAGACCATATTCCAGCGAGAGCGCGACCGGGCTGCGTCGGAAGAGCGTATGCTCGTACTCGAGCCCGTACACGAGGGCCTGAAGGGGCATCGAGCCGGCCCCCTGCGGGAACGCGTCGTATCCGAGCGCCAAGGAAAGCACGGCGCTCATGGAGGGCTCGTCGAGGATGAGGTAGCCGTAGCGCAAGCCCGCGACGAGCCCGCTCGAGGATCGAGGGTTCAGGTCCGCGCTCGAGACGATATAGCCATAACCGGCTTCGACGCCCAGGACCTTCCCGATAGACTGGCCGAAGAGGCCAAGGAGGCTCGACGCGAAAAGGAGCGAGGCGAAAGCGAGAACGCGTACATATTCCATTTAGTGAATGTAAGCACCCATCGGTCGCGAGGCAAACAAGTCTCGGCCAGCGCAAACTCCTGGCGAAGGCGGTGCCTCGGCTATCTCGAGTTGAAATCGAAGACGACGAGGTCGCGGGGGCCATACCAGTCGGGATCGGTAATCGGGCCGGATTCGTGCGGATAGCGCGCGTTCCAGTCCCGAATGTCCTTCGCCATGACATCGTAGAGCTGGCCAAGGGTGAGCTTGCCGTCGTCGCCGGGGCTGTACCGATCGCGGACTGTCCTGGCGAGGGCTTCGCTGAAGCTTCCGGTCTTCGAATACCACCGTTCCAGCGTCGGGCCACGCGTGCCCGTGATCGCGAAAATACGCGCGCTACGATCCCTCGCGAGGTCATCGGCCAGTACGCCGGCGTAACAGGAGTCCAGGAGGAGGACGATAGTGCCTTTCGTCCTGGCATCGAGCGCCTGGATCAGCCCGTCAAAGGAGAGGGTATCGCTCAGGACGAGACCATCGGGGGAGCCATGTGAAGCTATATATACGAGGGTCAGCGCGTCGACGGAGTCGAATCGGGCGATCGCGCGAATTAGATCCTCGTTCGTAATGATCCCACCCCCTAAGCTGGAAAGTCTGCAGCGCTCGATTCGAGCGGTCCTCACGGCGGCGTTGAAATCCCGGACGCCCATCGCGAGATGCGTGAACGATTCGTCGGATAGGGGTGGCAGGTAATCGTTCAGGATCGACACGATATTGAGGGATGGCTGTTTCGCCGAAGAAGCGCAGCGATCAGGGAATGAACTGCAGCCCAGCCAGGCAAGCGTCGCGGCAAAACCGAGCATAAGGCGTAGAAGCGACCTGAGGATATCGTCCTCCTCGAGTCATGGCGAAATGCCGGTATAGGAGACTATTGCTCCAAGCCTCTAGTTAGATCCAAAAGCTCCAACATGTCAAGTATCATGGCAAAAGTAAACCATAAAGCAAAAAAGGGCCCATGCTCCACTGCAAAGGTGGAGCATGGGCCTTTACCTCAATAGTCGCTAAAATTCAGATATTCGATTCCGTGATACTCGAGACCTTCACGATACCGTCGACGACATTCCCCTTGACGACGATCGAAAGGCCCTTATCCCGCTTGCTCATGCTGAGTACTTGGGACGCGAGCTTATTGCCCTGGGCGTCGAAAGGGAAGAATCTGTAGGTGTTATCCTCTTGCAGGATGCTGATGCCGAATCCTCCCCCGCTGTTGGCCATTTCCGCCGTCTTGGTCAGGTCCTGCGGCATCGTCGTCACGTCGACGTCCCCGCTCTTCATCGCCAAACCTGAAGTCCTGTCGACCAGAAAACCGCTCCACGTTGATACCATTGCCGCGCCGGATACTCCGGTGGTATCGCCGTAGGAGCTACTGGATTTGGTTGCTGGGCCCCAGCCCCCCATCCCGAATGTAAAGGATACAACTCCGAAAAGCAGGGCCGCGGCCGCTGCCAGGATAATCGAGCGACGATACGCCATAAGCACCTCCACGAGCGCTACTATAGAGAAAAGTTAATATTAATGACTGATCAAGTCAATTATTTGGAGAGTTAAGTTCGCATGGATTTAAATGGCGCTTCAGGTATGATAGGGTAACAGCCCGACGGAAAACCCAGGGGAACGGAGACCTCATATTTGAGCTCAGCAGAAAGCGGAACGACTGCCGGGACAGCGGCGCTCCGGGCGGCCGGCACGACGGTGTTTCCGATATTGATCGCGATCAGCGTTTCTCACCTGATCAACGATTCCATGCAATCCATCATCCCCGCGATCTATCCCCTCATCAAGGGCAGTTTCCACCTGAACTTCGCCCAAATAGGCCTCATCACCTTCACGAATCAGCTTACCGCATCGCTTTTCCAACCGGTCGTAGGCTCGATAACGGACCGAAAGCCTCAACCCTATTCGCTGGCCTGCGGCATGGTGTTCACCCTGATCGGCCTTGCTGCCCTGTCCCTGGCGCAGAGTTTCGGCCTCCTCCTCCTCTCGGTCTGCTTCGTAGGGCTGGGCTCGTCGATTTTCCATCCCGAGGCTTCGCGCGTCGCCAACATGGCCTCGGGAGAGAAGCGCGGCCTCGCGCAATCGGTCTTCCAGGTGGGAGGCAACGCAGGCTCGGCACTCGGCCCGCTGCTCGCGGCCGCGATCGTCTCGGTCCGAGGAAGGTCGAGCGTCATCTGGTTCACCTTCCTCGCCCTCGTCGGGATCGCGGTGCTGGCAAGGGTCGGAAAGTGGTATTCAGGGACGATCGCGGCGAGGAGGAAGTCGCGAGGCCCGGTCTTCGACGACTACCGGCCCCCGCTTTCCCGCAACAGGGTCGTCGCCTCGGTGGCCATCCTCCTCGTCCTCATCTTCTCGAAATATTTCTATTTGGCGGGAATGAACAGCTATTTCACCTTCTTCCTGATCGACCGCTTCGCCCTGCCGGTGCGATCCGCGCAATTGCACCTCTTCGCGTTCCAGCTCGCAGTTGCCGCCGGGACCGTGATCGGGGGACCTGTCGGGGACCGATTCGGCCGCAAGTACGTCATCTGGATATCCATCCTGGGCGTGTCCCCCTTCACCTTGGCCCTTCCCTACGCGAGTCTCCTCTGGACCACCATACTGTCGGTCCTCATCGGCCTCGTCCTCGCCTCGGCATTCTCCGCCATCCTCGTATACGCCCAGGAGCTCCTCCCGGGCAGGCTGGGGCTGGTCTCCGGGCTCTTCTTCGGCTTCGCCTTCGGGATGGGCGGCATCGGCTCCGCGGTGCTGGGCGGCATCGCCGACCGCAGCGGCATCCAGCACGTCTACCGCCTTTGCGCCTTCCTGCCCCTGCTCGGCCTGATCACCGGCCTGCTCCCCGACATCGAGCAGAGGCGGGCGTCGAAACTTGACGATCAACGGCCGCGGCGCCGATACTGAAATGGCGAGGACGATCCAGATGCGCAAGCCAAGGTCACCCGAGCTTTCAGGCTACACGATCCTCCTCGTGGACGACGATCCGGAATACCTCGAGGCGACCCGGATTCTCCTGGAGCGCGAGGGGCACGATGTCCTCTGCGCCGCCGACGGGCGGTCGGCCCTCGATCTGCTGCGCCGGCGACGCATCGATCTGGCCCTCCTCGATTACCGCATGCCGGGCCTCGCCGAGGAAGAAGCGGTGGCGCGGCTCAGGGAGCTCAATCCCTATAGCCAAGTGATCCTGCAGACGGGTTACGGCAGGGAGCAGCCGCCCCGCGAGCTCTTGCGGCGGCTGGACATCCAAGGCAGCTACGACAGGAACGAGGGTCCCGAAAAGCTCCTCATGCGGACCGACGCGGGGCTCAAATCCGCCCGCGCCATGGAGCTGCTCGGCAAGAGCCGCCTCGGCCTCCGCTACGTCCTGGATGCGACTCCTTCCCTGCACAAGATCCAGCCTCTCAACGAGCTCATGCAAGGTGTTCTCGACCGGGCAGCGGAGCTCTTGGGCGCCGTGAACTCCTTCATCGCCGCGATCCCGGACGAGGGGAGGGCCTCCTCCGCCGAGGGCCGGGGCGAGAGCTTCGTCGCCACGATGGAAGACGACACGGGGCTGATCGTCAGGGCGGGGACCGGCCGCTTCTCGGCGATGGGCGAGATTCCCGGCCATCTGGAGCTGAGCGAATCCAGCCTCATCGCCGAGGCCCTGCGGCAGGGCCGGATCCAGATCCTGGACGGGGGGACAGTCGTCCCGCTGCGCGTCGGGGAGGCGATGCTCGGCGTGATCTACCTCGATCGCAGGGCGATCCTCAAGGACGACGTGGAGATCCTGCAAGTCTTCGCCAATCAGGCGGCGGCAGCCATCCAGAACGCCCAGCTTTACGCCATGGCTACGCTCGACTCCCTGACGGGCGCCTTCGCGCGCGGCTTCTTCGACAAGTGGTTCCTCCGCGAGCTCAGGTCGGCCTTCCGCTCCCGAGAGCCCCTCTCCCTCCTCATGGTGGACGTGAACGGGATGAAGAGGATCAACGACACGGCGGGGCATCTCGCCGGGGACCAAGCCCTGATGACGGTGGGGAAGGCGCTGAGGCAGGCCACGCGCGCCACCGACATCGTCGGCCGCTACGGCGGGGACGAGTTCGCCATCGCGCTGCCCCAGTCCGACGCCGAGGGCGCGGCCATCGTCGCCAGGCGCATCCTCCGGCTCCTCGAGGGCAAATCGCCGCCCGGCGCCGGAGGCGATCTTTTCCTCTCGGTCAGCATCGGGCTCAGCACGCTCAGGACGGCTCCTCAGGATCCGGCGAGAGCGCCTCGGTCCATCCCGCAGGCTTACTTCCAATCCATGGGGCAGAGGCTCATCGAGAAGGCCGACGAGGCGCTATATCGCGCCAAGAAGGACAAGGGGAATCGCCTCCGCCAAGGGGAGCCGACGGAATGGCTTTGCCCGGACTCCGCGAGTCCGCCCTATCCGCCTTGACCCCCCGATCGGCGGGAACTAGACTCGCCTGATGCTGCTCCTGACGAATCACATCGGATACCGGAGCGCCGGCCCGAAGAAAGCCGTTTTACAGGCCGAGGAAGGGCTCGACGCGGGAGCATTCTCGGTGATCGAGGCGGAAAGCGGCCGCTCCGCCTTCTCCGGCCAGGCCGTCTACGTCGGGCCGGTCGCCTCGTGGCGAACGGGCAGCTATTGGCGCCTCGATTTCTCGCCCCTGCGCGGGGAAGGGCGATTCCGCATCGAGCTCGCGACTTCGGAGGGTACCCTCCGCTCCGCCGACTTCGAGCTGCGCGAGAGGCTCATCGAGATGCGCATGATCTCGGGCGTGGGCTACTATTTCAAGGCGCAGCGCGATACGGGCGAATGGCTGGCGCGGGACCGCG
Organism: uncultured Treponemataceae bacterium; assembly: GCA_964396415.1. GTDB lineage: Bacteria > Spirochaetota > Spirochaetia > Treponematales > Rectinemataceae > UBA1306. Next base: position 10,384 of record CAYNFM010000022.1, on the reverse strand, counting down.
GCATCGATTTCGAGAGGCCGAGGGCCGGCAGGGACGAGCGCTCGGCGGCTACGCGGGAGGGCGGCCTCCTGGATCTCCATGGGGGCTGGTTTGACGCGACCGGAGACTATGGCATTCACCTTTCCCATCTCTCGCACGCCAGCTTCTTCAATCCTCAGCAGGCCGCTTTCTCCGCCTACGCGTTCTTCAGGGTCTTCGAGCTCCTCGAGGATTCGGGCGGCGAGCAATACTCCATGATATCCCGGCGCCTGCTCGACGAGGGCACCTGGGGCGCGGACTTCCTCATGCGCATGCGCTCGCCCTCCGGCTCCTTCTTCAGGTCCATCGGCAGGGAAGGCGCCTTCGACATCGTGTCGCATAAGAGGCGGATCGAGCTCGAGTACCGCGGCTCGAGCTCCCAGTTCGGCGAAGCCTCCACGGCCGCCGAGGAGACCGTGACCGATCGCAGCTACGAAGTATCTTTTCGCTCCGGCGGCGGCTTCGCGATAGCGGCCCTCGCGTCCGCCTCTAGGCACTACTATCCCGGCGCTGCCTTTTCTCGCGACGAGTATATCCGGGCCGCGAAGGCCGCCTACGCCTGCCTCGAGCGGGACAACGAGCTCTATGCCAACGACGGCCGATGGAACCTCCTCGACGAGTACTGCGCCCTCGCCGCCCTCGTCGAGCTCTACCGAGCCACGGCGGAGCCCGGCTATCTCCTCGAGGCCCGCGGCATGGCCGCGCGGATGACGGGCCGCCTCGTCGACACGGGCGAAGGCGGGGCCTATTGGGAGGCCGCTCCCGGCCGGCCCTTCCATCACGCCTCGGACGCCGGAATGCCCGTCTTCGTCCTCCTCTCCTACGCCGGGATCGAGAAGGATCCGTCGCGCGCGGCCTCGGCCCGCGGCGCCTGCGAGAAGGCCATGCGATTCGAGCTCGCCGTGACGCGCGAGGTCGCCAACCCTTTCGGCTACGCGCGCTTCCTGTTCCGCGACGAGGACGACGGATCGATCAAGCGGCGCTTCTTCTTCCCCCACAATTCGCGGCCCAAGCCCTGGTGGCAGGGCGAGAACGCGCGCCTGGCCTCCCTCGCCTGCTCGGCGACCCTCCTTGCATCGGAGGTCGCCGAGGAAAGCCTCGCGATGGAACTCGCCAGGTATGCGACCGACCAGCTGGACTGGATCATGGGGCTCAACCCCTTCGATGCCTGCATGATAGAAGGCTACGGACGCAATAATATCCAATATTCCTTCAACGGCCGATTCGATTTCCTCAACGCGCCGGGCGGCATCTGCAACGGCATCACGAGCGGTCTCGAGGACGAGGAAGGCATCGAGTTCGTGGGGCCCGCCGAAGGCGGGAACTCGAAAGGAGGAGTGACCGACAACTGGCGCTGGGCCGAGCAGTGGCTGCCTCACGCGTCCTGGTACCTTCTCGCCTTGTCCGCCCGCGTCGCTGCGGAAGGGAAAGCGGGCGCCGGTTCCTATGGCGCAGGGGCTTGAGTTTCGCCTATACTAAGTTCACAAGAATCCTACGGACTCGATCGGGCCATTCGGCTAAACGTAATACTCGTATCCGGGATTATTTTATGGTATATTTACGAACCAGGGAGGCATTATGAAACGAGCCTTGTGCTTAACTGTCCTACTTGCGGCCCTGTCCGCCGGAGCCTTTGCGCAGAGTAACCTCGATTCAGTCATACAGCCTCTCAACGGGGACATAGCCGCCCTCATGACGAGCATCGGGTCGGATATAGCTCCCCAGCTCCTCCAGGCCACTCTCGCCGGCGACATCGTGGGCGAGGCGGCCTTTGCCGGAGACTTCCCCCATGGCAGCGTAACCCTGCCCGCCATCGGCGCCGACTTCGGCAACGGCATCGCCACGGTCCTGAACGACAGTTCCCATGTATGGAACTTCGTCTCCCCCATGCCGACCCTCATTCAGAACGCGGCCGGATCGAGCGATGCCTACAAGGCGACCCGCCAGATCTTTCCCTATCCCAACCTGTCTTTCGGCGTCGGCTTCGGCATAACCCAGGGTTTCGAAATCCTCGCCAGCGGGATCTATATCCCCCAGGCCCTTACGAGCCCCCTGTTCGGCTCCCTGTCTTCGGGCTCCACCATCTCGAACGTGAACTTTTCCGCGACGAGCATCGTCGTCAAGCTCCGCAAGGTGCTTTTCTATGATCGGGGCGGCTTCCCGGCCATGTCCCTCGCTTTGGGCGGGGCCTACGGCAAGGTCGATCTCGGGGCTAGCGTCAACCTCGACCAGAATATCGGCGGCACCGAAAACCTCAACCTCGTCGGCCCGGCCACCTTCGATACGCAGGTCTACGGAGTAGGGCTCGAGTTCGCCATATCTAAGAGACTGCCGGTCATCACGCCCTTCGCGAACGTCGGCGTATGGTATCGGCACGCGGTCGTCACCTCCGATATCAATATGAATGCCACGATCTCCGACACATCCAATAGTAGCTTGACTCCGGTCTCGACCGCCATTTCGTCCAATCCCACGGCGACCGATGACGGCGTCGACGCCAGGGTGGGAGGGGGACTGGAAATCCGGATCTTCGCCGTGATCCTCCATCTCTCCGCGAGCATCGACATGGAGAATCCGCTGCTCAACATTCAGAGTCTTTCGCTTACCGGCATAGCGGCGAACGACCTGAGCCTCAGCGCCGGCTTGCGCTTCGAGTTCTAGTGTCCTGTCATAATATACTGGATGCCTAAAGCCCGATCCGTTTCCGGCCATGCGGTCGGGCTTTTGCGGGGCCGGGCGTTGAGCGAAGCGAATTGACAGGACCCTAGGGCCAGCGACGTCCGGGTCCTGGCCGGCGCCCGGGGTACGGAGAATACGTGAAATGAAGAGGGGCTACCGGGAAACCACCCGGCAGCCCCTCTTTCGTAATGATTTATCATCAATCAGGAAACTGGTATCACTACTAAGCCATCCTGGCAGCTGACGACGAGTTCCAAGGCGCTCCCGGTATTGTAGAAGACCAAACCGCTTACGCTGGTGGGAAGGGCGGTGAAGGAATAGAAGGGATAATTCATCGTTGAAACGCCGCCCTTCAGTACGACAAGGGCCCCCTTGCCGTCGATATAGGCCGCATAGGACGCGCCGTTATACATGGCGGCGGCCAGTTTTTGTATGGCCGTCGTAGCATTCGCTACAGGTAAAAGCGTGGGATTGGTCGGAACGCCGCTGGAATTCAACGCGGTCGAGTAAAGTCCCACGCCGGTCCCCGCATAGAGGGTCGTCGGAGTCGTCTGATCGTCGAGCGCAAGAGAGGTAATGGGTTCGCTCTTGCCGCCCAATCCCGCGATCAAGGCGTAGGGGCTGGCGCTCGTCAACTGGTTCTTGAGCCACGTTATGGGGTCGGTCCCGATCAGGCTTTGAACGCTCGAATTGTAGTAATAGCTTCCGAGCGATGTCGCGATGTAGCCGTAGCTGGCGCTGCTGTCGAACACGAAGGCAGCGGCGTTGACGAACCTGCTCGGATCGGTGACGAGGTTCTTGAAGGAAGACCCGTCCGGGCTGTTGATATAGGAGTTCAGGCTGGCGATGGTCCATGTCGAGCCCGCGGCCGTCGGGGTTTGCGTGTCTGAAAAAGCGACTCCGACGTCGGAGCCGTAGTACGCTATCACCAGATCGGGGTTCCCCATTCCTGAGGTCGCGTCGATCGTCGCGCCGAAGGCTACGGAAGTCTTAACGCCCGAGGCCGACAGCCGTTGGGTTCCGCTCGTGTTGTAGATGCCGGAACTTGTATTGAGCCAGAGCTCGGGAGCGAAGCTGCCGCCGTTCCACCATTCCCCGGCGGAGATCGAATTCACCGAAGTAGCCGACACGGGCAGGGAAATATTCGAACCGCTGGGAGGAATGATGGAATTCCCGACGATTTCCCATAAACTCCCATTGACGACGGCGGCATAGGCAGACGTCGCGGATGGAGTAATCGACGTGAACGAGCTCGCATTGGAAACGACGGATAGATTCTCGTTAGTATACACTCCGGAGGAGACGGTGAAGGGATCGGTCGCGCCGTAGTATTTGGTAGCCCATCCGCTGGCCGTAGAGCCTATGGCCACGTACACCTGATAGTTTACCCCGGGGGCGAGATCGATGCTGAAGGTATTGGAGCCGGAGCCTGTGGTCGCCGCCGTGAGGGGGTACTGGAAGTATTCCTTGCCCACCGAAGGTATGAAGGTGCCATTGAGCAACACGTAAATCCTGATGGCTGGAGCATCCGCGCTGGCAAAATCGAGCCCGCGCGCGGACGATCCCAAGGCCTTCGAAGCCGTGCTCGAGGCGACGAGTGGGACGCTGATGGATAGATGCCCCATCGAAGGCGGCGAGAGGGTACAGGCCCCGAAGGAGAGGACTATCAGCGCGACAAGCGTCAGGCTTGAAAGTTTTCTCATCTTGTCCTCCTTAGGAGTTCTTTACGGTGACAGTGATGGAGACACCGCCGGGCTTGTTGTTCGTCGTCTGCCCGGGAGCGCCGGTCGAGCCGCCCGACGGGCCGGTCGGCGAGAGAGAGGCGCCGGGACCCAGGCTCTGATGGATATCCAAGAAGGCCTGCTGGTTCTGAGCGACATTGATGCCGCCATTGGAATTGGCGGGATCTACGGGCAGGGCCCCTTCAAATCCGGTCTCAGTCCCTCCGCCTTGGGTCTGACCCTCGGTATCCCTCGCGGGCCTTCCGGGAACCAGTCGCACGACGCCTTCAATGACCCTGAGATGGAAGCCGTCGAATTCGAATTCGGTGCCGCGTACGGAAGCGGTCGAATAGGGACTCTGAACCTTGAAATCCTGGGGGACTCCCGGCGTCGTCGCCTTGACGCTCGCCTGAACCGAGCCTACCCGCAGGAAGAGGCTGGCCGCGACGCTGCCCGAGGATCGCTCGAGGAGCTTGTCCAGGGTGAGCCGCGTAAGGGGCTTTACGACCAGTTTCGATTTATCGATCAGTACGACGGCGGTAGAATCGAAGCCCGTGGACAAAGTCGTGCTGAGGTCAATGTTCATCCCCTCGGCGGCCGGGCCCCAATCGCCCTGTGCCGTCTTCACCTCGACCTTGCCCTTGAGCGCGCCTAGCACGGCCTGGGGCCCTGCGAAGGCGAACGAAGCGAGGGCGATTCCAATCAATACCGCGATATGTCGTTTCATGTTGTACGCTCCTCAAATCGTAAGAGTCGCCATCAGGCTGCAGGAGTATTGCGGACCCGAATCGCTCGAGTCGAAGGCAGTCCCCGGCAGGAAGATGCCCAAGGATAAAGATAACCCGACATCGGACAGAATTCCGTAAGCGGCGGATAAATCGGCCTCGGATCCGAGATAGGAAGATGTCGAGTTCGGGTCGATGCCGGTAATCGAAACGGGTCCCGACGTCGGCCTGAAGAAGGTCGAAAGCTTGAAAGAACCGTCGAAGGTAATCGGGCCGATGGTCGGGGACGCGGAGAGGCTCGCCCCGCCGATTATGACGTTTCCGAGCTGGGGCAGGAACACCGTAGCCAGGGTCGTATTCGCCGTCGTCAATGGACTTATGGGGGTGAAGCGAGTGAATACCGACGAGGTATTGCCCTCGACGGCGCTCGTGGCATTCTGGTCGCCGGAAGCCACGAGGAGCTGGAATCCGAGAGTGGCGCCTTCCAGCGGTATCGAGGCCATGGGGAGATTCGCCTGGGCGCCCGTCAGGAAGGAGGCGATCGGGGCATAGGCATAATGATCGGAGAACCATGAAAGGGTAGTGCCCGAGCCGTAGGCGAAAAAGGCCCAATAGCTTACGGTGGAAATATTCCCTTCTGCCTTCAGCTCGAAGTACTGCGTATTAAGTCGGCCGCCCATATTCGGGGTGAAGGCGGCGCTGCTGTCGGTAAGGAGCTGGTCCGAAGGGTTGAGATCGTTCTGGCTGAGGAAGGAGAACGTGAACCTCTGATCGAAGAGCGCGGGGATGTCGAGGTCGGCCTGGACCAGGAAGCGCGGCGAGCCGAAGAGATCGGTGCCTGCCGAAAGTCGGGCCGCGTCGGCGAGCGACATGGAAATGGGAGCATCGGTATCCTTAAGGAAGAGGAGACCGGTATACGCGGTCCGGAAAGCGGCGCCGAAACCGGGATACTTGAACGCGAAGGAGAATCCGTCCGCAGGCGAGGAAAGGATAAAGCCGCTCGGATCGGAGAAGCCCATGCGGCCCGCGTCGAACACGAAGGCGCTCATGCCTTGGACGGGGTCCTTGAGCGTTACCTCAAGGCGCAACTCCTTGAGGCCATAGGTGAAGGGAGGGGTCAGGTCGCCCGACGATGCCGCCCCCTCGACATAGCCGTTACCCGTCAATTCCGCCTTGGAGCCCAGGGGCAGGACGAAGCTCGGGGTGGCCCGCTCGTAGGCGGTGAAATCCTGGACGGCTTCCTTGGACGCGGAGAGATAGGTATCGAGGGTCATGGAAGCGTCTTGCGCGGCGAGGGCGAGAGGCAGGATGAGAGAGGAAACAATAATGAAAATCAGGCCTTTCATTTGCCGCCTCCTTTGAGGTCCATGGCCAGGCGGAGTATGCGGAGCACCTCATCTCCCGGAAGATTCCTATTTTGCCCCCCGCTCGGGATCACTATTCCCTTCGCGACGAACTCCCGGTAGGCGTAGCGGGGGCCGGGGAAGATGCGATACATGAGACCGCCCTGGAGGCCGAGGGATTTCATGACAAGGTAGCAGAAGGCGTCGATGCGGATCGGATCCGACGCGGAGACGGACGCAGGGAGCCATGTGCTCCCTACCGCCTGGGCGTAGGCGTCGGCCGGCGAGGAATCCTCGCCGACCTGGCCGCCGGCGGTCAAGGCCATGTAAGCCGCCAAATCGGCCTGGGCCTGGACCTGGCCAAGGAGGGTATCTACGTTGGAGTTTGATTGCGCGAAGCAGGGGAGCCCGATCAGTAACGCAGCGAGAATCGCGGCTAATCGAATTCTCACGATAGGATCTCCTTCTTGTTGAGTTGAGCTAATATAGCATAAGATTATAGTGCATTGGTAGATCATTCAACTGTTATCGCCAGGAGTCGTTGATGAAAATCAGGATTCACCCGCGCGTAGCCATACCTGCGGGGATCGCCGTCGTCTTTTGCGCGCTCGGTATCCTCGGCGTCACCAAAGTATTCGAATATCGCGTCTTCGACATGTTCCTCAGGGCGAGGAAGGCGCCGATCGAGCTCAAGAAGTCGATTACCCTCGTCGATTTCGACGATCAGGCGGTCGAGAAGGCGGGAACCTGGCCCATAGGCCGAGATATCATGGCCGACGGCCTCCTCCTGCTTCGCGAGTGCGGGAGCCGCTATGCCGTCTTCGATATCGAGTACGTCGACAAAAGTCCCGGAGGCGTCAACAGGGACATCCTCTCCACGGATATACCCGAGAGCTTCAGCACGCAGTTCGGAAGTATCGACGAACAAGTGAAGAGCTTCGTCTCCGCCCTCCAGCAAGGCAACATCCCGCTTAAGGAGGCGAATTCCTATATCGGCGACTTCCAGGACTTGATCAAGAACAGCAAGGACGCGCTGCAATCCCAGGTAGCCAAGATCGCCCGCGACAACGACGAATACCTCGGCCAGGCGGTCCGCGTCCATGGCGAGGCCTTCCTGACGATTCACCTGTTGACCGCGCCGAACGATCGCATTCCCCCCGAAACGAGGGAATTGGCCATCGATCGCTTCGCGCTCAAGTCGGTGACGGTTCAAGGACAGGCGCCTAGGCCAAGGGCTGACATTCAACCGCCCATCCTTCCCATCGAGAAGGAGGCGAAGGGGCTCGGATTCACGAACGTATACCTGGATGCGGACGGGGTCCGCCGCAGGATCGATCTCGTGGCCCGCTACGGCGATTCGTACTTCCCCCAGCTCGTGATGGCGCCCCTCCTGGACTGGCTCGGAAATCCCGCCGTAGTCATCGGCCCGCGCGAGATCGTCCTAAAGGACGCGCATTTCCCCGATGGGACGGTCCGGACCGTCGGCATTCCCCTCGATCCCGACGGGCGCATGATCATCAACTGGCCCCACAAGAAATTCCTGGACAGCTTCAAGCATCTTTCCTATGCGGAGCTGATCCAGCACAAAGAGGATTTCGACGCTTTGGTCGACGACCTCAAGCTGCGCGAAAGCTGGGGCTATTTGGACTTATATAAAGGAAGTACCCCGCTCCTGGACCAGAACCGCCAGGCCGAGACTCTTCTGGGCATGATGCTCCGGGGCGAGGAAAGCCTTGCCCGCATGGCCGACTACCGCGCCATGCGCGACAGCTTCGTCTCCGAGGTCGGTTCCTTCCTGGACTCCAAGCCCGAGGACCAGATCGCGGGCATGGTCGCGGCCGTGCTCGCCGATCTCAGGACGAAGGCCAAGGACCGGGAGCAGTATACGCGCATCGGCGCGGACGCCCCGGGCTACTTCGCGGCGCTCAGGAAGGCATACTCCTCGCTGGTCGATATCCGGAAAGATATCGTCGCGAAGGTGGACGGCTCCCTCTGCGTCCTCGGCGAGACCAATACGGGCTCGACCGATATAGGCATCAATCCTTTCGACAACGAGTATCCCAACGTCGGCACCCATGCCTCGCTGGCCAATACGATCCTGACCCGCGATTTCCTCTCGGAGACCTCGATTTGGGTTTCCGTCGTCGTGGCCATCATATTGACCGCGGCCCTCGTGTTCGCCTCGCGGAATACGAAGCCCCTCTTTACGATCATAACGGGGGTATTGGCCTCCGTCGCGGTCATCGGCGTCGATCTGGCCGTATTCTCTTTCTTCGGGATCTATGTCCCCGTGCTACCGCCCCTCCTCTCGATTTTCTTCACCTTCCTGGCGCTGACCTTCATCCAATTCCTCGACACCGAGCGCGAGAAGGGCTTCATCAGGAACGCCTTCTCCCATTACCTGTCCGAGGACGTAATCAAGGACATCGTCGGCAACCCGGACAAGCTCAAGCTGGGCGGCGAGCTCAGGCACATGACGGCGATGTTCACCGACATAAAGGGTTTCTCGACCATATCCGAGAAGCTTACGCCCGTGTCCCTCGTCAAGCTCCTCAACGAGTACCTGACGGCGATGAGCGACATTATCCTCGATCTCGGGGGGACCATAGACAAGTACGAGGGCGACGCCATCATCTCGTTCTTCGGCGCGCCCCTCGATCTCCCCGGCCACGCCCTCCTGGCCTGCCAGGCGGCGGTGAGGATGAAGAAGATCGAGGGCGAGATCAACGTACGCTTCCTCCAGGACGCCCTGGCCCCTTCCAACCTGCTGACCCGCATGGGAATCAACACCGGCGAGATGGTCGTCGGGAACATGGGCACCGTAAAGAAGATGAACTACACGATCATGGGCGACTCCGTGAACCTCGCCGCGAGGCTCGAGGGCGTCAACAAGCAGTACGGGACCTGGCTCTGCATATCCGAGGACACGATGAACGAGGTCAAGGAGGGCATGGTCGTCCGGCGCCTGGATCGAATACGCGTCGTCGGCAAGACGCAGCCAATCCGCATCTTCGAGCTCGTCGAGGAGAAGGGCTCGCTCGATCCGCGGAAGGCCGATATCATCGATCTCTTCGAGAAGGCCCTGTCGAAATTCGAATCCCGGCTCTGGGACGAGGCCGACGCGGCTTTCCGGAAGGTCCTCGCGGTGGATCCCGACGACGGCCCCTCGAAGACCTACCTCGACCGGATCGCGAAGTACAAGCAGACCCCCCCTCCCGAAAACTGGGACGGCGTCTTCGTCTTGACGATGAAGTAGCGGGAAGGATCGCAGGGAGCGTTTCGAGCCTCGGATTGCCCAAGTCCTCCGCGAGTGCTAGACTGGCCGATATTCCAGCCGCCCTAAGGAGAACTCCATGGTAATACTCACCCTCAATTGCGGATCCTCCTCCGTCAAATACCAGGTCTACGACTGGGAGACGAAAGATACGCTGGCCACGGGCATCGTCGAGCGCGTCGCCATCGGCGGCTCCTCCATCACCCATCGCTGCGGCGGCCAGACCGATTACGTGCTCCAACACGAGTGCCCCACCCATACCGTCGCCATCGAGCTCATCCTCAATACGCTGGTATCCTCCGAGTGCGGCGTCATCAAGGACATGTCCGGGATCAAGGCCGTCGGCCACCGGATGGTCCACGGCGGCGCGAAGTTCGCCCGTTCCGTCCTCATCGACGACGATTTCCTCGCCACCTTCCGAGATCTGACCGATCTCGCGCCGCTGCATAACCCCGCCAACCTGATGGGCGTCGAGGCCGCCAAGGCCGTCCTGCCCGACGCGCCGCATTGCGCGATCATGGACACAGCCTGGCATCAGACGATGCCCGACTTCGCCTACAACTACGCCGTACCGCGCGAATGGCGGGACAAGTACTCCGTGCGCCGCTACGGCTTCCACGGTAC
>CAYNFM010000021.1:42652-47222 GCA_964396415.1 uncultured Treponemataceae bacterium | reverse complement strand
GAGCCGTATGACGGGAGACTGTCAAGTACGGTTCCGAGAGAGACTGGGGGTGAAATTCCCCTGGTCTACTCGACTCAACCTGATTCGGGCTTCGCCCTCCCAGGTTAAGCAAGCGTTCGATTGACCCTCCGGGCCGGAGGAATGAAGCATTTTGTCTGAGTAAAGCCGTCGGTTTCGGGAGGAGTTGACGAGAACTTCGAGCCGGCCAATTTTTATCATAAATTGACCTTCGAAATTGTCGTAGCGATGAGTTGAAATTTCAATCAAATCGAGAAGAACGGGAACGGATTGTCTGAGATCTTCTGAGGATCAACGGAAAAAGGGAAAGACGAAGAGAAGAACTGGTAATCGATTTGTTCTGAGTTGCGCAAAATCCTTAAGGTGTGGATGGCTGTGCCTTTTCGGTGGGTGGAATCCTCCGAAAGGCGAAGAAAGACCACTTTGAAGGGAACCTGCCTTGGTAGAGTTGATCGAGTAATGGGGTCAACAAGTCATCCCGAAAATTGAATTTGACAGCATCCTGTCAAAATATTACCTTCCTCACATGGAGCCCCCGAGTGACCTCGTAAGCCAGTTGGCCCTCACCATCTTTCGCATCAATGGCCTCCTGCTGCGAGCTGGGGAACGGATCACGCGAGAGCTAGGTCAAAGCAGCGCCCGATGGCAGGTTCTAGGCCGGGTCGGCTTCGTGACCCAAACGGTGGCACAAATGGCCCGCGAAATGGGGCTCGCTCGCCAAAGTGTTCAACGGGTTGCCGATCTATTAGCTACTGAGGGCCTAGTGGATTTCAAAGTCAATCATAGCGATCAGCGAACTAAGCTCGTGGAAATTACCCCGGCAGGCCAGACAGTGCTGTTTGCAATCTACGAGCGGAACGTGGAGTGGTCCCAACGCATTCTGCCTCGACTGGACCAAAAAAAGCTGTTGCTGGTCATCGAAGAACTAGAACGAATTGGACGCGTCATAGAGGAGGATTTCTGATGGACGGAATATTTACGGCGACAATTATCACGGAAGAGGCCAAAGGTGGATGGACGTATATCATTTGGCCCGATTCCGCTAGCTATTTGGGTACGGGAAAAGCGGCCAAGGTCGAGGGGACAATGGATGGTCACGATTTCCAGGCCACCTTTTTGCCCTGGGGTGACGGCACGCACATGCTGCCGATCAAGGCGTCCCTCATGAAGCTCCTAAAAAAGCAAGCCGGGGACAGCGTAGAGGTCCGAGTGACTAAGAAGCCGGAAGCCTCGGTCAAAACGAAGGCCAAACCGTAAGATGGTCGTTGGCATGAATATCGAAGAAAGGAGAACCCCGATGATAATTCGCTGCTCCTGTGGCCAAGTTGAGTTTAAATCGAAGGGCAGGCCCATCCTGACCAGTGTCTGTTACTGCGACGATTGTCAGAAGGCGTCGGGCCAATTGCAATCACTTCCCGCTGCGCCTCGTCTTCTCGGTCAGGATGGCGGGACCGAGTACATCCTCTACCGAAAGGACAAAGTCGTCTTCACAAAAGGGAAAGAACTGCTCCGAGACCACCGCCTTGACGGAGAAGCATTCACGAAGAGAGTCGTGGCATCGTGCTGCAATTCGGCCATGTATCTTGAGTACGAGAAAGGGCACTGGTTCTCACTCTACCGAAACCGTTTCATGGGCCCAACGCCGCCCATTCAGATGCGCGTCCAGACCCAGTACAAACCCGAAGGAGCAGTTATTCCCAACGACGCTCCCTCTTTCAAGGCTTTTCCGCCGAGATTCATCTTCCGGCTCCTTTGGACGCGGCTGGAAATGCTCCTACGACTCTGAATGTGACGTTCACTAGACCCGGTGGATTTGCCCGCTAGGACAGGACCGAGAGATAACATCTGTAGTACCGAGGATCGGACGCTTCTTCTCAAAAGCGAGGGTTTTCGAGAACGCGTCTTGTTCCGGCTCTTCGTTTAGCAGACGGGGGAAACTGATCGGTGGGATTGACCGGTGGTCAGAACGAAAGTAGCATCGTTACTGGAATCAAGAAAAAAAGAATCGAACATCTAGATCAACCTGACTTAGTCGGTCGTCACGACTTTTGCATTCGCAAAACTCGTGCCAACCGCCACGCGGGTTATCTAGGCGTTAGGCGTCACGCAACGGCCGCGCGACTGGGGAGCACGGTTAACGAAAACATGCAACTTTGCGCCGGAGGAGTTACCCAATGGAGTTGTTTCTCTTTGCTCGATTTCATGCGCGTCCCGGAGCTCAGGCGGCGCTGCGTCAGGCAATCCGGGAGGTTCAGGGGCCAACCCGTCAAGAGCCGGACTGCCTCAGCTACCATGTGTTTCAATCGGTCCGCGATCGCGATGAATTCTACATTCATTCGCGCTGGCGCGATCAAGCGGCCTTTGAGCGTCACGCGAGCTTGCCCCACACGGCCCGTTTTGTTGCAACGGTTGAACCTCTCATCGACCACCCTCTAAGCGTTTCACTCACTGAGCCTCTCGAGTGAAAGACGTGTCAACGTGCTCTCTCAGGACGCCGTGCCACCTAACAAGCGCTTGCAGCGGACGCCCCTACGCTTCGCTTCAGGGCGCCGCTGAAGCGCGGCGTTGAGACTGTCGATTATTTGGCAGCAAAGAATTTACAGATGACTCGGAAGGGACTGTAATAAATAATGCCTAGATTCAAAGAAATGGTACATCCCAGGGCTTCTTTTTGCCTGTTTCTATCGAAGCCTAGCTTATTCCCGGCAGTTTCGAATTCACCTTGAATGCCGTGATTGATCAAAAGATCGATCTTACGGTGTTCGACTCCCTCTACAAGAATGATTTCCATGGCGCCAAGGCCATCCCACCAGCCGCTCTGCTCAAGCTCATTCTTTTCTGCTATTCAAAGGGCCTCGTGAGTTCGAGACGGATCGAAGAAGCCGCGCATACCAATATTGTCTGCATGGCCCTCACCGTGGGACTCGAGCCTGATCACTCAACCATCGCCGCGTTCGTTTCATCGATGGGCGACCAAATTATCGCCCTGTTTCAGGATGTGCTTCTTTACCTCTATTCTCTTGACCTTGTATCTCAAAAGATGTTCGCCGTCGATGGCATTAAGCTTCCCTCAAACGCGGCAAAGGAATGGTCGGGAACCTTTGCCGAGCTCAAGAGCAAGCGGGATAAATGCGCTCGCATCGCGAAACTCCTTGTAGACAAACAGAAAGAACTCGACAAATCGGATAAGGATGGTCGCGCGGACCTTTCGCGACGCAAGAAAAAATACGAGAAGACGGTCACAAAGATAGACCAGTTCCTAGCAACCGAGAAGAAGCATGAAGGTTCACGGGGAAAGGAAATCAAGAGCACTATTACCGATAACGAAAGCGCGAAGATGCTTACGTCAAAGGGTGTTGTCCAAGGCTACAATGGCATCGCCCTGGTCGACTCCGAACATCAAGTGATTATCGCCGCCGAGGCATTTGGATCAGGCCAGAAGCATGAATAATTCGCGCCGGTCCTAGAGCAGGCGGAAGAGACGATTTCACGGCTGACAGGGGAGAAGAGGCCGCTTTCCGATACGGTTATTATCGCCGATACTGGCTATTTTGCCGAATCGAACGCCGAGCTCTGCGCAAGAAAGCACTTCGACGCCTATTGCTCGAAATCGATAGCGATCAGTTGCCGGAACGGCCGTAAACTGATATAAGCGGAAGGACTGTGCCTATCTTGCCCTGGTTGGCGACCATATTCTTCATACGGAAAATACCTGCATCGGCTTCCCATGCCCACGAATCTCGATCGAACCAAGCAAGGTCGTCTCGATGTCCGCGGCGATTTGGTTTTTTACTTCCTGGGAAAATACTATCTGTCTTTTCAATTCCTTCGTGGCCGTTTCCAGCCTGCTCGCAATATTGACCGTATCTCCGATAACTGGAAATCGCGATGCCGAAAAGCATGAGAAGCTCCACGAAAACCAGTTCCATTAAACTCTTCGCGCTGAAGGGTTCGATGCCTGCCAGATATCCCCAACTGAGCAGTCTGAACGCAATCGCCGCTTTTAACGAGGATATTTCTCTCTTGAAAATCTGGGCATCTATTCCGTTCATGCGCCCTCCCTGTTGACGCTGGCAACTGGCGATGGGAGTGTCGGGCCTCCCGCCGAAGATCACTTCTGAATGAGCAGCTCGTCTGCGGGAATCCTGGGAGAGCGAAGAAATTTCCCATTCGGTTTTCCCAGCGAAAGCAGCATTTGAACGGTCTCGCCCGGTTGTGAAACTTCGCGGTGGATGGCACCGCGAAGCTCTTCCATCTCAGGATATTCTTGTAAGGCTTGGGAAAGGGGCAGCAGGCTTCCACCTGCGGAGAGCACTTCCATCCACAGTTTCTGCAAAGGGATTCCCGTACGGACTTGAAGATCCGGGCTATTCCCCTGGGTCGCCACCATCAGAATGGCTTTTGAGGAATTCAACGCGGCGGAGAAGAGATTTTTCGAGGTCCTTGCGTAGTCTTGCCGTGATTGGGGGAAGCACCTTTCCCAAACATCGACCAAAGGGATGGCCCATGCGGGGAAATTCGGAAGGAGTGTGATGCCCCACGGCTTCTTCCG
>CAYNFM010000021.1:36975-42552 GCA_964396415.1 uncultured Treponemataceae bacterium | reverse complement strand
GGATGGCCCATGCGGGGAAATTCGGAAGGAGTGTGATGCCCCACGGCTTCTTCCGTCTCTGATTACCGGAGAACCGGGTATTCATGTAGCTTTCGTCGAGCGTCCGCGGGATGCTCATTTCAAGTGCATACGCATCGCGGGCGATTTTCTTGATCCTATCGAGACGGTCAGGGTCCAGGATCCATTCGAACCGAATCCCATTCCCCGAATAACGGGTTTCCAGGGAGTCGAAGAAGCTCTGCGAAAAAACCAGCGGGGCTACCCCGTACTTTACCGTTGGCGATGACAAGGCATCCAGCTTCTCCGGCGGCGCTTGTGGCGCGGGAGCCTTCGACAAGGCGGCTACGGGGGTCTCCGCCGGCCGGGCAGGGTTCCATGCTCCGTCGGGGAAGAGATTCCAGGACAGTTTCAGGCCACGAGCGGCGGCGGCATCCTGTGCCGCTGCAAGGAAACACCCCACCGAAATCAGCAACTGGCGCGACGGCGGATCGGTCTGGGGAAGAAGCCGGCCGGAGTCGAGGCGGAGCCAGAGCGTATTCGGGTCTCCCGGCGATGGCATCAACTCCCAGCTCTGCATATTGTGCGCGTTCTGCGCCCAGCGGGCCTGTTCTACAATGTCGGGCCACGAGCCCGGTGTGGGCCCGGAAGGGGAATGGCTGCAGGAAGTACAAAAAACGATGAACACCAGGGCCATGCATGGGAGATATCGCTCGATCGCCGGCACGGGCATCCTACCCGACGGGCTCGGCGCGGGATGCTCACAGCGCACTGGTGATTCCCATCACGCCCGCGACGCGCGGCTCGTATCGGTAGTAGCGATCCTCCAGATACGTGCCGGCCGTGAGAGCGGCATAAAAGGCAAGCCTTTGGGATAAATTTCTGGAAAAGACCCCGACGGCCTGGATCGCGTGAGATCGGTATCCCGAAGAGGGCACGAAAAGGATCGAATCGTTCAGGCCCACCATGATCCCTGAGGCGACTCTCAGCAGCGCATAGGCATCGTTGTACAGCTCTGTGTCGCTCTTGGCGAGGACGCAATTGGCATAGGTCTCATAGAAGTAGCCCGTGCCGCCGTCGACGTCGAAATAGGTGATGTGGAGTGTATTGGCGAAGGCAAAGGGCCCGAAAGCGAATTTGAGTGTAGGAGCGGCGGAAAGGAAATAGCCGGTCGTGTTTTTCGAGGGGAGCGAGCTTAGAGCGGTCGAATCGAAGGGCGCGCCATAACCCGCGAGATCGTGAAAGCCATAGCCAAGCCCATCGTAGTACCCCGCGAACTGGGCCGTGAAGGCGAGGTCGAAGATCGCGATCGGTTCGATATCAAGGTAAGCACCGACGAAATCGTAGGCAGGAGAGAGACTGTTCGCTATCCCGACATCGATTTTCGTGGATTCCCAGAGTCTCCCTTCTTTCTCGACGAGGGGCATGCGATAGAGAAGCTTGGTGCCCAGCTGAAGGCCGAGCTGGTTATACGAGGCCTGGAGGTTTTGGTCCAGGTAGAAGCCTCGTACCGCGGGCTCGGCGGACAGGACAGGCAACGCGACGATCAGGAATCCGAGTAAAGCGAGCGGCCTTTTCATTTCGCCGCGCCTTCATCGTAGCTTATCGCGGCGCTATCCAGCAGTTTCAGGGCCGTGGTGATGCCCTCGAGGCCCGGCCTGATGTTTCCGTCGGAACCGTCGACCGAGCCGGTTCCGATAGGCTCGAATATTCCCTGCGATGGCCCCTCGCCCACGGTGATCCTGCACTCGTAGATCAGCGAAGGCTGGCCATTGACGCCCGAGTTCGCGCGGGTGTAGCGATCATTGTAGTCGTAGCTCCGGTTTATCTCGAGCTTGACCACGTAAGTCCCGCTCGACAGCGCCGCCGCGAGGCCCGAATCGCGTGTCGTATCTCCTCGTGGAGTCGGCCCCGAGATCGTGTCGACCGCGGCGCTCCGCTTTTTCCGGAGATGGAACCACACCGGGAGGGACTCGGGGCGGCCTCCGGGCGGCGCCGAAACCCAGGTCTTCCCGGCGCCCTTCGCGGTCACGTATATCGTGTCGACGTAGTCGCCTTGGGGAGACTCGATCCAGCAGGCGACCTGGGGATAGATGGGCACGGAGAAGATGAACCACCTCGTGGCGAACTCGTACTCGGGGCCCGGGACGAGATGGAGCGTGAAGCGCCTACCCTGGATTCGGGCCGTTTCGACTGGCGAGCGATGTCCTGCGCAACACGCGAAGGCGACGATCACGAGGCAGCTCAGGGCAAGCGGGAGCGCGGCGCGGAAAGACGCTTCGGGCTTCTTCATGTGGAATCTCCTTTGTCGCCGAAATAGAGCTCGATAAAGCGCTCGACCAGAGGGTCTATCGAATCCCAGAAACGGGGATGGACTCGTTTGGCCCTGAACTGCGTCACGATGCCCCAGAGGGCGGCCTGACCCATCGAGGCGTCGAGCTCCGCGTTTCGAGGCGAGAAGTCTCCCTCTCCCACCGCTTCCTCGATGAGGTCCCGCGCAGCGAAAAAGACGGCGTAGTATTTCCGCATCTTCTCCTCCGTCAGGGCTTCCTGCGGCGGGAGCTCCTCCATGAGGAGGCGGGCGAGATGGGGTCGCTCCAGGCACCATTCGACATAGGCGCGGATCAGGGCCGCCAGGCGCGAGCGCGCCGAGCCGCCCCGACCCGTCGCGGCGGCGATGCGCGTTCCGAGCTCGTCCATGATGTCGAACTTGATGCGCTCGAAAAGCTCATCTTTCGAGGCGAAGTAGTAGTAGATGGCCGTGGGACTCACGCCGGCTCGCTGGGCGAGCGCGCGCATGTTCACCTTGTCGGGCGACTTGCTGCCGAGCTCTTCGAGGGCCAGATCGAGGATCCGACGCGCGAGCTCCAGATTCGGCGGTTTCGCCATGATGCCTCCAATATAGAACAGAATCACTATAACATGGTTATCTTAACCATGTAAAGTGACCGAGACGCTTGGCCGTGTCGGTATAAAGCCGCCGATGGCTCAGCCCAAGAATAAGGGTTCAGGCGATTCAGCGAATCCCGAGCATTCCCGCCAGGCGGGTTTTACGGCTTGGCCAGTCTTCGCTGGTGATGCTGAAATACACCGAATGGCGAATCCTGCCGTCTTCGGTGATGACGTGATTCCGAAAAATCCCTTCCTGGATCGCCCCGATTCTGAGCAGCGCATGGCGGGAGCGTTCGTTGAGGGAGTCGGTCTTGAACTCGACGCGAATGCAGTCGAGCACCTCGAAGGCGTGCCGCAACATCAGGAACTTCGCTTCGGTATTTACCCTCGTGCGCTGCCATTCCTTCCCGATCCAGGTTGACCCGATCTCCATCCGTCGATTATCGGGGTCGATATTGAGGAATCTGGTGGTTCCTACTACGGGCGAAGACGCTCGGCCGCTTTTCGATACGATGGCGAAGGGGATCGCCGTTAAGGATTCGCGGGCGGAGATCGCCGCGTGAAGGTAATCGGACATTTGTTCCCGACTCGCGATACGATGCGGCAGAAAGCGAGTGATTTCGGGGTCGAGCCCGATTTCGCAGAGCCCTTCGAGGTGCTCCTCGCCCATAGGGTCGAGCCGAATCGACGGGCCTTCCAATACCGGCCGATATTCATCGGGACGGGGGCGAATATCGCGCGGGGCGAAGCGAATGGGACGGCCGTCGGGGTCTACCGGCGGCCACGAGTCCCTGTCCGCATCGAATGCGCTTATCGCCCTGTCGTCCATCAGTTGAAAGATAGCTATCGGGAACCGGTCGGGAAAGCGCGGAACGCCCCTACTATCGAGCAGGACTCCGCCTGCTTCGCGGCGGGCAGAACCTCGAGGTTCTTGACAAGCGGCGTCGCGGTGGGGATTCTATGGTATTTATGCGCGTCAGGTCCCGCGGAGAGCCGGTCGGATGAAGGATATCAAGGAATATACGTCCGCGAGCTCGGCCTACGAAGTTTTCGTCCTGCTTTCCGACAAGATCGTGAAGGGCGAGCTCGTGACTTTCAACGCCCTACGGACCTATTGCGAGGCCTTGCCCGAAAGCCCCCGGACGGAGACGATACTGAAGAAGGCCTTCGAGCTGCAACGGCGTCTCTATTGGGGTTTTTTCCGCGACATCTCGCCCGTCGCCTACCCCAAGGTCTGGAGCAAGGTCGTCGTGCCAGATCGAAAGTACCATTTTGCGGGCGACATCAAACGCATGGCCGCGATACCCGATGTCTATATGGCCGTCATCGATATCCACGGCTATACCCGCTTCTGTCAAAAGTATAGGCACAATATGTCGATGCTCGAGCTGCTGGATCGCCTGATCCAGCAGGAACTCCCGACGATAGCTGCGAAGTTCGGGA
Organism: uncultured Treponemataceae bacterium; assembly: GCA_964396415.1. Lineage (GTDB taxonomy): Bacteria > Spirochaetota > Spirochaetia > Treponematales > Rectinemataceae > UBA1306. The sequence goes on along the minus strand of CAYNFM010000021.1, from coordinate 38,220 downwards.
TCGTCATCCGTCGCGCGCACGGGGACGAGATACTTCTGCTGGGCGGCTCCGCGCCCGAGCTGTTCGAGGTCGTCTACCTCTTCGCCCGCCGTCTGGCCAAGGACGGCATCTCTCCTCTCGGCGGCGTCAAGGGCTCGTCCAAGTCCGATGGCCAAGTACCGGTCGAGGGCCTCCCCGGCTTTCAGATCTCCGCCGGCGTCGCGGGAGGGGCCAAGTACGCGCAGCTGGTGATCACGCGGGACGGGGATTTGTCGGGTACGATAGTCAATACCGCGGCTCGGCTGCAGGCGAGGGCGAACCGGATTTCGCCCGATAGCACGAAGATCCTCCTCACCAGCGTGACGTTCCAGAAGATCAAGATGCAGAATTCGTCGGAGCATTTCGAGTTCCTCAAGGCCGTCGACTTCTTCGATACCGGCATGGTCGAGTTCAAGGGGATCAACGTGCCGGTCTTCGACACGGTCTTCCTGGACCGCGAGGCGTCGCGGTTGGAGTACCGCGATCGCATGGGGGCTCTTTACGATTCGATAGGCCAGGGGCTTTGGACGACGCGCATCTTCTCTGACGCCCTCAACCTGATGGCGCGGATAGCGACGTCGACGCCTGGCGGCCTGGTCGACGGATCCACCGGCGAAGCCATGGACGCGGCAGATTCGATCTCGATCGTGCAGAGGATCAAGAATGCGCAGGGCCTTTTCGACGCCGAGCGCTTCGAGCAGGCGATCATCGAGCTCAGCGAGCTCGTCGACGTCTTCCGCAAGGCGGCCGGACGCGATCCCATCGCCATCGAGTATCTTTCCGAGGTGAGCGACAACTACGTCAAACTCCGCGCCCGTTTTACCGAATCCCTCGATCGGGAGGTGGACGAGCATCTCGAAGCCATTTTCCTGAGCCCCAACGATCGCGTGAATTTCCGGACCTTGGAAAAACACCACGCGATGTTCGCGAGCGTCCGCGACGCCGCCCGGATCAAAGTCGCAGACAGGCATGGATTGTGGCATCGCATCGCCGCCGAGACTTCGAGCTCCCTCGAGATTAGCATCCAATCGTTGAAATGAGTATTCGATGAGCGAATGGCCGATCGGCTCACGGCGAGGCGATGACTATCCCGCTATGGCGAAAGGCCTCGGGATCGGAAGGCCGGTTCGCGATCGCGAAAGAGGCGGCGCGGCCAGTACGATCCTCAGGGCGGAAAACAGCAGGGCGAGAAGCGCGCCGACGGAGCCCTGATCCCGCGCTTGGGCG
>CAYNFM010000021.1:30453-36875 GCA_964396415.1 uncultured Treponemataceae bacterium | reverse complement strand
CCCCCTACCTGCTCGAGGGGAGGGGCCTCCCGAAGACCGGCCGCCCGTTCGAGTCCCAGGTAAAAGCCTGGACCCGCGTGGAGCGGTTGGGGTCGAGAACGGCAATGCCGACGACCGTCTCGTAGTCCCTCGCGTGGTAGACGATGTAGTCCACGGCGCCGTCCGGCGAGGTCGTGAAGCTGTTGTGCCCCGGGCCGTAGACGCCCGCGGCCGCATCGGTGTCGAGCGCGGGGCCGGGTAGCTTCTTCCACGACGCGGGGTCGAGAAGGTCGGCGTCGTCCCTCGCCTCCATGAGGCCGATGCAGTAGCGCGCGTCGGTCGCGTTGCTCGAGTAGGATATGAAGACGCGTCCGTTGCGCTTGAGAACCGCCGGCCCCTGCATCTTGAGGTCGGCGGGATCGCGCATCTCCCAGCTCTGATCGGCGCGGCCGATCATCACCGGCTTGCTTCCCAGCTTCAGGGGAGTCTTGAGCCGGGCGATATAGAGATCCATGCTCGAGGCGGGCGATCTCGTCAGCCTCTGCGCCCAGAGGAGGTAGCGCTTCCCACCCTGCTCGAAGACCGTCGAGTCGAGGCTGAGCGTGTCGCGTCCGGTGTCGAGCTTGCCCCTGTCCTCCCAAGTCCCGGACATCGGGTCGGCGGCGTCGTTCTCGATTACGCGGATCCGCACGTCGAACGGATCGAAGTTCGTCCCGGCGGCGTAGTAGATGAACCACTTGCCATCGAGGTAGTGGAGCTCCGGCGCCCAGAAGTTGCGGTCCTCGACGAGGAACCTCCTCCGCAAGCTCCAGACGACCAGGGGAGCCGCGCGGGCGAGGCCCGCGATGTCGCGCGAGCGGCTGAGCTCGATGCGGTCGTATTCGGGGACGCTGGCGCAGAAATAGTAGTAGCCGTCGGTATGGAGGTAGATGTAGGGGTCGGCCCGCCTGAGGACGAGGGGGTTGGCGAAAGGCGCGGCGCCATCCGCCGCCGCCGCGAGAGCCGAGAGCGCGAGGGCCACGCCGAGATACAATTTGGTCCGTTTCATATGGCGATTGTGCCGGGCATTTCGATGTTTGTCTTTGCACGCTTCGGCTATTTTCCGCACGAGCGGGATGGTCCATCCATGAAGATCCGGGAAAGAGGAATTTTCGTCGCCTCGATCTCGGGCCTCCATTACGGGCTGTCGCCGGAGACTATGCGGCGGGAAATCCTCGCGCCTCTCCTTCCGGCGGCCTTTGTTTTGCTGTATCCTTGTACCGATCATGGAAGGCGGAAAGCGATGAAGCTTAAATCGTGGAGCGACCGATGGCGCCCTGACTCCGACGGCCATACCGAGCGCCAGCGCGCCGAGTACAACGGCTTCGGCCCCTGGACCTTCCCCGTGCGGGCTCCGGAGGAGATGCCGCCCCGCTTCGATCCCTGGTACGACGAAATCAAAGACTCGAGCCTCATCCTCAAGATCCCGCGCGACATCGAGAGGCGGTCGACCAGAGCCGGAGAGGATCTGTACGAGGGAGTCCTGGCAGTCGGGAAGCGCGGCATAGTCTATCTCGACGCGACGGGGAGCGAGACTCGGAAGCGCGGAGTCGCCTTCGGCGAGATAGCGGCGATCAGGCGAGCCTTGGAGCTTCTCTCCGGAGAGCTGCGCTTCGATCTCGCGGGAGGCGAGGACCTATCCGTCCGCTTCAACGCGGTGTCGGCGCCCGTGATCGACTATTTCGTAGACCTCGTCCGCTCGGGCTGCGCCGACGCGGGCTCGGGCCTCCGCTTTACGCCCATCGAAGGCTCGCGCGGCCCCTCGGAAGAGAATGTCCTTTTCCAGAACCTCCTTCGCGAGCTGAGGCAACGCAATCCCGGCTTGGCCCTCGCGGCCTACCAGCCGCCGTGCGCCCTCGCGGCCCGGAGAGGAGAAGGTCGGCGCGGCCTCGCAGGCGCGGCGGCGAGGCTCCTGCGATGGCACCTCGACGGCAGCCTGCTCGCCGTCCTGCCCCAAGAGCTCCTCGTTCTCGTCAACGGCACCGGAGCGCCGCGGACGCGCAAGACCAGGGGCTACCGCTACGAGGCCGTCTACATCCCTTCGGCGAGCTTCCGGGGCCCTGTCGTCGAGTCCAGGACTCTCGCGAACGGAGCTCGCGTCCATGTCCTGCGCCTCTCATGCGCCGGACATGATTACGAGCTTCTTTTCGAGCTCGATCCCTCGGCCGCTCTCGCCTCCCTGTCGCTTCCGCGTGCCGCAGGCTGAGAGGCACCTGAGCGAGGGCCCGGGCGCGGCAATGCTGGGTCGCGGCGAAAGAGGCGATACGTTCCGAGAAACTTACTCTTTTCATCAGCTTCGGCTATAATCGCGACAATGTCCCACGCCGAGATCCTCAAACCGGAAGATTTCTTCTCCGCCGCCGTCTTCAGCAATCCCGACATCATTTCAGTCTCGCGCCTCGCGGACGGCAGCTTCCTCCAAGTCAACGAGGCGTTCCTCGAGATGTCCGGGTATAGCCGGGAAGAAGTCATAGGCAAGACCTCGAACGACCTGGGCATATGGACGGACGCCTCGGAGCGGGACCGCTTCGTCGTGCTGCTCGCGCGGGAAGGCCGCGTCCGGGACCTGGGGGTACATTTTCGCATGAGGGACGGGGAGCTGCGGAATTTCCGGATGTCGGCGGCCCTCGTGCATATCGGCGTCGACGATTGCATCAGCGCGTCCTGCAGGGACGTCTCCCCCCTGAACGAAATGGTAGAGCGTCTCGAGAAGGGCAGGTTCCTCCTCGAGCGGGCCGAGGAGATGGCCGACATCGGAAGCTGGGAGTTCGATTTCGCGACGGGGAAGGTCTCGGCCTCCCAGGGAGCCTGCAGAATCTACGGCCTCGAGCCCGGCGAGTTCACCATAGGGGCCGTCGAGGCCGTCCCCCTGCCGGAGTACAGGCCGTTCATGGACCGGGCGCGCGACGGGCTCATAAGGGACGGGACGCCCTACGACGTCGAGTTCAGGATCGCCCGCAAGCGCGACGGCGCCATCCGGGACATCCACTCCAAGGCCCGCTGGGATCCGGTCAACAGGCGGCTCTTCGGCATCATCCGCGACGTCACCGAGGCGAAGGAGACGGCGGCGGGATTGAGGCGCGCCATCGCGGAGAAGGAGACTCTCATCAAGGAGCTCTATCATCGGACCAAGAACAACATGCAGGTCGTCTCCTCCCTCCTGGGAATGGAGGCGGACAGGAGCGGCATGCCCGAGCTGCGGGATACCCTCGACGAGATGCAGAGGCGGATCGACGCGATGGCCCTCGTGCACGAGATGCTGTATCAGGCGAACGACCTATCCCGGATACGTTTGGAGGATTTCATACCCGCCCTCGTCGAGCTCCTCAAGTCGGGCCTCGGGGATCACGAGGGCCGAATAGGCTTCATCTACGAGATCGACGACGTGGAGCTGTCCATGGATGAGGCGGTGCCCTGCGGGATCATCCTGAACGAGCTTCTGACCAATTCCCTGGTCCACGCCTTTCCCGGCGAGCGCCGGGGGACTGTCCGGCTGCGGGCGGAGCGCGACGCCCAGGGCCTGGTCGCCATCGAAGTCAGGGACGACGGAATCGGAATCCCGGAGGACTACGATTATCGCGAAGGGGCCAAGCACCTCGGGCTTTCCCTCGTGACGAGCATCGGTCGGTCCCAGCTTCGAGGCTCGGTGGAGATCCAGGCCGGTCCGGGGGGCTTCGGATGCCGCATCGCCTTCAAGGACGGCCGCTACGCGGACCGGCCGTAGAGAATCGATCGTGATGGACGAAATCCCGCGGCTCTCGCCGAACCCGCAGGTAGCCGCCCGAAGGGCCCTGCGCCGCGGGGTAGCCCAGGCGGATCGCGTAGACGAGGGTCAGGGCCTCGGGAACTCCCAAGATGCGCTTTACCTCCTTCTCGACGCCGCTGCCGGCATAGGAGCTGACGATGTGGAAGCCGATTCCCAGGGAAGCGGCTTCCAGCCACATGTTCTCGGTGACGCAACCCAGGCTGATGGCGCCCAGGAAATCGCCTTCCGATGCGGGCGCCCTCCTGGAGGGGTCGTAGAAGAGGAAGAGCATGGTCGGGCTCGTCGGGAGCGGCCTTCGGGAGGCGCGAAGCTCTTCATCGCTCGCCTTGGGATCGCTCCAGGCCGGGGGAAACCTGGTCGAGAGAATCCCCGTCTTTTTCCTCTTCAGCTCCTCCTCGGAAAATGAGAGCTGAGCGTAATTCTCCTCGATGAACTCTCGGGACAGGGGATTCTCGAGCTTCGTCATGGCCTCGAGGAGCTCGGGGTCGTCAAGCACCACGATCTCGAAATTCTGCATGTTATGGGCCGTCGGGGCCCAGCGCGCCGCCTCGAGTATCCGAGTCAGATCCGCCGCCGCCACTCGACGCTCGGGATCGAAGGGCGCTCTCGAGGATTCCCGGTCCTGAATCAGTTTTAGTATGTCCGCCATGACTTTCTCCTTCGCGAAGCAGTGTAGCGCGTTCCCGAGGAATTAAGAAAGATGAAATAATGCCCGGCAAGTCTTGTATTATCTTGTTCCTTTGATCTCGAGGCCCTGCCGAAGGATGATCATGGCAAGAAGTCTGTCGTGCGTTCTCTTCCTATTGCTAACCGCCTTCAGAGCTTCGGCGGACGTGCTGATCCTCGTCATCGACAAGGAACTGGGCACTCCCTTGGAGGGCGTGAAGATACAGGTCCAGGGATCGGACGGGCACCTGGTGACCGACGGCAAAGGCGAGGCGAAGCTGTCCCTGACGCCCCGACGCGAGAATGTCCTCGTCACGGCCCAGCTTCTCGGCTACAAAACCCTCAAGAAGATCCTGAGTCCGGGCCAGGAAAAGATCGAGCTCGACATGGTCATAGAAGGGGCCATCGAGGGACAGGAGCTGGTCGTCGAAGGCGCGAAGCCCCAGAAGACGGACGCGCAGGGGGGACTTTCCCAGGTAGTGACGAGCCAGGAAATCCAGGCCCAGACTATGGGCATCGTCGAGGATGCCATGTCGGCTATCAAGACTTTGCCGGGGGTCGGATATACGGGCTCCTTCGACGCCAGACCCTCGATCGATGGAGGGGACCCCAGCGAAACCGTGGCTACCTTGGACGGAGCCTACATCCTCGATCCCTACCAATGGTCCGGGACCTATACCATCTTCAACCCGGACATGGTGGATTCGATAAAGCTCTCCGACGGAATAATCGGAGCCCCTTATGGCCAGGTGATGTCGGGTCTCCTGGAAGTGAACTCGAAAACCCCGACCGACACCGACCAGCACCTCGACTTCGGCTTTTCGACGACCGGACTCGATTTGTTCTTTCAGCAGGCCTTCGGGACCGAGGCCGGGATCCTCCTCGGGGGGAAAGTCACCTGGATGGAAGTACCCCTGACCCTGATCGGCGAGAGGAATCTATTTACCACCGACCCCTATATCCGCAATGCCACGGCCAAATTCTATTGGAACCCATCGCCGAACGTGAATTGGACCTTGAACGCCAATCTGGATACCGACGGCGTCGCCCTCTCCGTCGGCACTATCAATTTGCACCTTTATGAAGAGGAGACCCTCGTCTCGTCAGCGCTCAAGGTCCTCATGGGCAAGGATCTCTTGTGGAATCTGATGGTCAGCTACAATACCTTCGACACGGATTCGGGCTTCGAAGCCCCTGATCGCTATAATACCGAATATAGCAAGAATGTGACGAACACCGACTTTTCGACCCAGGACGAGTACCGTTATCAAGTCCGGACCAGCTTCGATTGGACGCCGACGGCGAATCAGGTGATCAGCTACGGGGTGGATGAGCTGCTGGAAAACTGGTCTCAAAGCGAAACGGGCACCACGTACCCCTTCGCAAGCCAGGGCAACTTTACCCCGGAAGCCATAGATACGAATTTGACCGGGAAATACACTCTTACCTCCGGTATCTATATAGATGACAATTATACTTTCATTCCCGGCGTCCTTACCGGAGAGGGCGGTCTGAGACTGGATCATTCCGTCGTATACGGAGGCGGCGAGCTGCTCCAGACTTACCCCGTAGTGAATCCGCGCCTGCGCCTCACCTATACCTTCCTGAAAAACTGGGGCCCGATTCAATCCATGGACGTCAACGGAGGGAGCGGTCTCTATTCCCAATTCCCCGCCGATAACGAGTTTTTGGACAGCCAGGACGGCGTGGTCAGCCTCGCCGTCGGCCCGACCAGGGCCTGGTTCAATGTCCTGGGCCTCGACATCCTGGGCACGGGGGGCGAGACCTTCAACCTCCAAGGCTACTACAAATACTACCTCGACCGATTCTACACGGCGACCAGCTCGGCTTCGCCTTATACAATCCTCAAGTACGACGGGATCGGCTACGCCTTCGGCTTCGACTTCGGGCTTAAAAAGCAAACCCAATTCTGGGATTTTTCCCTCAGCTACTCCTTCAATGTGACCCAGCT
>CAYNFM010000021.1:0-30353 GCA_964396415.1 uncultured Treponemataceae bacterium | reverse complement strand
TTTCCCTCCTACGAAGTGTACGACACTATCTACGTCGACCTTACGATAAAGCCCAACGACGAGTTCTCCATCCTGACTCAGGGAGATATCTCGTCCGGCTCCCCTACCTCCACGGGCGGCTGGTCGGGTTGGCAATACCCCATCGACGTGAAGCTCGACTGGCACGGCTTCTATCCCGGGTCCAAGCTTCGCTGGGAGTACTATTCAGGATGCGAGGACGTCCTCGCTCTTCTGTATTATATACGTCCGACCGGCGCGGCCTCCTTCAATATCGGTTTCCCCACGCCCTCGGTGGGCTATAAGCTCAGCTATTAGGAAAACAGCCATGAAACGAAGGGGATTGCTCCTTTTTGGCCTCGGCCTCCTTTCCCTGACAGCTTGCGCGACCCTCGCTCCCGGGGCGGCGGTGTTCGAGAGCCGAACGGGCTTGCCCCTTCGCGATCTGACTATCGAGCTCGGCCCTGAAAGCGACGGCGTTTCCGCGCTTCGCCTGACGGCTCCGGCTCTTCAGTCTTCCGTCGTATCCGGGGAGGCGAAAAGCGTCATAAACGGGTGGAGAATCACCCTCACGAGGCTCGATTGGTTCAGCAACTGGGCGAACGGCTGGACCAAGGCTTCCTTCCTCCTCGACGGGACCGCGTATCTCCAGGCGGCGCCGGGCGGATGGTCGCTCGAGATCGACGATCCGCCCGAGCTGGATACGATCGAGTCGGCTTCGATCCGCTACTTCGATACCTATGTCAGGGACGACAAGGGCCTGACGGAATTCTCCCATCGTTGGGACCGCATCCAGGCAGTCGTGAGCGATGCGCTGACGAGGTTGCCGGCCGCGACCCTCGCCGGAGACCCGCGGATCCTGCGACGCTACCTCTTCCCCGAAATCTACGGCTACGATTCGCCGCCGGCTCCCGACCACGCGAAGGTCTCGGTCCAGGGCTTCGAGTGGAACACGGATTATACCAAGGAGCATTTCGCCGAAGCCCTGCGGATCCTCCGCGATACCGGGACTCTCCTCAGGGACTACAAGGAGTCTCCGGGGCTCTGGTACCTTGCCCTGGGATGGAAGGGGCTCTGGGGAGCGAAGGATCGGCCCCTGCTGCTCCGAAATTGAACCTAATCCGGATAGCTCGCCGTCGAGGTGATGGAAATGCCGCCGCGAGGCTTCTGGCCCACGGTGACCGTGACCCGCCTCGGCTTGCAGGCTTCGTAGACGTCCATCGCTATCCTGGACGAAAGCTCCTCGCAGAAGGCCCCTTCCTCGCGGAGAGACCAGAAGTATAGCTTGAGGCTCTTGCTTTCGATGCAGAGAGCCTCCGGCTCGAACTCGATTCGCACCGTCTCCCAATCCGGCTGGCCCGTGACCGGGCAGAGACTCGTGACCTCGTCGCTCTCGAGCACGACGCGCTTCACGTACGGCGGCGCGGGAAAGACTTCGAGCCGTTTCCCTGGCTTCGAGACTTTGTTCCCGAGAGCCTCGAATGCTCTTTCGGCCATCATTCGCCTCCTATGCCGAAGGGATTGTAGGCGACTCCGGTATCGAAGGCGTCCACGCCCTCGCGCGCTTTCACTCGAGCGACGACGAAGTAGGTAAGGGGAGTCAGAATGGCCTCGTAGGCGACCTTGAAGGCGTACTGCGCGATCATCATCTGGAAGAGGACGGCGGCGGGCACGATGCCGACGAAGCCGAGGCCTATGAAGATGGCCGTGTCGAGGCCCTGGCCCACTACCGTCGAGGAGATGGTCCTGGTCCAGAGCAGGCGTCCCTTCGTCAACTTCTTTAGGGCGGACAAAGTGATCGAGTTGGCGAACTCCCCCGCCCAGTAGGCTACGAGGGAGGCGGCCACGATCCTCGGGGTAAAGCCGAGTACCTTCGAGTAGGCCTCCTGGTCCTTGAAGAAGGCGGGGAAGGGGAGGGCGATCGCTACCAGGAAGATGACCGACATCAGCGCGTTGGCCGCGAAACCCGTCCAGATGACGATCCTCGTCTTGCGAAACCCGTAGACCTCGGTGAAGACGTCACCGAGAATGTACGTGATCGGGAAGAGCACGACGGCCGAAGGCAGGACGAGGCCGAAGACGAGGATCAGCTTGCCGGCGATGATGTTGGAAACGAGGAGACAGGTGACGAAAAGGGCGAAGAGGACGAGGAAGGTCGAGGAAAAAGACGCGTCATTCCGTTTCATGGGAGGCCTCCTGTTTTGTTCAGGCGGGTGGACTACGACCGCCGAAGTCCGATCACTCTAGAGGAAAAGCCCGAGCTGGGTCAATCATTGACAAAAGGACCAGACGGGCTTATTTTCGATTCTGACGAACTGGGGAGCTCGGTAGGGACCGGGCTGAGAGTGCGGCTGACAGCCGCAGACCCATTGAACCTGATCTGGGTAATGCCAGCGCAGGGACGGCGCGAATCGCGATCGACACCGCCCCTGATTCCAGGGGCGGTTTTTTTTTGACTCCCGCCTCGCAGGGATGACCCGGCGCAACGAAAAGGGAGTGTCGCGATGAAAATCCAATTCCATGCCCCGCCCGAATGGGGGATCGAGCCTGTTCCGCGCGAAAAGCGGAGCCTCGTCTTCAAGGATTACGCCGTGCTCTGGGGCGACTTGGGGATCGGCCTCCTCGTGATGCTTGCCGGGACCTTCCTCGTTCCCGGCCTGGGCCTCGGCGTCGCGCTCGAGGCCATACTCGTCGGTACGGCCCTGGGCTGCATCCTCCTAGCCCTCGTAGGGACGATCGGCAGCGACTCGGGAAGGCCTACGATGGCCCTCCTGCGGCCCCTCCTCGGGGTCCGCGGCTCCTACCTGCCCAGCGTCCTCAACGTCCTCCAGCTCCTGGGGTGGACGGTCTTCGAGTTCATCATCATGGGCGTCGCGACCAACACGATCTGCCGGCGCCTCTTCGGCTTCTCGAACTATCCCCTCTGGACCGCCGTCTCGGCCGTCATCATCGTCCTCATGGGCATCGCGGGGCCCGTCGGCTTCGTCAAGCACTGGCTCGAGAAATTCGCGGTGTGGGTCGCCCTGGCCACGGGAATTTGGCTGAGCTGGCATCTGCTTCGGACCTACGATCTCCGATCGCTCCTCGCGAAACCGGGGGACGGCTCGCTGCCCTTCTGGCAGGGGGTCGACCTCGTGATCGCCCTGCCCATCTCCTGGCTCCCCCTGGTGGCCGACTATAACCGCTTCGCGAGGAAGCGCTCGGGGGCTTTCTGGGGCACGGCCGTCGGATTCTTCATCACGGGCGCCTGGTTCCTCGCGATGGGAGCCTTCCTGATGCTCGGATCGAGCGTGAACCAGGAGCCCAAGGACTTCGCGGCGGCTATCGCCCTGATAGCCGGATGGGGAGCCCTACTGATCCTTCTCGCCGACGAGACGCACAATGCCTGGGCCGATCTCTACTCGGCGGCGATCTCGACCCAGAACATCTTCCCGAAGGCGAGGCAGCGCTGGCTCATCGCGGGCTTCGGCGCGGCCTGTCTGGCCGCGGCCATCGTCCTCGATATAACTAAATATCAAGGCTTTCTCTATCTTTTGGGCTCCTTTTTCATCCCCCTCTTCGGAGTCCTGGCCGCCGACTATTTCGTCCCGCGTAAAAGGAAGAAGCGAGGGCGGAGCGTCCTGGCAATGATCGCCTGGGCCCTGGGCCTCGTCGTCTACCATGTCGCGGATCCCTCGATCGTCGCCTCGGCCTTCCCCGCCTGGGCCACCCTAGTCCCGCGTTCCCTGACTCTCCTGGGAGGCTCGCTTCCGAGCTTCGTCCTGCCCTTTTTCGTCTATACCCTGATGGGAGGAGTATTGGCATGAGCATCGATTACGACCATTTCGGCGATGTCGCCGGCGAGCTTCTCGCGCGGCTGCGATCGCAGCGTCCTCTTATTCACCATATAACCAATTTCGTCGTCATGAACGACACCGCCAACGCGACCCTCGCCCTCGGGGCCCTGCCGGTAATGGCCCACGCCAAGGAGGAGGTAGCCGAGATGGTCCAGGCGGCCGGGGCCCTGGTGCTCAATCCGGGGACCCTCGAGCCCGATTGGGTCGAGGCCATGCTCATCGCCGGCCGCCGCGCTGGCGAGCTCGGCATACCCGTCATCTACGATCCCGTGGGCGTCGGCGCCACGAAATACCGCAGCGCGACCGGAGAGCTCTTCCTGCGCGAATTGCGCCTGGCGGCAGTGCGCGGCAACTCGGGCGAGATAGGCTCGCTTTCCGGGGCGGGAGGCCTCGTGAAAGGCGTCGATTCGGCGGAGGGCGTCGCCGATCCCGCCGCCGTCGCGCGGACCTTCGCGAAGCGTATCGGGGCCGCCGTCGCCATCACGGGCAAGCGCGACGTCATCTCCGACGGATCCGCCGTCGCTGGCGTCGACAACGGTCACGAGATGATGACACTCGTTACCGGCACCGGCTGCATGGCGACGACTGCCGTGGCCGCCTTCTGCGCCGTGGAGAGCGATAGGCTGGCGGCGGCGACGGCGGCCCTCGTCTGTTACGGAATCGCGGGCCAGGAGGCCGCGCGCGTCGCGCGCAGTCCGGGTTCTTTCAGGACCGCCCTGATCGACGCCATTTACGAGCTCACGCCGGCCAAGGTCGCCGCCGAGGCCAGGTCGCTCAGGCTCCAGGGATGAAGGCCGACTACTCGCTCTACCTGGTGACGGACGCCTCGCTCTCGCGGGGGCGGGGCTCCGTCGAGGTAGCCGAGGCGGCGATACGCGGCGGCGTCACGATGCTGCAGTATCGCGCCAAGGGAGCCACGACGAGGATCATGGTCGAGGAGGCGGGGTCCCTGCGGAAGCTCTGCCGCTCGCGGGGGATTCCCTTCATCGTCAACGACAGGGCCGACGTGGCGATCGCCGTCGACGCCGATGGGCTCCACGTCGGCCAGGACGATCTGCCGACGGCCCTCGCGAGGCGGTTGATCGGTCGCAGGAAGCTTCTCGGAGTATCGGCGGGAAGCCCCGAGGAGGCTCGTCGCGCCGCAGCCGAGGGAGCCGACTATGTCGGGGCGAGCCCCGTCTTTTCCACGCCGACCAAGCCCGACGCCTCCGCGCCTCTGGGCTTGAGCGGCCTCCGCGCCCTCGCGGCCGCGGTGCGCATACCCGTCGTGGCCATCGGCGGGATCGATGCAGGCAACGCGGCCGCCGTCTTCGAGGCCGGGGCTACTGGCATCGCCGTGGTGTCGGCGATCGTCGCGGCCGTCGATGTCGAGGCCGCGGCGCGGTCCCTGCGCGGGATAGCAGAGGCGGCGGGGAAATGACAATCGACGAGCTGGGCGAGTTCGGCCTCATCGAAAGGATAGCCGGGATCCTGCCGGCGGCGGGAAAAGACGTCCTCGTCGGCATAGGCGACGACGTCGCCGTCCTCGAGGGAGGGGGCGGCAAGGTCTGGCTCGCGACCTGCGACGTCCAGGTCGAGGGGGTGCACTTCCTCAAAGAGGCGACCAACCCTTACGATCTCGGCAGGAAGGCCCTGGCGATCAACTTGAGCGACATCGCCTCGGCGGGGGGCAGCCCGCGCTTTGCCCTCGTCTCCCTCGGCCTGCCCCGGGGCCTGGAGGCCGACTTCGTGGACGGCCTCTACGCCGGTCTGCGCGAGGAAGCCCGGAGCTACGGCGTCGACGTCGTCGGGGGAAACATCAGCGGTACACGGCGCGGGCTGTTTATAGATATATTCCTGCTTGGCGAGGCCGAGCGGGACGAGGTCAAGCTCCGTTCGGGCGCGCGGGTGGGGGAAGCCATACTCGTGACGGGAAGCCTGGGGGACGCGGCCGCGGGCGTCGCCTTGCTCCTGGAAAAGAGCCTGTCGACATCGGCCGGCTACGCGGCCATCGCGCAGGCGAGGCGGGATCGGCCGAGCCCCCGCGTCGCGGAGGGCCGGCTTCTCGGAGCGTCGCGAGTCGTCGGGGCGATGACCGATATAAGCGACGGCCTCGCGGGCGATCTCGGCCATATCCGAGAAAAGAGCGGGGTAGGGGCGAGGCTGTATGCGGCGGCCCTGCCGGTCGCCCGGGAAAATAGGACTCTCGCGCTGTCGGCCCGAGGCGACGAGTGGCACTTCGCCCTCCAGGGCGGAGAGGACTACGAGCTGCTGTTTACGGCTCCCAAAGAGGCCGCGGCGGGATTGGCCAGTCTGATACGGCGCGAGACGGGCTCGGCCGTCTCGGTGATCGGCGAGATAGTCGAGGCGAGTCGGGGGGGCGAGCTCGAGCTGCCCGACGGCAGGGTCGTCCCGCTCGAGGCCGCGGGCTGGGACCACATGAAAGCCGGAAAGCCGGGGGAGGCGGAATGAAGAGGGCCATGACCATAGCCGGCTCGGATTCGGGCGGCGGAGCCGGGATCCAGGCGGACCTCAAGACCTTCGCCGCCCATGGCGTCTTCGGCACGTGCGCCGTCACGGCCCTGACGGCCCAGAACAGCCTCGGCGTCCAGGGCGTCTTCGAGGTGCCCGCCGACTTCGTCGCCCTGCAGATCGATTCGATCGCGAGCGACATCGGGGCGGACGCGGTCAAGATCGGCATGCTTTCCAACTCCGGGATCATCGCCGTCGTGGCCGCCAAGATCGTCGAGCGCTCCCTGGGGCCCATCGTCCTCGATCCGGTGATGGTCGCCAAAGGCGGCGATCGGCTCCTGCGCGAGGAGGCCGAGGAGGCGCTGATCAGGGCGCTCCTGCCGCTCGCGACGGTAGTGACGCCCAACCTCCCCGAGGCCGAGGTCCTCTGCGGCTTCGCGATAGGCGGCATCGGGGACATGCGCGCCGCGGCCAGGGCCATCCGGGCCCTCGGCCCCGGGGCGGTAATCGTCAAGGGCGGGCATCTCAAGGACCGGAACGACAGCGTCGACATCCTTTTCGACGGCGAGGATTTCGTCGAGTACCCGGCTCCCCGCGTCGACTCGAGGAACACTCACGGGACGGGCTGCACCTTCTCGTCGGCTATCGCCGCGTCCCTCGCCCTCGGCCTTCCCCTTCGAGAGGCGGTGAGGTCGGCCAAGGCCTATGTAGCCAGGATCATCGCGGCCTCGGTCGAGCTCGGCATCGGTCATGGCTTCGGGCCCATGGACCACATGGCGCGGTAGGGCGGGATGCGGATACGCCTACCCTCGCTCTCGGCCCGAGGTTCCGAAGCGATCACCGCGTATCTGTTCCTCCTCCCGGCCGCCCTCGTCCTCGGCCTCTTCGGCCTTTTCCCTCTCGTCTTCAATGCCTACATCAGCCTCTTCGACTGGCGGATCAAGCATGCTTCCTTCGTCGGCCTCGCGAACTACGGGGAGATTTTCGGCGGAGCCGCGCCTTTCTTCCTGTTCCTCGCGTCCATCGCCCTGATGACGGCAGGCTTCGCCCTGATTCGGCGAAAGCGAAAGGCCCCCGCCCGCGTTCTCGGCGTCCTGCTCCTGGCGGGCGGCGCGGTCGCCCTCGCCCTCGACCTGCCACGAATCGACCTCGCGGGCGATTCCGACATGCTGCGTTCCTTTCGCGTCACCGTCTGGTATTCGCTGGGGACTGTCCCGGTCCAACTGGTCCTCGGATTCCTCATCGCCGCGGCCCTGGACGGAAAGTTCAAGGGCAAGCAGGCCTTTCGCGTCATCTACCTCGTGCCCTACATCGTGCCTACCGTCGCGACGGCGGCGGTCTTCGAGCGCCTTTTCTCGCTCAGGCCGGAGTCATGGGCCAACCAGGCGCTCGCCCTCTTCGGAGCCCGTCCCCTGCAGTGGCTGCGCGAGTACAAGGGCGTCTTCGAAATGCTCTTCGGCCCCGGCCTGGCGTCGGGCAGCGACAGTCCGGCGCGGTATTGGGTTACTTGGGCCGGAGGTCCCAGCCTCGCCCTGGTCAGCATCATGATCTACAACTACTGGGTCTATGTCGGCTACTACGCCTTGATCTACGCCAACGCCCTGGCCGCGGTGCCGCGCCAGCTCTACGAGGCCGCCTCCCTCGACGGAGCCAAGCCCTGGACGATGCTCAGGCGCATCACCCTGCCCCTGGTCTCCCCCAGTACCTATTTCCTCACGATCCTGGGAATAATCGGCACCTTCAAATCCTTCAACAGCATCTACGTGCTCCGCGATCCCTCGACGGGCGGCGTGACCGATCCGATGAGCGTCTATATCTTCTTCCAATTCTTCCACGACGGACGCTTCGGCTACGCCGCGGCCCTCTCCGTCATCCTCCTCGCCATAGTCGTCGGGCTCACGGTGATCCAGAGGCGCAGCATGGAGAAGAGGGTCTTCTTTGACTAGGCCGAGCAAGGCCGGCGTCCCTCGTCGCGTCGCGCGGTATCTCGTTCTCGGCATCGGCGCCTTCGTCTGCCTCATGCCCTTCGCCTATATGTCGGCCAACGCGCTCAAGACCTATGCGGAGACGGTCACGCGGGTGAGCCCGAATCCCTTCTCCCGGGACTTCTGGCCCGCCTCGCCCCAATGGGCCAACTTCGCCGAAGTCTGGCTCGGCGACGCGTTCGGACATTATTTCCTGGACAGCTTCGTCATCAGCATGACGACTCTCGCGGGCACCCTGGCCACCTCGTCCCTGGCGGCCTACGCCTTCGCCAAGCTGAGATTCCCCGGCAAGGAGGCGATCTTCTCCGTCTTCCTCGCGACCCTGATGATTCCCGAGACGGTCACCCTAATCCCTAACTTCCTCGTCGTCAGCCGCCTCGGCTGGACCGACAGGCTGGCCGGATTGACGGTCCCCTTCATAGCGAGCGCCTTCTACATCTTCCTCCTGCGCCAATTCTTCAAGCAGATCCCCGACTCCCTCGTCGAGAATGCGCGAATGGACGGGGCCGGCAATGCGCGAATTCTCCGGTCCATCGTCGCGCCTCTTTCCCGCGCGCCCCTTTTTACCGTGGCCTGTCTGGACATCGCCTTCTCCTGGAATTCGCTGCAGTGGCCCCTCGTGGTGGTGCAGACGCCGAGGTGGCGACCCATCTCCGTGGGCCTGGCTCGGCTCATTTCCGAGGCGGGGCCGCAGATCCAGCTTCGCATGGCGGGCGCCTTGATCTCGCTCCTGCCGATCGTGCTAGTCTATATCGTCGCCCAGGGCCAGATCGTCGAATCGATCAGCAACGCGGGCATCAAGGAATGATTCGAGGCCTGAAACGGGAGGAATGATGAGCGGATCCGCCTTGAAATCCCTGGCAGTTTCCTGCTTCGCGTCGATCGTCGCCCTCGCTGCCCTCGGGGCCCAGGACTTCGATGGGCTCGTCCTGAAGGGCACGGTCGTCACCTATTGGTACCAGCATAACCAAGGCCGGGAAGAGGCCCTTAAGAAGATGCTCGCCCGCTTCAACGCGACGAATCAATGGGGCATCACGGTCAAAGGCGAGTACGCCGGCGGCTATAGCGACATCGCCAACAAGATGACGGCCGCCATTTCAGGAGGCTCGACCCCCGACCTCGTCGTGGCCTATCAAAACAACGCGGCCACCTACGAGCTGAGCGACGCCTTGGTCGACCTGAGCCCCTACGTCGCCGACGCGACCTTCGGCTTCTCCAAGGCCGAGCTTGCCGATTTCTTTCCGGGCTTCCTCGCCCAGGACATCAACCCGCAGTTCGGAGGCAAGCGCCTGGGATGGCCGCCCAACAGATCGATCGAAGTCCTCTACTACAATGCCGATTGGCTTAAGGCCCTCGGGATCGCCGCCCCTCCGAGGACCTGGGACGAGTTCTACGCCGACGCGAAAAAGGCCACCGACTCGGCCAAAGGTACCTATGGCTACGAAATCAGCCTCGATGCCTCCAACGTCTTCGCTCAGGCCATCAGCCGAGGAGGCGATTTTCAGACGCCCGGCGAGGCCGGCTATAGCCTGGACAACCCTCAGATAAAAGCCTCCTTCGAACTGATGGGCAGGATGTTTCGGGAAGGCTCGGCGAAGAAGATCGCCGAGCGATACGGCGACCAGACCGATTTCGCCAACAGGAAGGTCCTCTTTACGATGGGGGCGACCTCCGGCATCCCTTTCTATGGCCTGGCGGTCGAGAAGGGCGCGGGAGGAGCCTTCGCCTGGAGCGTCGCCCCTCTTCCCCACTCTACGGAGAGGGCCGTCCTCGACGTATATGGGGCGTCGGTCAGTATCGTAAAGTCTACGCCCCAAAGACAGCTCGCGGCCTGGCTCTTCCTGCGATGGATGAGCGAACCGGAGCAGCAGGCCGAATGGGTCAGGGTCTCCAATTACTTTCCCGTGCGTAGATCCACCGCCGGCCATCTGGGGGACTATCTCGCCAGGAACCCCCAGTTCGAGGCCGCGTGGAAGGCTCTCCAGACAAGCGATCAGAAGACGGAGCCTTCCTTCCTGGGCTACGAGCAGGTCCGGGACGCCATAAGCGCTGCATACAACGCCGTCCTCGACGGCGCCGACATCGACTCGACCCTCGCGGCCCTCGACGCGAGGGCGAACAGGATATACCGGCAATCCAAGCCCTGAGACGCCCTCTCCGTCCGTTTCGGCCGGGCAAGGCACACCGTCGTCTTCCTTAAAGGGCCCAGAAATTTATTAAACCATATTTCCGACTTCCTTTCTATGGTATATAATGAACAGTGTAAAACTACTTTACTCCCAATATAAGTGAGGCCACTTAAGGTGAACGCCAACCCCTTGAATTCCCCAATCCTGCTCGAACTCATGGACTGCGCAGACGATTTCATTTTCGTATTGGACCCCACGCTTCAAATAATGATGGTCAATCGCTGTATCACGGCCTTCTCCGGCTACCGGGAGAGCGAGCTGAAGGCAATGAACCTCGTAGAGCTCATGGATACCGGCGACCGAAGGCGGATCGAGAGGCTGATCCAGGGAGCGAAGGAGAGGAGGGGCGGCGAGATCGTCCTTCGGACGCGATCGCGGGGTAAGGTACGGATCCGTTTCAGCATAAGTCCGCTCGCGGACTCGGGGGGAGCGTCGCAAGGCTACCTGATGGTCGGCGGATTGGCGGGAAAAGAAGCGTCTTCTTCGATCTCCGACCCTTCGGAGGATCTCGGCAAAAAAATCCTCAAGGGTATAGCGGACCCCGCATTCATCGTCGCCTATCCGTCTCATGCCATATACGACTGTAACGAGGCCGCTTTGACCGTCTTCGGATACCGAAGGGATGAGCTCGGAGGTCAGCCCCTTCTAGGCTTCCTGGTCGGCTCCAAAGAGCGCGATAAGGGCGAGGCCCTGAGCTTGCGGATCGACGATGCCTATTCGAAGATAGGTTTCTTTTATGAACGATTGTCCTTCACGCTCAAGAATGGCCTTTCCCTGCCCTGCGACAGTCTCGGCTTTCCGCTGTCCAAAGCAGACGGTTCCATGGATCGGAGAATCATCATTTTTTTCGACCGCTCTCACGAGGAACAGCGCGAGGCGGCATTGTCGGACCTGGTCGAAGGCATTCAGCGGCTGGCCTCCGAACTGGCCGCCATCGCCTCGAAGCCGTCTACTGGTCAGAAAGCGAAGCGGCTTTCTGAGCTGGGCTTCACATCCAGGCAGATAGATATAACCCGTCTCGTAGCCCAGGGATCTTCGTCGAAGGAGATCGGCTACCGGCTCGGTATTACCGAATCTACGGTGAAGAATCATCTCGCGGCGATATTCCGGAAGCTGAACGCAGGTTCGCGCATTGACTTCATGCGCATACTGGCAGAGCAGCGAATCCATATTTCCTGACCTGGAAATCCAGGCTAGAGCGGTCTTCGTCCGGGCACGCGTACTAGTCCTTTAGCCTTAGGGTCCTAGACTAACGGATATCTTGTATCCCTCCCGAGATAAAGTATTGTCTGAAGACGAAATGGCTCAGGCGGAACGTAAAATCATCCTTCTCGTGGAAGACGAGTTCATAATCTCGCTCGCCGAATCGGAGGCGATCAAACGTTTCGGCTACGATGTCCTCGTCGCCAACTCCGGCGAAGAAGCGATACGGCTGGCATCGCCCGAGCGCAAGGTCGATCTGATCCTGATGGATATAGACCTTGGCGGCGGCATCGACGGACCCGAAGCGGCTCGCCGCATACTCGGAGCGCGAAATATCCCGATCGTATTTCTTACCTCGAACACCGGGAAAGAGCATGTGGAGAGCGTAAAGAGAATCACCCGCTATGGGTATGTGATAAAGAGTTCCAACGATTTCGTACTGCAATCCTCGATCGAGATGGCCTTCGCCCTATTCGAAGCCAATCGGAAGGCGCAAAAGATCATCGAGAGCCTGGTGGATTATATATACACAGTATATTATGAGGACGGTCAAGTATCCAGGACAATGCATAATCCCGCCTGCATCGCCGTTACGGGATACTCCGCCAAAGAACTTACCGACGACCCTTACCTGTGGTTCAATATGATCCTTCCCGAGGATCGGGATCGCGTCGAAATGCATATGGCGACTCTTCCCGATACATCCAACCCCGCAAGCATAGAGCATCGGATCAGGCGCAAGGACGGAACCGTCCGGTGGATAAGAAACACCCCCGTCCTGCACTTCGACTCGAGCGGCGCCCTCGTTTCCCAAGACGGGATAATCGTCGACGTAACCGAGCGCAGGCTCGCGGAGGAGAGAATCCAGGCTTTGCAGAGAGAGAGGGATCTCCTTCTTCGGGACTCGCGTCGGGATTCGATTATTTGACCCGCCAGGGCACCGTTACCGGCTTGCCTGGAACCGGGAGCCTCGCCCGATAGTCGTTGATGTATGCCTTGTACTTGCCTCCCGGCTTGACGTCGAGGGCGACCAGGCCGGGAGGCTCGCCGATTCCTCCGCGGGTCATATGTCCATAGGCGACCGTCTGGTCGCTCGTATAGCCGTAATGGTAGTCATCGGGAGCCTCGACGAGCCGCGCGTAGAAGACATACTTCCCCGGTTTCTTGAGGTTGACCACGATGTACGGCGTATGTGGATCGTATGGGGAAAGCTGAGTTTCCCCGCTGTCGACTTCCTGAGCGTACACGGTCGCCGCAAAACTGTTGTCTCCTCCCGCGATATCGAACTTGACGTTTACCTTCGCGGGCTTGGCTCCGAATCCGAGCAATCCGCAGCCCGCCAAACCGAAGCCGAGCGAAAGCAGCGCATAGACCCTGATTCTCGCGAAGTCATTGCCGATACTCCTGCCGGTAGATCGATCATCGCGCGTCGCGGGGGCAAGGCGGTCCTTCATCGAGTCGTCTCCTTTAAAATGGGACTTCTTCCTATTAATTAAGATGCATTTCTCGAGGCCTCGGATGCGGG
The DNA here is from genome assembly GCA_964396415.1 of uncultured Treponemataceae bacterium. Lineage (GTDB taxonomy): Bacteria > Spirochaetota > Spirochaetia > Treponematales > Rectinemataceae > UBA1306. The sequence continues at coordinate 17,167 of CAYNFM010000021.1, read as the reverse complement.
TGTCGGGCTTTTAAAATCGCGGCTTTCCCGCGCATAGTCGAAGGAATGGCGTCCGACTCCATCATGAAGGCGATAAAAGCCAACGGACGCCCGGATTTCAGGCTCCGGGTAGGCTGGCTTGGATCTCGCGGGGCAGCATGGAAAAAGTGAGGACGACGCTGAGGCCGGGGAGGGCTTCGCCCGGATTCGCGGCGCGGATCGTCAGCCGTCCATCGATCTGGTCCGAAAGGGAGCGGATGAGGGTATAGCCCAGCGAGGCGGAGTTCGCGGGATCGAAATCGGGCGGAAGCCCGACTCCCTCGTCCCGTACCTCGAGCCTCCGCGCCAAGGCAGAGCGTCCGTAGAAGATGAAGATATGGCCCGCGGACCCGTGCGGATATGCGTACTTCAGGGCATTGGTCACTAGCTCGGTTACGATGAGGCCGAAGGGCATGGCTTCGTCGATGGATAGGATGTCGGGTTCGGCCTCGACGTGGATCAGGGGATTTTCGTAGTAGCCGGATATTTCGCCGACGATGGCCCTGAGGTACTCCGCGGAGTCGATGGAAGAGAGGTCCTTGGAGCCGTAGAGCAGCTCGTGGAGATGGGCCATCGATCGGATGCGTACCTGCGTGTCCCTGTTCATCTCCCTTTCCGATTGGTCTCGACAGGACGTTTCCTGCAGGGAGACCAGGCTCGATATCACCTGGAGATTGTTCTTTACCCGGTGGTGGACTTCGCGAAGGAGCACCTCCTTCTCCGCGAGCGAGGCGCTCAAGAGCTCCTCGTGCCTCCTCGCCTCGGTGATGTCCCGCGCGACGAGGATGACGCGCTCGGCATCCAGGGGTACGAATCGGCCTTCGAAGCGCCTGGGCCCCGCCGCGATGACCGCCTCGTATTCCATGACGACGAGCCGCCTCTCCTCGAGGGCCGTTTTAATGCACCCCATGACCCGTTCGGCGAGGCCCGGCCCCAGGTCCACCTCGGTGACGAGCCTGCCGAGGAATTTATCGGGCGAGACGACGAGTTGATCCATGGATGCGGTGCCGTATTCGAGATACCGGCCATCCCGGTCGAAGGTAAAGAAAAGGTCAGGAAGAGCGGCGATGAAGGCCCGGTTCTTCGCCTGGCTCGCCTCGAGCTCCTCGAGCCTCTTCTGGACTTGCTCCGTGGCCGTCGAGATGCGCCTCTTGAGCACGAAGACGAAGAGGGCGAAGACGAGGCAGAGGCAGAGGAAGACCGCCGCTACGACGACCCCGATCCTGGGATCGACCGGGGCCGGGACTTTCGCCCCGAACCACTTCCGGTCTATCGCCGCATAGGATGAGCCCGGTATCGCGTCGAAGCCCGCGCGAAGGGCGGCGAGCAGATCGGCGCGGCCTTTCGGGACCGCTCGGTGGAATTCGCCGCCCGGCAGCACCAGGGAAGATCGGAATTCTCCTTCGATGCCGAGTTTGTTGAGGAAATAGAGAGCCGGCGGAAGGTCGATGCAGAAGACCCGGATCTCCCCCCTCGCCGCGGCTCTGACGATGGCCTCGTAGCTCGGATACTCCTCGAAGTCGCCGATCCCGTTGGCCGAGAGCTCTCCTATGAGGGCGTCGCCGGACTTCACGGCGACATGGAAGCCCTTGAGGTCGGAGAGCCTCGCCAGGCCGCTGATCGTCTGATGGAAAAAGACGGCCGATCGAATCTTGGCGTAGGGGGGACCGAAATCGAACAAGGCCCTACGCTCGGGAGTATCGAATATGGTATCGATGACATCCGCCTCTCCCGACTCCATCTTCCGCAAAGCCTCGTTCCAGTCCATGCCGACGAGTTCTACCTTTCTCCCGGTCGCCCGCTCCCATTCCCGCCATTGGTCGACCACGATGCCCTGGAGTTCCCCAGTGGAGCTTCGGAAGGCATAAGGGGGATAGTCGTCATCGGTCAAGACGCGAAGAGGATCTTCCGACGTCGCCGCCAGGCCTTTCGTCAAAGAAACGAGACAGAAGGTCGCGGAAAGCACGATTCGTATGCGATTAATCCGAAATATTGCGCTCGCAGTTTTGTTCGAGCCCTTGGGCAGACTCTTACCTTTGGTGATTTTTTGTCTCCCTTTATCATTATAACGGCCCTTTTTAAAGCAAAGTCAAGGGTGATGGGCCTACAAGCTCGAAGCTCGTAAGAACGCTCTGATTCCCTGCGCCCCGAACATCGAGAAAGGGCCTCGCATCAGTATATTATCCCTCGATGAGAAGCCAGAATCAGTTGCTGTCCAGCCGGACTCGCGTCAGGCCGCGGTATGCGCTACTGCCTCTCGAAGGCATCCCCTTTTCCCGCCTCCCGGAATGGCCGGGGGCCCCGATCAGAGTGCTAGCCGCGCCGGCCTTGGGCGCGAACTTCGCCGAATACATGATCGATCTGCGGGCGGGCCAGGAGGGCGGGCACCGGGCCGACGGCGGGGTCGAGTATTTCCTCTACCTTCTCGAAGGAGCCCTCGACCTCTCCGTGGATGGGCATGGCCATAGGCTGGAGGAAGGAGGCTTCGCCTTGGTGCCTCCGGCGAGCGGATTCGCGGCGAGGGCCTCGACCGCCGCAAGCCTGCTTTTATTGCGCAAGCGCTACGAGGCGCAGCCGGGTATCCCCATGTACGATCCTCTGGTCGGAAGCCGGGAGAAGGCGCCCGGCGATATCTACTGCGGCGATCCCGGCGCCAGGCTTCAGGTTTTGGTGCCGGACGATCCCGCCTACGACTTGGCGATGAACATATTCACCTTCGAGGTCGGGCACAGCCTGCCGGTGACGGAGACGCACGTCATGGAGCACGGACTGTTCGTGCTGCAGGGCAAAGGCATGTATTTCTTGGATGATGCGTGGATGGAAGTCGAGGCTACGGATTTCATCTGGATGGGGCCCTTTTGCCCCCAGAGCTACTATGCCACCGGTCCCGAGCCGTCAAAATATATATATTACAAGAACGTGAATCGCGAGATTCCGTTGTGAGGAGCCTATTATGGAGAAGATCTATCGCGACGCCGACGTAGATATGTCGATCCTTTCGGGCAAGACTATCGCCGTGATCGGTTACGGCATTCAGGGAAAGGTCCAGGCGGCCAACGCGCGGGACTCGGGCTGCGCGGTCATCGTAGGGACCAGGCCGCCGGAGGAGAGCTCCTCGCGCGCCCAGGCCCAGGCCGACGGCTTTACTTCCCTCGGCGTCGCCGAGGCGACGCGGAAGGCGGATATCCTCCTCATCGAGCTCGCCGATCCCGCCCAGCCGGCGGCCTACAAGAGCGACATCGCCCCCCACCTGCGCCCCGGCCAGACGCTCTGCTTCTGCCACGGATTCAACGTGCTCTACGGCGCCATCCGCCCTCCCGAATCGGTGAACACGGTGCTCTTCGTGCCTAACGCGCCCGGCGCCTTCGTCCGGCAGAAGTACCTGAAAGGCGAGGGGGTCTACGGCTGCGTCAGCGTGGACCACGACGCGACGGGAAACGCCCGCGAGATCGTCCTCGCGATCGCCAAGGCCGTCGGCTCCACGCGCGCCGGCGTGGTGGAGCTCTCCTTCCAGCACGAGACCGAGGGAGACAACTTCGAGGAGGAAATCCTCTACGGAGGCGCCATCCAGCTCATGCGGCTCTGTTTCCAGATCATGGCGGAGAACGGCTACCCGCCCAGCTTCGCCTATGCTAAGGCCGTGCGGTCCCTCCGGAGCGTGCTCGACGTGATGGACGAGAACGGCATCGAAAACTACCTGACCACGCGCTGCAGCCGTACGTGCGAGTTCGCCGTACGCACCCGGGGGCCGCAGGTGATCGACGAGGAGGCGGTCCGCCGCATCTTCCGGGAAACCGAGCGGGGAGGCTTCGCCCGGGACTGGATGCAGGAATGGGCCTTGGATACGCCGCAGTTGCACAGGATGCGCCGCGCCGCCGCCGAGAGCCTCATGGAAAAGACGGGAGCCGAGTGGCGCAGGGATTTCGGGAAGTGAAGCTGCTATGAGCGCGGCGCGTATCGAAGAGGGGCGGATGGCGCGGGACATCGAGGCCATCGCCGCCTGCAGCGAGACGGATCCGCGGATCGGCTACGGCCGCCCCACCTTCTCGCCCGCATGGCGGCGCGCGCGCGACTACGTGATCGAGCGGGCGGCCGAAGCCGGCGCCGCGGCGCGGATCGACGCGGCTGGCAACGTGCATGCGCGCTCGCCCGGGCTCGAGGCCGGGCAGAAGGCCTGGCTCTGCGGCTCCCATATCGACTCGGTACCGACGGGGGGCAAGTTCGACGGCGTCGTGGGCGTCGTGGTGGCCCTGGAGGTCTTGCGCGCGGCGCCCGAGGCTCCCATGGAGCTCATCGTATTCGCGGAGGAAGAGGGAACGACCTTCGGCCTCGGCATGGTGGGAAGCCGGGCCTGGGCGGGAACCCTGCCGCCCGAGAAGCTTCGCTTGCTGCGCAACGCCGAAGGCCAGGACTATCTCGCCGCCGGCGCCGAGCACGGCGTCGCGGCGGAGCGCCTGGCGGCCGAGCGTCTGCGGCCCGACGAATACCTCGGACTGATCGAGGCGCACGTGGAGCAGGGACCCGCCATGTGGAACGCGGGGCAGGCCGTCGCGGTAGTGACGGGCATAGCGGGTCGCAGGCAGTTCTCCTGCACGCTCGCGGGCCAGGCTAACCACGCGGGAGCCACCAGGATGAAGGATCGCAGGGACGCATTGGCGGGAGCCGCGCAGGCGATCTGCGCGCTCGAAGCCTGGGCTCGGGAGATGGAGGGCGAGCAGAGCGCTACGGTGCTCACGGTGGGCAGGCTCGAGCTGGAGCCGAACGCGGTCAACGTGATTCCCGGAAAGGCGACATTCACGATCGATTTTCGCGCCCGCTCGGACGAGATCCTGGCGCGGGGCGACATCGTCCTGCGCGCTCTCGTCGCCGATATCGCGGCCCGGCGGGGCCTGGACTGCCGGCTCTCCCGGACCGAGGAGCTTCCGGCCGTCAGCCTCGACTCGGGGATCTGCTCCCGTCTCCGCGACGCGGCCCGGCGGCGAGGCGTCGAAGCGCCGGACGCCGTCAGCGGCGCGCTGCACGACACCGCCATCCTCGCGCCTTTCTTGCCCGCGGCCATGCTCTTCGTGGCGAGCGAGGGGGGGGTCAGCCACAATCCGGCGGAGTTCAGCAGGATCGAAGACGTGGCTCAGGCCGCGCGCATCGTCGCCGAAGCGGTGCGAGCGTGAAGAAGGTAACCCTATCTTATCTTAATGGCCTTGGGCGCGGGAGCTTCACCGAGATCTGCGGCCCCTGCTTCGAGCTCTCGCCCTGGATCTCGGATCGCGCCTGGGAGCGCCGACCCTTCGCGAGCCGCGACGCGCTGCTCGGCGCCCTCGTACGCGCGATGCGGGAGGCCTCGGAACCGGAACGGATCGCGCTGATCGCCGCCCACCCCGACCTCGTCGGAGCCCTGGCGCGAGAAGGAAGGCTCGAGGCGGCTTCACTGGCGGAGCAGGAGGCCGCGGGCCTGGACCGGCTATCTCCGGAGGAGATAGTCCTCTTCGATTCGTACAATAAAGCATATAGGGAGAAATTCGGATTCCCCTTCGTGATCTGCGCTCGGGAGAACAGGAAAGAGGCCATCCTTTCCGCATTTCCCGCGCGCCTCGGGCATGCGCGGGAAGAGGAGATCGAGACCGCCTTGAGGGAGATCGCCGCGATCGCGCGCCTGCGACTCCTCGACAGGGTGGAGGAGGGTTGAAGCGATGCTACGATTGACGGACAACGATTACGGCAAGAGCGGCGTTCGCCTGACGAAGGTCGTCCGCGAGGGCGAGACTCAGAGCCTCTACGAGATGAAGGTGGACATCCGTCTGGGCGGAGAGTTCGAGCGCGTCTACACCGAGGCCGATAATTCCCTCTGCATACCGACGGATACGATGAAGAACACGGTGTACGCCCTCGCTCGCCGGGAGAGCTTCGATTCGCCCGAATCCTTCGGAAGCCTGTTGGCCGCGCACTTCGTGGAGGGCTTCGCGCAGGTGGCTTGGGCCGAGGTGGCCATCGAGCAGACCCTGTGGGAGAGGATCCGCGTAGACGGCGAGCCCCATCCTCATGCCTTTTCCGGCGCGGGATCGGCCCGCCGCACGAGCCTCTCGCGCCGCGAGCGCGACGGCGCGAGACTCCGCGTCCGCGGAGGCATCGCGGGCCTGGAGGTCATCAAGACGACGGGCTCCCGATTCAGCGGCTTCCTCGTGGACGAGTTCACCACCCTGCGCGAGACCGAGGACAGGATCCTGGCGACCTGCATCGACGCGACCTGGGACTTCCCCGCCGAGGGCTCGGACTACAACGGCGCATTCGAGACCGCCAGCCGGATCATCCCCCGGACCTTCGCACTGCATGACAGCCATAGCGTCCAGGAGACGATCTACGCGATGGGCGAGGCTCTCCTGGCCGAGGCGCCCGCCATTTCCTCGGTCAGCTTCAGCCTTCCCAACCGACATCGCATCGCGGTGAACCTGGAACCGTTCCGCATGACCAACGCCAACGATATCTTCGTGACGACGAGCGAGCCCTTCGGCATCATCTCGGGCACCGTCGCGAGGGAATGAAGCCATGGGCAGGCTGAGCACCCATGTCCTGGATACCAGTCGCGGCGCGCCGGCGGCCGGCATGGGCATCGAGCTCTTCCGCCGGGATCATGGCGAGGCCGGAGGGCCCGAGGCCGTGGCCATTGCCTCCGCGTCCGTGAACGCGGACGGCCGAACCGATGCGCCGCTGCTCGAAGGCGCCGCCCTCCTCCCCGGCCCCTATCGCCTGGTGTTTCACGTCGGCGAGTATTTCCGGGATCAGGGCCATCCGGACGCGGGACTCTTCCTGGAAGACGTGCCGGTGGACTTCGTCGTGAGGGATCCGGAAGGGCGGTACCACGTGCCGCTCCTGGTCTCTCCCTGGTCCTACACTACCTACCGCGGGAGCTGAAGAAATGATATACGACCTTGTGATTCGCGGGGCCTCCGTCGTGAGGGCGAACGGAATGGAGGCTCTCTGCATCGGAATCGGAGACGGCCGCATCGCCGAGATGGCACCCGAGCTCTCGGGCGAGGCGAAGGAAACGATCGACGCGCGGGGGCTGCTTCTCTTTCCGGGCGTGATCGATGCCCACGTGCACTTCAACGACCCCGGCCGATCGGAATGGGAGGGAGTCGCTTCCGGCTCCAACGCCCTCGCGGCCGGCGGAGGGACCTGCTTCATCGATATGCCGCTGAATTCCTCTCCGCCGACCCTCGACGCCCCGTCCTTCGCGGCCAAGCTCGCCGCCTGCGGCAAAGCGGCGCGCACGGATTTCGCCCTGTGGGGAGGCTTGACTCCCGACAATCTCGACCATCTGGAGGCCCTGGCGGATTGCGGGGTCGCGGGCTATAAGGCATTCATGTCCGGCAGCGGCATCGACGACTTCCGCCGATGCGACGACGAGGATCTGTATCGGGGCATGCGCGTCGCCGCCAGCCGAGGGCTTCCGGTCGCCGTGCACGCGGAAAGCGAGGCCTTGGTCGGCGCTCTTTCCGCGGAGGCGCGCGCCGCGGGCCGCGCTTCGGCGCGGGACTTTCTGGCTACGCGTCCGGTGGATGCTGAGACCCGGGCCATCTCCCGCGCCATCGTCATCGCGGCGGAGACGGGCTGCAAACTCCATGTAGTCCACACGAGCTCGGCTCGCGGAGCGCGGCTCATCCGCGAGGCCGTCGCCGCCGGGCTCGCGGATGTCAGCTGCGAGACTTGTCCCCACTACCTGTTCTTCACGGACTCCGACGTCGAGCGGCTCGGCGCCAGGGCGAAGTGCGCCCCTCCCCTGCGGCCCGCCGCGGAACGGGACGCCCTCCTGGCCCTCGTCGCGCAGGGCCTGGTGGACACCATAGGGTCGGATCATTCCCCGGCGCCTCTTTCAATGAAGGAGGCCGCCGATTTCTTCGATGCCTGGGGAGGAATCAGCGGGGTCCAGTCCACGCTTCGCGTCATGCTTACGCTTCCGATAGCCTTACCCCTCCTCTCGCGTCTTCTCTCGGACAACGTGGCGCGCCGTTTCGGCCTGTCGGGCAAGGGCGGCCTGCAGGTCGGGGCGGACGCGGATTGCACCCTTGTCGATCTCTCGGAAACGCCGATAGTATCGTCAGAGGAGCTGTTCGACCGCCACCGCTTGAGCCCCTACGTGGGCAGTCCCCTGCGCGGCAGGATAAAGCGAACCCTTCTGAGAGGCCGTACCGTCTTCCGGGACGGCGCTCTCGTCGGCGATCCGGAAGGACGCTTCATCCGCCCCGAGCGATGACGAGACGCGAATAAGCCCCGGCCCCGGAGGCTCGACGCCCATGAGCGAATTCACAGTCACCATCAACGGAAAGCCGGTTTCGGTAACGAACGAAGCCCCCACGACGACGCTGCTCAATTTCCTGCGCTCTCGCGGATACACGGGCGGGAAGGAAGGCTGCGCCGAGGGAGATTGCGGGGCCTGCACGGTCGCGCTGCTGGATCGCGACGCCGCGGGCAAGCCCAGCTATCGCGCCATCAACAGCTGCATCGCCCTTCTCCCCATGTTCGCCGGCCGGGAGATCGTGACGGTTGAAGGCCTGGCCGCGGGGAACAGGCTCCACCCGGTGCAGGCGCACATGGTCGAGCAATACGGATCCCAATGCGGCTATTGCACGCCCGGCTTCGTCATGTCCCTTTTCGAGGCCTATTACCGCGACGATTGTCGGGACGCGCGGCAGCTCAGCGACCAGCTGGGAGGCAATCTCTGCAGATGCACGGGCTACCGCCCCATTCGCGACGCCGCGCTTGGCGCTTTGGCGCAACGGGACGCCGAAGAAGCCGAGGGCGGAGACCCTTTCCGCGCCCGTCTGGGCAGGCCCGTAGAGAGCCTGCCGGCCCTCGGCTACGAGGCGCAGGGGGAGAGCTTCTTCAGGCCGACGAGCCTCGCCGATCTCTTCGCCCTCATGAAGAAGCATCCTGAGGCCCGGCTGGTGGCGGGCGCCACCGAAATAGGCGTCGAGATCAATAAAAAGAACGCCTCCTTCCCCATCCTCGTCTCGACGGAAGGAGTTCCCGAGCTCACCCGCATCGAGGCCGGCCCGGGCGCCTGGAGGATCGGAGCCGCGGCTACCTTCACTGCCATTGAAGAATCGATGTCCGGCGAATACCCTTCCCTGGCAAGGATGCTTCGGGTCTTCGCCTCGCGCGGCATCCGAAACCGCGCAACCATGGGCGGGAACATCGCTACGGCTTCGCCGATCGGCGACAGCGCGCCGGTCCTCCTTACCCTCGATGCCGTCCTGGCCCTTGCCTCGGCCGGAGGCGAGCGGAGGGTGGCGATTTCCGATTTCTTCTTAGGCTACCGCTCGACTGCCCTGCGCCCGGGAGAGATCCTCCTCGCCATAGTCGTGCCGCGCCTGCCTCAGGTCGAGGGAATTACCCGGAGAATGGATTTCCTCAAGGTATCGAAGAGACGGGAACTCGACATAAGCATAGTCGCGGGCGCCTTCCGCGCCGAAGCGGACGCGCAGGGGATCGTGCGCCTGGCGCGCATCGCCTACGGCGGGGTCGCGCTGAAGTCGTCGCGGGCCTACAAGGCGGAGGAGGCCCTCCTGGGCCGCAGGCTCGAGGATGCGCAGGCGGCGGTCGCGGAGGCGCTCCGCGGCGAATTCCAGCCCATCGACGACGTACGGGGGAGCGCCGCGTATCGCCGCGGCCTCATCGTGAGTCTATGGGAGAAATTCGCGAGAGGGGAGCGCAGCGTCGCTAACGACGGCGACCTGGACTTCGAATTGGGAGAGAAGTTTCCCGGCGCCGACGCTTCCCGCGCTCTCGAGCACGAGAGCGGCAGGGGCCACGTCACCGGCGGGGCCCAGTACGTCGACGATGTCGCCAGGCGCAGGCCCATGCTCGAAACCTGGCCGGTCTGCTCCCCCTACGCTCGCGCGCGGATCAAGTCGCGCAACGCCGAGAAGGCCCGCGCCGCTCCGGGAGTGGCCGCCGTCCTGATGGCCGAGGACGTGCCGGGGGAGAACAACGTCGGCACGGCGCGGCACGACGAGCCTCTCTTCGCCAAGGACGAGGTCCTGTACCACGGACAGATCGTAGCCCTCGTGGTCGGCGCCTCTCTGAAGGAATGCCGGCTCGCCGCGGCCATGGTGGAAGTGGAGTACGAGCCTCTCCGGCCGATCCTCGGCATAGCCGAGGCGATCGCCCGGGACAGCTATCTCACCGAGCCGCATGAGCTGCGCAGGGGGGATTGCGAGAAAGCCCTCGCCGATGCCCCGCGCAGGCTGGAAGGCGAGTTCGATTCCGGAGGCCAGGAGCATTTCTATCTCGAGACCCATGCCGCCTGGGCGGAGCCGGGAGAGAAGGGCACGCTATTCATAAGCTCCTCCACCCAGCATCCCTCCGAGATACAGACCATCGTGGCGGAGGTGCTCGGCCTAGCTCGCAGCAGCATCGTCGTCCAGGCCCCGCGCATGGGCGGCGGCTTCGGCGGCAAGGAGGTGCAGGGCAACACCTTCGCGGCCCTGGTGGCGCTGGCCGCGATGAGTACGGGCAGGCCGGTGCGCATGCAGCTAGATCGCGACCTCGACATGACGATCACGGGCAAGCGCCATCCCTTCCATTCGCGGTTTTCCGTGGGCTACGACGACGAAGGACGCCTCCTGGCGGCGCGCGTGGTGCTCGTCTCCGATGGAGGATGGTCTCTGGACCTTTCCCAACCTATCCTGGACCGCGCCCTCTTCCACCTCGACAACGTCTACTACATCCCCGCCGTGGATTTCAGCGGACGCGTCGCGCGGACGAATACCACTTCTCACACGGCCTTCCGCGGATTCGGCGGACCCCAGGCCATGCTCGTCATGGAGGAGATCATGGACCGCGTGGCCCGAAATCTCGGGATGCCTCCCGAGCGGGTGCGCGCCGCCAACCTTTATCACGGCAGCGGAGAGACGAATACGACCCACTATGGCCAGGAGATAGGCGACAACCGGCTCAATGCCATATGGGAGCAGGTACAGGCCCAGGCGGGCTTCGCCGAGCGCCGCCGCGAGATCGATCTCTGGAATGGTCGGCACTCCGGCGTCAAGCGTGGTTTCGCGATTACGGCGGAAAAGTTCGGGATTTCCTTCACGCGGGACGCGTACAATCAAGGGGGTGCCCTGGTCATCGTCTACCAGGACGGCAGCGTCCAGGTGAACCATGGCGGTACGGAGATGGGCCAGGGTCTGCACACGAAGGTGCTCGGCGTCGCGATGCGCGAGTTGGGCCTTCCCGCCGAAAGCTTCCGGATGATGCCGACGAGCACGGACAAGGTGCCGAACACCTCGGCCACCGCGGCCTCGTCGGGAGCCGACCTGAACGGCGCGGCAGTTCGGAATGCATGCGCGACCCTCCGCGAGAGGCTCGCGCCCGTAGCGGCCGCCCTTCTCGCCGCGAAGCTAGGCGGTTCCGTAGCTCCCGGCCAGGTCCTGTTCTCGGGCGGATTCGCGCGCCTCGCCGGCCAAGCCGGAGCGGAAGTGCCTTTCGCGGCCGTCTGCGCGGAGGCCTATCTGCAGCGCGTCAGCATGTCGGCGCTCGGCTACTATTATACGCCGGGCATCGGCTGGGATTGGCAGAGCTCGCAGGGTCATCCCTTCTATTACTTCGCCTGCGGAGCCGCGGTCAGCGAAGTCGAGGTCGACGGATACACGGGGATGCACAGGGTACTGCGCGTGGACATCGTGCACGACGTCGGGGACAGCTTGAATCCGGGCGTAGACCGGGGTCAGATCGAAGGCGGCTTCGTGCAGGGAATGGGCTGGCTCACGCGGGAGGAGCTGCGCTGGGACAAGGAGGGGCGCCTCCAGACGCACGGCGCGAGCACCTACCAGATACCAGCGATTAGCGACGCCCCTCTCGAGTTCCACGTAACCCTCCTGCCCGAAGCCGCGCAGAAAGGCACGATACACGGCAGCAAAGCCGTAGGAGAGCCTCCCCTCATGCTCTCTATCTCGGTTCGCGAGGCGATCCGCGACGCCATCGCCGCTTTCGGCCGTCCGGGCGGCGAAGTCCGTCTCCCTTCTCCCGCCACGGGCGAGGCCGTCTTCGCCGCCATCCAGGAGCGGATCCGGCGCTGAACACTTCAGCGCGCGTCCTCTTTCCCGGCGCAGTCGCGGCAGCGGCCGTAGAGTATCCTTCGCGCCGCTTCGACGCGGAATCCCCTGGGACCCTTCTCGGGCGGCCGCGATCGGTCCGGAGGCAGATCGAATATGCGACCGCAGCGGGTGCAGTAGGCATGGTCATGTACCGAAGTGTCGGGGTCGTAGTTCACCTGTCCCCTTGCGACCCTGATTTCTAGGAGGAGCCCGGCCTCGACGAGGCGGCGAAGCGTATTGTAGACCGTGGCGAGCGCCATGCTCGGATGATCGGCGCGGAGCGCCTGGAAAACCTCTCCCGCGGAAGGATGGGACTCGTTCCCCTCGATATAGCCGAGGATCGCCATCCTCTGCGGAGTCAGCTTCAATCCCAGGCGCCGGAGCGCGGCAGCGCTATCCATCATGCGGTGAAGTATAGCTCCTTCCCGCGCTGGCTTGTCTGCATGGTCTTGCCGCCTTTCTTGAAGTTGGCGGGACAAACCTCGCCGACCTCCTCGAAGGTCTGCAGGGCGTCGATGATCCGGAGGGCCTCATCGGTCGAGCGTCCCAAGGGCAGGTCGTTGACGAGCTCGTGCCGCACCAGGCCGGATTTGTCGATCAGGAAGAGCCCGCGCAGGGCCACGCCCGAATCTAGAAGCACGCCGTAGTCGGCCGATATCCTCTTTGTGATGTCGGCGACCAGGGGAAAGCCGATCTTCCCGATCCCGCCCTTCGACCGCTCCTGCTCGCGCCACGCGTGGTGGGAATACTCGCTATCCACGGAGACGCCGATCACCTGGACGTTGCGCTTCTCGAACTCCCCGAGCGCGGCGTCGAAGGCCAATATCTCCGTCGGGCACACGAACGTGAAGTCCATGGGGTAGAAGAAAAGGACGACATATCTGCCCTTGAAGCCCGAGAGCTTGAACCCCTCCTTGATCGCGCCGTCGGGGAGGACGGCGTTCGCGCTGAAATCCGGCGCCGCCTTCGTAACCAATGAACCCATCAAGAACCTCCTTGAATTAGAATGATTACTATCGTAGAGTCATTCTAAATAGAATTCAAGGAGGTGGGATCATTCCTCCGGGGAGGGTGGGGCTTTGATCAGCATCTACGATGAGCTGTCGACGAAGATAGGCTTGGGCGCGAGGCGCGGCGCCCGCGACGGGGCGAGACGAGATCTCGGTCTTCTCCTTTTTGCTCAACGAAATCTCTTGAGCGATCTCTGGAAGGCCGCCGAACGCTGTACCGGCCTCCTCGACGCAGGAGCCTCAAGGGACCTGCGCGAAGCCGTCGAAAGGCTCAGGCCGCTTTTCGGGGAGAGGGCGGGATGAAACAGGGCGAAAATCCCTGTTGACAGATTCCGCCGATCGCTTAAAATAGGACAATAATTATCCTGCTTCATTAAGGGAGCGGGTCCAGTTGGCGGGGCCGGAGAAGATGCTGGTAACGAGGGAAACTGATTACGCGATCCGCACCGTCGTCTACCTCGCTCGCGAGAGCGATCGCGTCGCGAACGTAGCCGAGGTGGCCGAGGCGATGCGCATCCCGAAAAGCTTCTTGGCGAAGATAGTGCAACGCCTCGCGAAGAAAAAGCTCGTCGAATCGCTTCGCGGAGTCCATGGAGGCTTTCGCCTGGCGAGGAATCCGAAGGAAATCACCGTGCTCGCGATTCTCGAGGCGATCCAGGGCGCGGCCTCGATCAATATGTGCGTCGCAGGCAGGGGGAAGTGCGGTTTGAGCCCGACCTGCGCCGTGCACCCCATTTGGGTGGATATGCGGGAGGAAGTGGAGCGAAGGCTGAGGGATCAGACCATCGCGGGCTTGCTCGAGGGCTGATTTTTTTGTCTTTAATACAGGACTATATCAATCCTGTATAGTTCATCGAAGGAGGCGCTTCCCATGGATACCGTGGCTCTGAGCAGATTGCAGTTCGCGGCGACAGGGGCATTCCATTTTCTTTTCGTCCCGCTCACGCTCGGCCTTTCCGTCCTGACGGCATACATGGAAACGAGGTATGCGACGGGGGGAGGGGATGTCTATCTCAAGATGGCCAAATTCTGGGGGAAGCTGTTCATCGTCAATTTTGCGCTAGGCGTGGTGACGGGGATCACGATGGAGTTCCAGTTCGGGATGAACTGGGCCGAGTATTCCAAGTACGTCGGCGACATCTTCGGCGCTCCCCTGGCCATCGAGGCTACGGTCGCCTTCTTTCTCGAGTCGGTGTTCATCGGCTTATGGGTCTTCGGCTGGGCCAAGCTCTCGAAACCGATCCATGCGCTCTGCATATGGCTCGTCGCCTTCGCGACGAACCTATCCGCGCTCTGGATACTCGTCGCGAACGGCTGGATGCAGCACCCCGTCGGTTACGCCATCCGCAACGGCCGGGCCGAGCTGATCGATTTTCCGGCGGTCCTCTCGAACTGGTACGGCTGGATCAAGTTCGGCCATACGGTCGTCGCGGGGTATCTCGTCGCGGCCTTCTTCGTCATGGGCATTTCCGCCTACCATCTGCTCAAGCATGACGAGCCGGAGTTCTTCAAGCGCTCTTTCCGGATCGCGGCCTCCTTCGGTTTGGCCGCGAGCGTCCTCGTCGTGGTCCTCGGGGACTTCCACGCGGTCGAAGTCGCGAAGACGCAGCCGACGAAGTTCGCCGCCATGACATCCGTATGGGACACGAAGAAGGGAGTCGATTTCAGCTTCCTCGTCATTCCCGATACTCGGAATGAACGCAATTCCGTCGAGACCCTCAGCATCCCGAAATTCGAGAGCTTCCTGGCCTTCCGCGACGCCGGCGCGGAAATCAAGGGACTCAAGGATTTTCCCCCGGATCGGCGACCCCCCGTGAAAACGACGTTCTGGAGCTTCCGCTTCATGGTCGCCCTCGGCTTCATAATGATAGTCCTTTGCGTCATCGGATTCGCGTTCGCCCGACGAGGGACGCTCGAAGCGCGTCGCCGATTCCTCTTGATCATGCTCTTCTCCATTCCCCTGCCCTATATCGCGGGGCAGCTCGGATGGATCGTCTCCGAAATCGGGAGGCAACCGTGGATCGTCTATGGGATGCTTGAGACGACGAGCGCGATTTCGAAATCCGTCGGCGCGGGGCAGGTTTGGACTTCGTTCCTCGGCTTCGTCGCGATCTACGGCCTGTTAGGGTTTGTGGACGTCTATCTCCTGGCAAAGATCGCCAGGAAGGGCCCGGATTCGGAGTCGGTCGCGAAGCCGAAATTCGCAAGGCAGGAGGCATGAGATGGCTTTCAATATAATCTGGTTCGTCCTATGGGGCCTCTTGTGGGCCGTGTATTTCATGCTCGACGGCTTCGTCCTCGGTACCGGCATGCTTCACGCGGTCATGCCGAAGAACGAGGCTGAAAAGCGGGTGCTCATCAAGAGCGTCGGGCCGATTTGGAACGGCAACGAGGTCTGGCTCATCACGGCCGGAGGCGCGACCTTCGCCGCTTTCCCCACTACATATGCCCTCATGTTCAGCTACCTGTACACAGCCCTTCTCCTTCTCCTCTTCTCGCTCATCATCCGCGGCGTCTCGCTTGAATTCAGAGGCAAGCAAAGCGGCGAACGATGGACGAGGACCTGGGATGCCGGCATCATCCTCGGCGGAACCCTGCCCTCCCTTCTCTTCGGCGTGGCCTTCGGGAATATCTTCAGCGGCTTGCCGATGGACGCTGCGGGCTATCATGGCGGCCTTCTCCAGCTCCTGAACCCATACGGCCTCCTCACCGGCCTGCTTTTCGTCGTCATGTTCCTGGTCCACGGAAGCCTGTACGTCTCGCTCAAGACCGACGGCGAGCTTCAAAAGAGATCGCTTGCCCTGGCCGGGAAATTGTGGATCGGGCTCCTCGTCGTGGCAGTCGTCTTCCTGGGGGCCACGGCCTTCGCGACGAAGCTCTATGACAATTTCCTGAGGGCCCCGGGATTCCTGGTCGTTCCCCTCCTCGCGATCGCCGCGCTGCTCGGCGCAAAGCTCTTCATCGCCAGGAACAAGCCCGGCGTCGCCTTCGCCGCATCCTGCGTCACCGTCGTAACGGTCGTGGCGACCGGGGTCATCGGCCTTTTCCCCGATTTGATCCCGTCCAGCCTGGATTCGGCCTACAGCCTGACCATATACAACTCGTCTTCGAGTCAGTATACGCTTTCGATAATGACCATCGTCGCGGCGATCTTTGTGCCGATCGTCATACTATGTAAGATATGGGCCTATCGACAGTTTCGCGCCAGGATAACAATGCGCGAAGTCATGGGAGGGGACGCATACTGAGAAGACAGGAATTGAATGCGGAAGCGCGCTGCCGTTCCTCGCGATGACTCTCTTCCTGGGCGGAACGATCCTCGGCCTGAATCGGGCCTCCTCCGATGGGATCGATGAACGGCGTGGATTCTAGCAGCCTCATTCTCCGCTCGCGCGGCTTGCCCTCGCTCCGTTGCGCGGTTGAAAATCGTGCGCGATCCGCCTTGGTGCTTGTCGAAGCAGATGGGAACTCGATCGCCATGCGGCGATCGATCTCGTAGTGGAAGAAGAAGGGAAGCTGGAAGAGTACCGCCCCTAGTCGCTCTGCCTGCCGCAAAGGCTCCGGGGGCTTCCGGGAAAGCCCGTTGCGCGTCCTTCCAATCGGCGGGGCCTATCTCATGAATGAGCCGTTCGTTCGCCCTGACCGAGAATAGGCGTTCCAGTCTTGGCTACTCGAGGAGACGGGAAGTCCGTTCGGCCCTGGGCATCTTGTATTAGGAGAAGTTAGGCTCGACAGTCTGGAACATAGAGGCGTACTGCGCATGAATTCGTCGGGACGGTACTCTCGACGTAGACCGGGCCTACCCGCTCGGTGTTCATTCTCGGATTATCTGTCAACCCGTGTCAATCTCCGCGAATGGTACAATTTTAGAAAAAAATCTTGCATTTTTGGTGTTTACTCAATATAGTGCTATATTTTCAATATACTACTACTTTGTGGTATGAAAAAACGAAAGAGGGATAGACCCCGATATGAGTGCCAAAACTTACCCACCGACCCTAATGCAACCTAGGCTAGTCTTCCTGCAAAGTAAGTCGCTTGTAATTA
>CAYNFM010000020.1:0-48284 GCA_964396415.1 uncultured Treponemataceae bacterium | reverse complement strand
CGCGATCGGGCCTCCGTCTCGCGGAGTTTGGCCAGTATAGGCTGAACGCCGAGCGAAGGACTAGCGATCCATGTCTTCCTTCTCCCAGCTCGCGAACCCCTCGGCGTCCTCATCGTCCCCGGCCGCCCCACC
Organism: uncultured Treponemataceae bacterium; assembly: GCA_964396415.1. GTDB lineage: Bacteria > Spirochaetota > Spirochaetia > Treponematales > Rectinemataceae > UBA1306. The sequence goes on along the minus strand of CAYNFM010000020.1, from coordinate 48,152 downwards.
CTCTCCCGCCTCGCCCGCCGTAGGCCGCCCGAGGACGAGCTCGGCCTGGTCGCGCAAATCTTCGAGCTCGGTTTCCCAAAAGGCCTTGTCGCCCCAATTCGGGAAACTCTCGCGAAACCACAGGTCGTCGCGCTGTTTGGAGCGCCAGGCGAGGAAGTAGACCATCCGCATGAAGCGCAGGCCCTCGACGAGCTCGAGCTCGCGGCGATCGAAGGGGAGGAAGGCTTCGTAGCCCTCGACGAGGAGGCCGAGCTCCCGCCTGCATTGGGCGGCGTGGTCGGGCAGGAGAAGCCACAGGTCCTGGACGGCCGGGCCGGTCATCATGTCGTCGAAATCGATGACGAGGAGTCCCGATCCCTCTCGGCTGCCGCCGAGGCGATCGAGGATGTTGCCCCGGTGGCAATCGCCGTGGATGCGCCGGAAGGAGAGGCTCGCGAATCGAGGGACGAGGTGGGCGATGATCCTCTCGCAGAGATCCTCGAGTTCCGCGGCCGACTCGGGATGGACGTGGCCTTCGCCCAGGAGACCGCGAAGGAGCGGCCGCGTAAGGCTTTCCGGATCGCAGCGCGGGCGCTCGGGCGCGTCGCGGATGCCTCCGACGGCATGGAGGCGGCCGAGCACGGAGCCGAGGCGCAGCCAGTCCTCGTCGGCCTCGGCGTCGAAGTTCCTGCCGCCCATCTTCGGGAAAAGCGCGAAGTAGAAGGCGCCGTCGCCGGCCTCCTCCTCGAGCACGAGCTCGCCGAGAGTCTCGCCTCCCGTCAAGGGGAGGGGGACGGCTACGGGCAGTTCCGCCTCGGCGCAGTCGCGGAGGAAGCGGTGCTCGTCGAGGATGCCTTCGCGGGACCAACGGCCGGGCCTATAGAATTTGGCTATGACCTCCCTCTCGTCGTCGAGTCTGAGGCCGTAGACGCGATTGACGTAGCTGGGATAGGCGCTGATGGTCCCGTCGCTTCCTTGGCCGATGCCGCCTTCCACCGCCGCGGCTATCGAATCGGGGGAGAGGGAGTCGAACGAGCCTCGTCGCGGCGCTTCAGCTCGGGGCATCGGCCCCGCTCTCGCCCTTAGGATCGTCCTCGGCCCCGTCCTCGCGGCTCTCGGAGGTCGGTTCCGCCTCGACGAGCCGCGCCGCGGCCTCCTCCTGCTCGCGGCGCTTGCGCTCCGCCTCGGCCTTTTGAGCCTCGCCGCGGAGCTTCCTGTTCCAAAGCAGGATGGCGACGGCGCCTACTATGACCGCGTTGGGCAGGTTTTCGTCGATCTTCGGGGGGAGGAAGGGGCCGAACTTCATCCTCAGCAATCCGTAGGCGAGGAGGACGAATGCGAGGCCCCCGAGGCAGATCAGGAAGAATCGTCTATCCGGTTTCATGCGGAACTCCTTCATTCTCTCGCGGCGAGCGTTTCCCAGCGAGCCGTGCGCTCCTCGACGAGGGCGATCAGCTCGGAATACCGTCGATTGGCCCGTTCCATCTCCCCGGTGCCGGGAGACGAGGACGAGAAGAAATGCTCGAGGGCCGCCTTCTCCTCTTCCAGGCCCGATATCTCGTCCATCAGCCCCGCGAGCTCCTTGCGCTCGGCATAGGAAAGGCCCTTCCTTTCCCGCGGGGATTCCGAAGCCGCCGCCTTCCCCCGCGCCGGCTTGACGTCCTTTCGCTTTTCGAGGGGAAGGCCGCCGTCCGCCGCGTCGGCGAAGTCGCGATAGTCGGCGTAGCGCCCGACGTATTCGCGCGCGCCGCCCAGGCCGTCGAGGACGATGAGGGAATCTACGAGCCCATCCAGGAAGGCGCGATCGTGCGAGACGGCGAGTACGCAGCCGGGGAAGTCCGAGAGGAAATCCTCGAGGAGCTCGATCGTATCGATATCGAGGTCGTTGGTCGGCTCGTCGAGCAATAGGAAGTTGGGCGAGTCGGCGAGGAGGCGCACGAGCTGGATGCGGCGCAGCTCGCCGCCGGAAAGACGCGACAGGCGCAGGTCATGCATGGCCCTCGGGAAGAGGAATCGCTCGAGCAGCTGCTCCGGGCCGAGCACCGAGCCGTCGGCCATCGGGATGCGCTCCGCCTTTTCCCTGATGTAGGCGATGAGGGACCGACTCGGATCGATCGATTCGGCCGTCTGGTCGAAATAGGCGAAGTGGGTGTTTTCGCCCCGGCCGACCGAGCCCGAATCGGAGGCGATCCTGCCCGCGACGATATCGAGGAAGGTCGTCTTTCCCGAGCCGTTGGGTCCCACTATGCCGACCCGCTCCCCCGCCTTGAAATCGCGGGAGAATGGGGACAGGACGAGGCGATGGCCGTAGGTCTTCGAAACGTCCTTCAGGACGAGTATCTTTTTCCCCAATCTTCGCGAGGTGGTCGAGAAGCCTTCCATCCCGGCCTCCCGGACGAGGGCCTCGGATTGCATCTCCCGTATCGAATCCTTGCGCCTCTCGCTCTTGGTGGCGCGCGCCCGCGCGCCGCGATCGAGCCAGGCCAGCTCTCGCCTCAGGTTCGCGATCCTGCGCGATTCCGCCTTCTCGAGCGCCGCCGTGCGCTCGATCCGCCTCGCGAGGTAATCGGAAAAGCCGCCGTCGTATTTGTAGACCCCTCCCCGATCGATCTCCAGTATCGAGGAGCAGACCGCGTCGAGGAACCATCGGTCGTGGGTCACGAGGACGAAGGCGCCCCGGTATTGCAGGAGACGTCTCTCGAGCCACTCTATGGCCTCGATGTCGAGGTGGTTGGTCGGCTCGTCCAGGAGGAGGAGCTCCGCCTTGGGTGCCAGGGCGCGGGCTAGAGCGGCCTTCTTGACCATTCCGCCCGACATCTCCGACATCGGCGCTTCGGGATCGTCGAGCCCGAGCTCGGTGCAGAGCGAATCGTAGGCGAGCGAGAAGCCTTGGCCGCCCATGGCCTCGATCCTGGCATCGAGGGCGTCGAGCGCCGGGTCCTTCGCGCCGCCCCCCTTCGCGAGATCGGCCGCGAGCCGCCCTCTCTCCCGCAGGAGTCCCGACAGTGTGGATCGCCCGTCGAGAAGGAAGTCCGATAGTCTTTGACCGGGGCCGAAGGACGGCCTTTGCTCGAGCAGGCTCACGCCGAGCTGCCGCTTTCGCGCGACTACGCCCGCATCCGGCTCGAGCGAGCCTTCGAGCACGCGGAGCAGGGTCGATTTGCCTCGGCCGTTTCGACCGACGAAGCCGATGCGCTCGTCGGAGACGATGCCGAAGCCGGCTCCGACGAATAGCGGAGCCTCTCCGAGAGTCTTGGAAACTCCGTCGAGGGTGATGAGATTCACGTAGGCGAGACTATACCCTGCGATCCTCGTTAGGGGCAATCGAGTGCGAATAGGCCTTTATAAGGTAGAAATTACGGAGTATTCTATGGGGGAAGGACGGCTCATGAGCTTTAGAAGCAGACTAGGCGTAATCCTCTTAGTCCTCGGCTTGGTTTCCCTGTTCCTGCCTTTTACGCGGGAATTCGCCATAATAAGCCTCTTCCTCGTCGTCTATGGCGTCGTGTCGATAGTCCGGTCGATCGGGGGAAGGTACAGGCTGCGAGGCCTCTTCGGCTCGCTGCGCCGCTCTTCTCCGCGTGCTCAAGTCAGGTCCTCGCCGCGGATCGATCCCCTCCTGCCCGTTCGCGTACTGAAGCTCGCCGAATCCCGATCCGGCCAGCTTACCGTGAGCTCGGTGGCGATGGCCCTCAATGTCGGCCTCGACGAATGCCAGCTCGCCCTCGACGAGCTCGTTCGCAAAGGCGCGGCGAACGTCGACGTGGACCTTTCCACGGGGGTCGCCAGCTACAGGTTCCCGGAGTTCCTTCCCCGAAAGGATGAGAGCGAGGGGATTTAGCGAGGAGTGGAGGAGCTCATCGCCCTCGAGGGGGCCTTCCTGATCGAGCGGGCCCTGGCCGCCGGGCTATCGGTCGATATGCTTTATTGCGTGCCCGCCCGAGAGGAATGGGCGCGGGGCCTTCCGGGAGAAGTTCCCCTTCCCACCGTCCTACCGGAGCGGGAGATTTCCGCCATTGCCGGATATGCCTTCCATAGGGGAGCCTACGCCCTCGCTAGGCGGCCCGCGGCCCTCGAAGCCGTCGAGGCCATCGGCCGGGCCGAGGGGCCTTCGACCATCCTCGTCCTCCCCGATATAGGCGATCCCGAAAACCTCGGCTCCGCCTTCAGGAACGCGTCGGCCTTCGGATGCTCAGCCCTTTTGCTGGGCCCCGCAGGACCCGATCCCCTCTGCCGCCGCGTCCTTCGCGTCTCTATGGGCGCCTCGCTGCGGCTTCCCTGGGCGAGACTGCGCGGGCCGGAAGAGCTGGACGAGATCGCACGGAAGGGTTATCGAATCGCCGGCTGCGTGCTTTCGCCGAAGGCCGTCGATCTGCGCGCCTGGGTCAGGCCGGAACGCCTGGCCCTCCTTTTCGGCAACGAGGCTTTCGGGCTCGGGGCTCCCTGGCTCCGAGCCTGCGATATCGAAATTACAGTGCCGATGCGGGGAGGGACGGATTCCTTGAACGTCGCCACGGCGGCAGCCGTCTTCCTCTATGCCTTGGCTTGACAGGCCGATTGGCCCCCGCCTATCGTCTAGCGGGTCGCCGCGAAAGGAATTTCAATGCATGTCGCGCTCAAGGCGCTCAAGTCGATGCGCCTCGCCCTCGTTCTCATAGCCTACATCGCTGTCACCGGGATTCTCGCCTCCCTCCTGCCCCAGGGACGCGAGTCCTCCTTCTATTATTCCATCATGCCGGCCCCGCTGGCTCGGCTTGTCCTCTTTTCCGGCTTCGACGATTTTTACGGATCCTTACCCTTCCTCATTCCGGCCCTGCTCTTCTTCGCGAACCTCGCGGCCTGCTCCGCCGATCGATTCTCGCGCGAGCTCAAGAAAGGCAAGGCGAGGAGGCATGGGCCGGACATCATCCATCTCGGGCTCATCCTCCTTCTCCTGGGAGCCGTCTTCGGACAGGTAGCCAGGCAGACCCATCCCTCCTGGCAGGGATTCGCGAGGCTCGGAAATGGAGATGCGGCGCGACTTCCCGACGGGAGGCTCCTCGTTATAAAATCGCTCCAAAACCTGAAGTACCCCGACGGCCGCGATAAGGACTGGATCAGCACGGTGGAAGTGAGCGAGGCCGGGAAAACGCTGATATCGTCCTATGAAATCCGCGTAAACCACCCGCTTCGGATGGGTTCCTTGTCCATCTTCCAGGCTGCCTTCGGAAGCGAGCGCGTGCTCGAGCTGACGGGGCCGGCCGGTTCGGCTCGAAACCTGGCCGTCGGGGAATACATCGACGCGGCCGACGGCAGGCTTACGCTGACGTCGATCGACCCTGAAGGCGGAACCGCGATCGCGAGCGAGGAAGGCGCCGGGGGATCGAAGACGATCAGCCTCGTCGCGGGCTCCGAGATCGGGTCCTTCACCGTCGAAGGCGTCGGGGAAGCGGAGCTGTCAGGTTTACGGGTCACCTATAATCCGTTTTATCCCGTCATCCTCGCCGCCTTCGCCATCGTAGGCGTCGGTGTCTTCATTACCTTCGCACGCAAGCTGGGAGAGCTCGAAGCATGAACGCCTTGCCCACCATAGCCTTCGCCTTGATCCTCGCCTCCGCGGCGATCCAGGCTCCCTACCTGTTCCGCAAGGACGGGAAATCCGACCCGGCATCCCACTGGCTCCTCATGGCGGCCTTCCTCGCTCTTGCCGCGGTATCGATATATAGGAGCGTCGCGATCGGCTTCCCGGCCCTGACCGGGACATTCGAGTCCCTGGTGTTTTTCTCGGCCTTCATAGTCCTCCTCGCCTGGATCTACAGGACGCAGGTCAGGATAGTCTTTCTGCCGCTCGTGCAATTCGGCGCCACGATCGCCGCGGCCGCCTTCCTCGCCGTGGCGAGTTCGCCTATCGCGCCGCGCGAGATGCTGGCGCCCATACCCGCCCTCCGATCGGGCTGGCTGGTGCTTCACGTATCCCTCAGCTTTATAGGCGAATCCTTCTTCGTAGCCTCCTTCGCGGCTTCCGTCGCCTTCCTCGCGAGCAAGGACGAAAGGAAAAAGCGCGACTACGATAGGATCGCCTATGTCTCGATCGGAGCCGGCTATCCCATCTTTACCGCGGGGGCCCTCGTCTTCGGCGCGATCTGGGCCGAGCAGGCATGGGGATCCTGGTGGTCCTGGGACCCCAAGGAAATTTGGGCCCTCGTCACCTGGCTCGCCTATACGGCATACCTGCATCTGCGCCTCTTCCGGAGGCGGAAGGACTCGCTGCCGTCGATATTCGCCATCCTCGGATTCCTATGCGCCCTCTTCACCTTTTTCGGCGTGAATTTCCTCTTGACGGGTTTGCACAGCTACTAAGCGCCCTAAAGCGCCCGCGCGGCGAGCGTCGCGACGAGGAGGATCGTCGCCGCCCATGAAAGCAGCTCCACGAAGACCAGGCAGCGGGTGAGGGCCTCGCCGGACGATGCCTTCCAGAAATCGATCTCGAGGAGGGCATCGTTCGCCTTGCCGAGGCGGCGCGTCACGATGCGCTTCATGACCGACCTGACGGCGAGGGCGAGGGCCGCGGAGAGGAAAAGGAGGACGATATCGACCGGGTCCATGATCTTTACATGATATCGCGATATCGATCGACCTGCCAGCTCATCCGGCAAATGGAACCGGGGCCGGCCCACCCACCCCGGGCTCGAGGACGAAAAGGCCGCCGGCATGCGGTTGTTCCTTCATTCCCTCGGGGCCGAGCCCTACGCTCGCCGTGGTGACATAGAGTCGATCGAGCTTGGCGCCGGAGCGGCCGGAGCCGCCGAAGGCGCAGCTCGAGGTCTTCGCGACGGGTAGCCGCACCCTCGCCGCCAGCTTCCCCGAGCGCGGATCCCATCGGCCGAGGCCCCATCCGCCCCAGAGGGCCACCCAGAGCAGGCCCTCATCGTCGATCGTCATGCCGTCGGGCATGCCCATCGATTTCGGCACCTCGACGACCGTCCGCCGATTGGAGACGCTGCCGGTCGCGACGTCGAAATCGAAGGCGTCGATTCGCCTCGTCGGGGTATCGATGTAATACATGGTCCTGTCGTCGGCGCCGAAGGCGATGCCGTTCGAGATACCGACGCCTCCGATCATCCGCCGGCATTCGAGGTCGGGATCGAGCCTGTATAGGGAGCCCGTCGTCTCCTTTTCGGCGTTGTCCATCGTGCCCGCCCAGAGGCGTCCCCGCGAGTCGCATTTCCCGTCGTTGAATCGGTTGCCGGCCAGGTCGGATTCGGGATCGAGGATCTTCGAGCCGATCCCGGTCTCGGGATCGAGGAACTCGAAACCGTTCTCCATGGCCAAGAGGAGGCCTCCCGACTCCCGACCGACCACCGTCCCGGGCATGCTCCCCAGCTCGAGGCGTCTGTCGCTTCCCGCGGCCGGATCGAATATATGGAGACTCTTCCCCTTGATATCCAGCCAATAGAGCAGCCGCCGGGATGAATCCCACCAGGGACCCTCGCCGATTATCGCGCGCGCGTCAAGCAGAAGCTCGGCATCGATCGTCCGCGTCTCCATCCGCCGAGTATACATTCTTCTTCGCCGTTGACCATCGTCTCCCGGGCAATTAACCTGGGCGAGCGGCGCGCGAGGAGGATCGATGGGAAACGCCATAGAGATAGAGGAAGCGACGGTGATCCGCGGGGGGGCGACGATACTGAGCCGGATCAGCCTGACGCTCAAGGAGGGCGAGCATGCCTGCATCCTCGGGCCCAACGGCTCGGGGAAATCCACGATCGTCAAGATGATATCCGGCGATCTTTCGCCGCTTTATCGCGAGCCGGCCGCGATAAGGCTCTTCGGGCAGGAGCGCTGGGAGCTCTTTTCCCTTCGGGCGCGCCTCGGGATAATATCGAGCGATCTGCAAACGGCTCAGGCCGGAGACGAAAGCGCCCTCGAGACGATACTTTCGGGATTCTTCGGCGGGATCGGAATTCCGCTCCGCGCCGACGCCACTCCCGCCATGATAGCGAAGGCCGGGGAAGCCGCGCGGCTTCTCGACGTGGCCGCCCTCCTGGGCAGGAGAGCCTGCGAGCTCTCGTCGGGCGAGATGCGCCGTGTCCTGGTCGCCCGTGCCCTCGTTCACGATCCGGAGATGCTTCTCCTGGACGAGCCCTACGGCTCCCTCGACATCGGCGCCCGGGCGCGCTTCGCCGCATGCCTGCGCGACCTGGCCGCCCGAGGCCATTCGATAATACTGGTCACTCACGAGCTCGCGGAGATAACGCCCGAGATCGATCGCGTAGTCCTGGTCAAGGACGGCCGCATCGTGGCGGACGGGCCCAAGCGAAAGCTCCTGCGATCTGAGACGATTTCCGCCTTGTTCGGCATCCCCATCCGCGTGGCGCTCGAGAGAGGGCAATACCATGCCCATCCGCTGACGTAGCGCTTGCGCCGGCCGGGCCGGCGGGGGCGCCTCATCCGCCCTTTTTCTCGATCTTGGCCCAGGTATCGCGCAAGGAAACCGTGCGATTGAACACGAGCGACCCCGGCCTCGAGTCGGGGTCGCAGCAGAAATAGCCCAGGCGCTCGAACTGAAAGCGATCCCCCGGCTTCGCTTGGGCGAGACTCGGCTCGCCCAGGGCGCCGGCGACTCTCTCGAGCGATCCGGAGTTGACGGTGGCGACCCAATCGACGCCGGACGCGACGTCCATGGGACGCTCGGAGAGGAAGAGATGGTCGTAGAGGCGGGCTTCGAATGCCAGGGCGTGAAGCGCCGACACCCAGTGGATGGTGCCCTTGACCTTGCGGTTGTCCGGGGCGTCGCCGCCCCTGGTCGCCGGATCGTAGCTGCAACGCACTTCCGAGACCTCCCCCGTAGAGGCATCCTTGGTGAAGCCCGTGCAGGTGACGATATAGCCGTAGCGGAGCCTGACCATGTTGCCGGGGAAGAGGCGGAAATACTTGGGCGGCGGGTTTTCCGCGAAGTCGTCGCGCTCGATGTACAGGACCTTCGCGAAGGGGATCTTGCGCGTTCCGCGAGCGGGTTCCTCGGGGTTGTTCACCGCCTCGAGCTCCTCGACCTCCCCCTCCGGCCAGTTCTCTACGACGAGCCTGAGCGGCCTGAGCACGGCCATCGCCCTGTCCGCGCTCTTGTTGAGCTCCTCTCGGATGCAGTGCTCGAGGAGCTGCACGTCGACGAGGGAATCGGTCTTGGCGACGCCTATGCGCGACATGAAGTCCCTGATCGACGCCGCTGTGTATCCCCTCCTTCTCAGCCCCGACAGAGTGGGCATCCGGGGATCGTCCCATCCCGAGACGTAGCCCTCCTGCACGAGCCTGAGGAGCCAACGCTTCGAAAGCACGAAGTGCGAGATATTGAGGCGGGCGAATTCGATCTGCCTGGAGGGAAAGACCTCGGCCTCGCGGATGAACCATTCGTAGAGGGGCCGGTGGATTTCGTACTCGAGGGAGCAGAGCGAGTGGGTCACGCCCTCGATCGCGTCCGACAGCGGATGCTGGAAATCGTACATGGGATAGATGCACCAGGTCGTCCCGGTCCGGTAGTGGGGCTCGCGCCGGATGCGATACATGACCGGATCGCGCATGAGGAGATTCGGGTGGGCCATGTCGATCTTGGCGCGGAGGGTCTTGGATCCGTCGGCGAACTCCCCCGCCCGCATCCGCGCGAAGAGGTCGAGATTCTCCTCGACGCCTCGGCTTCGCCAGGGACTGTCCCTGCCCGGGGGAGTCAGGGTGATGTTGTTCCTGTCGGGGACATTGGTGCCCCTGTACTCGCGCATTTCCTCTTCGTCGAGGTCGTCCACGTACGCGTGACCCTTGCGGACAATCTTGACGGCGAGGTCGTACAGGCTCTCGTAGTAGTCCGAGGCGTAGTACTCCCGATCTTTCCAATCGTAGCCGAGCCAGGCTATATCCTTCTTGATCGCCTCGACGTAGGACATGTCCTCCTTCTCGGGATTCGTATCGTCGAAGCGGAGGTTGCACAGCCCTCCGAACTGCTCGGCGACGCCGAAGTCGATGCTGAGGGCCTTGGCGTGGCCGATATGGAGCCAACCGTTGGGCTCGGGCGGATAGCGCGTGATGACGCGGGCGGCGCGGCCGCTCGCGAGGTCCTCGGCCACCGCCTCGCGGATGAAATCGCTCGTCTCGGTCGCTAATATGGGCGCTGAGGGCTTGTCGATCATTGCGGGGACTCCTTGACCGCGCTTCAGAGGCGCGGCGCCGCCACTATGCCGCGAAGGGCCGAGAGAGGTCAAGCTCGAGCCGGAGCTCCGGCCGAGGCACCGGTCAGCCGGCGAGAGCCTCGAGAGCCCGCGCGATCCGCTCCGAAGCCTTCGGTATCCCGATAAGCCGGATCGACTCGAAGAGGGGCGGGCTCACGCGAGAGCCCGTGACCGCTACCCGAAGGGGCATCATCAGGTCGCCGAATTTGGCGCCCAAGCGCTCCGCCTCGGCCCGATACCTGGCTTCCACGGATTCCAGGTCGGATAGGTCGCCGGCGGACAGCAGGGCGCCCGCCGCGGCCAGGAGCTCCGCGGTCCTCGCCTTGTCGAGCTTCTTGGGCATGAATTCCTCGGGCGCGGGGAGGGGCGGCTCCTCGAACAGGTAGCGCATCATGATCGGCGCGTCGGAAAGGAAGCGGAGGCGCTCCTTGACCAGAGGCATCGCGCCGAGGACCAAGGCCGAGACATCCGCCGGCGGTTCCTCGCCCACGACTCCGGCCTGCTCGAGGTAGGGCATGACGAGATCGCGGAGCTCGGCGTCGGACTTCATGCGGATATACTGCCCGTTGTACCATTCGAGCTTCTGGTAATCGAAGATGGCCGGCGACTTGTTGAGGCGCTCGATCCTGAAGAGCCGCTCGAGGTCGGAAAGGGGAAAGAGATCGCGCCCGTCCTCGAAGGAGCAGCCGAGCTGGGACACGTAGTTGATCAAGGCCTCGGGGAGGTATCCCGCTCTTCGGAACTCGTCGATCGCGGTCGCTCCGTGGCGCTTCGAGAGCTTATGGCCGTCCGGCCCGTGGACCATGGGAAGATGGACGAGCTCGGGCGGCTCCCAGCCGAAGGCCGCGTACATGATCATGTGCAGGGGGGCCGAGGGTATCCACTCCTGCGCGCGCAGGACATGCGTTATGCGCATGAGATGGTCGTCGACCACGTTCGCGAGGTGATACGTCGGAAAGCCGTCGGATTTCAGGAGGACGGGGTCGGGACTCACGTCCTCGTTCTTCCATTCGATGTCGCCGAGGAGGGCGTCGTGGAAGGCGGTCGCGCCCTCGAGGGGGATCTTGAGGCGAATGACCGCCTTCTCTCCGGCGCCGACTCGCGACGCGGCATCGGCCGGGTCGATCGTCCGGCAGCGCCGATCGTAGCCCATGTCCGAAGTCTCCGAGCCCTCCTGCTCGGCCCGTACCGCGGCGAGGCGGTCCTCGCCGCAAAAGCAGTAATACGCCGCGCCGGCGTCGACGAGTTCCTTGGCGCGAGCCTGGTAAAGCGGAAAGCGCTCGGACTGGACATAGGGCCCATAGGGACCGCCGACGTCCGGGCCCTCGTCCCAGTAGAAGCCCAGCCATTTGAAGGTATCGTAGAGGTTCTTTACGTAGCCGTCGGAGAATCGCGTCCTGTCCGTGTCCTCGAGGCGGAGGATGAAGGTCCCGCCTTGCGCGCGCGCGAAGAGGTAATTGACGAGGGCCGTCCTGACGCTGCCTATGTGCTGAAGGCCCGTAGGCGATGGGGCATAGCGGACTCTGACCTGCATCGGAGGAGTATATCGGCCGCCGGCGCGAGGGGTCAAGGCAAGCCGCGGGAGAGAAGCGAAACGTATTGGGAGAGGGCCAGGGCGGCCACGCCCATCGCTCCGACTACGACGTAGGCGAGGATGCCGAAAGCCCGCGGCCTGAAGCGACGGGCCGCGGCCATCGCCGCCGAGATGAGTATGCCGAAGCCGGAGGAGACGATGATCCCGAGCGAGGAGACCCGGACGATGGAAAGGAGCATCGCCTGCGTCTCGTCCAGGAAGGCGCTTTCCGAGCCGACGACCCAGAAGTACAGCGATATCGAGCAGACCACCGCGAGGAAGATCGTCGCTCGCTTGACGAGGATCACGAGAAAAGGCTTATCCGCGTCCATACTGGCGTCTCCCGATAATATCGACTACAATCTCGGCCTATCGCGATCGCGATCGCGGATCGATGGGCGACCGGCGAGGGCAGGGCAATGATGGAATACTTGTTCAACTTCGACAAGCTCGATTACCTCAGGGGAAGCAAGCCGGAGGGCTGCATCCTCTGCCTCGTCTCTTCCCGGTCCGACGAGGTCGAGCGCATGGTGGTCCATGAATCCCCCGCGTTCGTGGTGTCCTTGAATCTGTACCCCTATAATCCCGGGCACCTCATCGTCTTTCCGAAGCGACACGTCCTCGACGTCCGCGAGCTCACGCCGGAGGAGCGGACCGAGCTCGACGGCCTCGTACGGGACAGTCTCGACGTGCTCGATCGGGAGATGAAGCCCGCAGGCTATAATATCGGCTATAATATGGGATTGTCCGCGGGGGCGAGCATCGAGCACCTCCATTTGCACATCATCCCGCGCTATCCTCGGGAAATCGGGATCGTCGAGCTCATCTCCGGCTCCCGCGTGCTCGTGCAGCACCCTCGCGAAACGCAGGAACGCCTCAGCGCCGCTTTTCGCGGCGGCGACTAGAAGCGACGATGCCGGCATGAGGCGCTTGCCGACGAATGCCATACGTCCGCCGAGGGAGCTCTTCGACTTCGCCCGCGCGCTGGAGCAGAGGGGCAAGAAGTGCTATCTCGTCGGGGGCGCCCTCCGAGACTATCTGCTGGGCCGCGAAGCCAGCGACTTCGACGTCGCCAGCGACGCCTCCCCGGAGGAGATCCTCCGCGCCTTCAAGAGAGTCGTCCCCACCGGAATCAGGCATGGGACCGTCACCGTCTTCTTCGGCGACCTCGAGATCGAGGTCACAACCTTCAGGACCGAATCGTCGTATGAAGACGGGCGGCACCCCGACAGCGTCGAATTCGCCTCCACGATCGAGGAGGACCTCGCGAGACGCGATTTCACCGTCAACGCGATGGCTTTCGACATGTCGTCCAGGATCCTCCTCGATCCTCACGGGGGCCGCGAGGACCTCGCCCGCGGCCTGATTCGCGCGGTGGGCGACCCGCTGGCGCGCTTTCGCGAGGATGGGCTGAGGCCCCTCCGCGCGATCCGCTTCGCGTCCCAGCTCGGCTTCGATATCGACCCTGCGACCTCGGCCGCGATCCGGCCCTCCATCGACAGGTTCCGCATGGTCTCCGCCGAGAGGGTCCGCGACGAGCTGCAGAAGATACTTCTTTCGCCCCTCCCCTCGCGGGGGCTCAGGCTCCTCGAGGAGACGGGACTATTGGCGGAGATCTCGCCCGAGCTTTCCGCCTGCCGAGGCGTGGAGCAGCGGGGAATGCACGTCTACGACGTCCTCGATCATCTCTACGCCTGCGTCGACGCGGCGGCCCCGGAACTCGTGCTGAGGCTGGCCGCCCTGCTCCACGATATCGGCAAGCCCGAGGCCAAGGCGGAAAGGCCCGGAGAGGAGCCCAGCTTCCATCGCCACGAGGAATTCTCGGGCCGCGACGCGGAGACCTTCATGAAGCGGATGCGATTCCCGAACGCGGTGGCGGAAGAGGTCGCGCACCTCGTGCGCTGCCATATGTTCTCGTACGACGAGTCGTGGAGCGACGCGGCGGTGAGGCGCTTCCTGGCCCGCGTGGGAACCGGCTCCCTGGACAGGCTTTTCGCGTTGCGCATCGCCGACGGGACGGCCATAGTCGGCCATCCGGTGGACGGACGCAGCCTCGATCCCTTGCGCGATCGGATTGCGGGCGTGCTCGCGGCGCGCGAGGCCTTCGGCCTATCCGACCTCTCCATAAAGGGAGGGGACCTCGTCGCGATAGGCGTCCCTCCGGGGCCGGGGATGGGCGCGATGCTGAAGGAGCTTCTCGAGACGGTCATCGACGACCCGAGCCTGAACGAGCGCGAGCGCCTGCTCGAAATAGCGAGGAGGCTCAAGCCGAAATACGGGTATTGATTCGCGCGCGGGACTCATACCCCGCGGCTCGCCGCGAGGTCTTAAATCGCGGGCGACTAGCTTTCGATCTTCAGCAGGCGGGCGGCCTCGAGCCCTCCTCTCTCGACTATCGCGTCGTAGGCCGCCTGGGCCGAGTTCTGCTCGGCTTCCTTCTTGTTCTTGCCGGAAAGCGGTCCATATTCGACCCCCGCGACTTCGCAGGATACCCAAAAAGTCCTGTCGTGATCGGGTCCCGTCCTCTTGGTCAGATGGTAGAGAGGATAGCTCTTGTAATACTTCTGCGCGTATTCCTGGAGCAGGGTCTTGTAATCCTTATGATGGCGGTTCTGCAGCACCTTGCCGATCTCGGGCTCGATGAGCGCGCGAACGAAGCGGAAGGCGGCATCGAAGCCCGAATCGAGGAAATAGGCTCCGATCAGGGCTTCGGCCGCGTCGGCGAGTATCGCTTTCTTCGCCCGGCCGCCCGATTGCTCCTCGCCCTTCCCGAGGAGGATGTACTCGTCGAGCTTGAGTCCCTTGGCGAGCTCGGATAGAACTTCCTCGGAGACCACGTAGCTCTTGATCCTCGCGAGCTCGCCTTCGGAGCGCTCGCCGAGCATCTCGTAGAGGGAGGACGCGGCGACCATCCCGAGAACGGCGTCGCCCAGGAACTCGAGGCGCTCGTTATTCTGGGATCGGGAAGCATCCTCGTTCCCGCATGATCGATGGGTAAAAGAAAGGTTCAGGAGCCCGAAGCTCCTGAACCTTATGCCGGCTCCTCTCTGGAAAGCCGCCAGCTGCGACCTGCGCTCGCGCGACAAGGCTCCCGCGCCTTGAGAGAACAGGTCAGTCCGCCCGCGCAGCGAGAGTCGAATTCACTTCACCTGGGATTTGATGAAATCGTAGGCGTCCTTCACGGTCTCGAACTCGTTCGCCTTCTCGTCGGGGATCGTGATACCGAGTTCCTCTTCGATGCCGTACACGAGCTCGTAGGTGTCGAGGCTGTCGGCGCCGAGATCCTGGCGGAAACTCGCCTCGAGAGTGATCTTGTCTTCCTCTACCTCGAGCTTTTCGGCTATGATCTTCTTGATTTTGGTGAACAGCTCGTCCATGCCGCTCTCCTTATGCCTTGGATTCGGGCGTAATGACCTGTCGCCCGCGATAGAAACCGCACTTCGGGCAGACCCGGTGCAGGAGAACAGGGTTACCGCAATTCCCGCAGGTCACGAGGGTAGGGGTCGTCAGCTTCATATTGATCGACTGACGTCTCCGAGTCCTTGCCTTTGAAGTCCTGAATTTAGGTACAGCCATAGGGAAACCTCGTTCCGGGTAAAATAAAAACGCTCCGTCCTATGAGATGCGCTTCGTGGCCATTTCAAAAGACCCGAGTAACATAAACAAATGTCCCAAAGTTGTCAAGTACGAACTCCGGATATCTCGTCGCGCAAGCCGCTGGCCCCGACTTTCGCCTTTACGGCCTTGGCGACGTTAGGGGGGACCATGCTCGAGATGTCGCCGTCGAACATAGCCAATTCCTTGATAGCGCTCGAGCGAAGGACGAAGAATTTCGGATCGGTGGGAATGAATATCGTCTCCACTCCGGGGTTGAGGCCCTTGTTCATGATCGAAAGCTCGAATTCGTACGAGAAATCGGGAACGCTTCTCACCCCGCGGACCAGGACTTTGCATCCGTGGCTGCGCGCGAATTCCACTATCAGCCTGTCGCAGAGATGGACGGATACGTTGGGGTAGCCGTCCAAAAGCTCGAGGAGGAGATCGCGGCGTTCTTCGGGCGCCAGGAAGCCCGTTTTTTGGCGGTTGACTGCGACGACGACCAAGAGCTCGTCGAACAGGAGCCTCGCGCGTTCGATGATGTTGATATGCCCGAATGTGGGCGGGTCGAAGGACCCCGGAAGGACGGCCTTGATCATGGCGCAAATCTAGCCCCCCGAGGCGAGACGGGTCAAGGCCGATGGCATCCGCCTTCGGCTCTTTCCATTAAATCCCGCGGAAGCTATCATCCGACCCATGTGCAGACCCTTACTGCGGCCGGCAGTTCCGCGTTCCGCTGTCCCGCGTTCCGTAGCCCTCGCCGTCCTCTCGGCGCTGCTTATGACGCTGGCCCTGCCCAACGAGCTGTTCAAGCACGGCCTCGTGGGGCTCGGCTTTATCGCCCTGATTCCATTATATATCGCGGTCGCCGAACTTCCCGGTCCCCGATCCTCGGCCTTGGTCGTCGGCCTTTTCGGGGGCCTGCAGCATGCCATGACCAGCTTCTGGCTCTGGTTCTTCCAGGATTACAGGATATGGACTCTCGGAAGCACTACCCTCGCCTATTTCGTGGTTTATGCGGTTCTGGGCATGTATTTATGGCTATTCCTCGATCGCGGCGGGAGGGCCAGACCCCTTGCCTTCCTCATCCTATGGACCTGCTTCGAGTTTCAAAAATCGGTCGGCTTCCTCGGTTATCCCTGGGGCCTGATACCCTATTCCCTGACCGATGCCTTGCCCCTTCTCCAGATTGCGGACATTACCGGCGTCTATGGCGTCACCGCCCTCCTCGCCGCGTGCAACGCGGCATTGGCCGAGCTGATCCTCGGAATCGGCTCGATCGGGAAGACACCGCTCGGCCTTCGCGCCCGCATCGGCTATCTCTCGCTCTCGTTGATCCTCGTGGCCTGCGCCATGGGCTATGGGCTCTGGCGCATGGCGACGCCCGTTCCCTGCGTCGGCAGCCTGGACGCCGTCCTCGTGCAGCAAAATACCGACCCATGGAACGAGGGCAACGATGAGGACGCCGTGGCGACCTGCATTCGCCTCGCGAGGGAGGCTATGGCGGGCGCCCCGCGCAAGCCCGACCTGATTGTCTTCAGCGAGACCAGCCTGATGCGGCCCTATGCCGAGTCCCGCTCGTATTACGAGCAGGAGCCTTCCTCCGATCCGTTGATTCCCTTCATCCGCGAATCGGGAACATGGCTGCTTACCGGAGCGCCTGTCGTCATCGATTGGGCGACCTACGAGGCGACGAATTCCGTAATACTGGTCGACCCCCGAACTCGCCTCGTCCAAAGCTACGCGAAGATCCATCCGGTACCCTTCGCGGAGGCGATCCCATTCATGGAATATCCCTGGTTCAAGTCGTTCATGCAGAAAGTGGTGGGGATCGAGGGCGGCTGGGCGATGGGAACGAAATACGTGGTCTTCACCCTACCTGCCAAAGGCGGTCCCATCCGTTTCGGAGCTCCGATCTGCTTCGAGGACGCTTTCGCCGACGTCTGCCGCCGTTTTTCGCTCGGCGGGGCCGATCTCCTCGTCAACCTCACCAATATATCCTGGTCCAAGACCGAGAGCGCTGAAATCCAGCATTGGGCCGCCGCGCGCTTCCGCGCCATCGAGGCGAGGAAGACTCTCGTCCGTTCCACGAACGGAGGCGTTTCCTGCGTCGTCGGCCCTTATGGCCAGGTTCTCGACTCCCTCCCTCTCTTCAGAGCCGCATCCAAATTCGTCGAAGTCCCGATCTTTCGCGATAAGGATCCTACGATCTATATCCTGATGGGCGATTGGTTCGCCCATGCCGCCCTGTTACTTTCGGCGGTCTTGTCGATTATACTTATTATCGGGGAGAGGGCAGGCCGAGCTCAGGCCGGTGGGTGAAGGATCATTGCGCGGGCCGCGCGAGCTTAAGGAGGTAGTGGCATGAACTTCATCGAGCAACTCGAGGAAGAGCCTCTGTCGGAACTGGTTCGCTATCGATCCAGTACTCCCAAAGACGCCGTCGCGTTCTCGGGCACGCTGCGCAAGCACCCGAACGATCCCGACAAATGCATACTATTCGCCGAACCCTCCGGCTCGGAGCCGGCGATACTGGAATTCCGGAAGGCCGATATCAGGGCGGTGGAAGAAATGCCTTCTCTCGTAGACGAGACCGGGCATTCGCGGCCGGTGATGAGGTTGTGGATTCGCCGCGGAAGCTTGGGCGTGCGCTACGAGCCCTTCGAGGTCGACGAGCCTCTGCGTTTTCCGAGGGGCACGGGGCTCCACGACCATATGATGTCGAGCACGCGCGCCTAGCGGGATGGAATGAGCGACGGACGGACGCCCGCGGCCTCGTATTGGCATGCCGATCCTAAAACGGGCACGGTCGTCTGCGAGCTCTGCCCCCACCATTGCCGAATCGCCGAGGGCCATTCGGGAATATGCAAGGTCAGGAAGTGCGAGGGATCCGCTCTCAGCCTTCCCTATTTCGGCCTCGTCTCATCCCTCGCCGTGGACCCGATCGAGAAAAAGCCCCTTCACCATTTTCTACCGGGAAGCGAGGTCTTTTCGGCGGGTTTCGTCGGCTGCAACATGCGCTGCCCATTCTGCCAGAATTGGCGGATTTCCCAGGAGATACCCTCTTCGCTCGAGCGCTTGAGCCCCGAATCCCTAGTCGCCGCCGCCTTGCGATCGGGCGCGCCTTCGATCGCCTATACCTACTCCGAGCCGACTATCCATTTCGAATTCGTCCTCGCGTCCATGGCCTCGGCGCGGGCCGCGGGGCTGAGGAACGTGCTCGTGACCAACGGATGCCTCGAACCAGCCCCCGCTCGCGAGCTCCTGAGCCTTACCGACGCGGCTAACGTGGATCTCAAGGCTTGGTCGGCCGAAACCTACCGAAGGACCTTGGGGGGAAGCAAGGATAGGGTCCTCGAGTTCATAGGCATCGCGGCGAGCCTATGCCATCTCGAGGTGACCACCCTGGTGGTTCCCCCGTTCAGCGATTCGATCGGCGAGGTCGAGGCGATAGCGGGCTTCGTCGCCGGCTTGTCCCCGGATATTCCCCTCCACCTTTCGGCCTATCATCCGGCATGGAAGCACGAGGCCCCGCCCACCGGGGCGTCCCTTCTCTCCGAGCTCGCGCAGGCGGCGAGGGCGAGACTTCGCTACGTATACGAGGGCAATCTCTCGGGACGAAGCGCCGACACCTATTGCCCGGGCTGCGGAGGCAAGGTGATCGGCCGTACCGGCTATCGGATCGATACGCAGGGCATGGCGATCTCGGGCTCCTCCGCTCGCTGCGCTCGATGCGGGACGACGTTGCCGATAGTCGTATAAGAACGCGCTTCAAGGTAGCTTTCTCAAAACGCTTCGGCATTTTGAAATAGCGTAGCCTCACTTGACATTTCCCGAGGCTTTTGGCACTGTAGGGTCACCGATTGCACGGTGGGTGTAGCTCAGGTGGTAGAGCGCCAGACTGTGGATCTGGGTGCCGTGGGTTCAACCCCCATCACCCACCCTACGGCTGCGCCCGTTTACGGGTTCGGTCGGAAGCCCTCGAGGCTCTCGTTGCGTTCGTAGCTCAGCTGGATAGAGCGACGGACTTCGAATCCGTAGGTCGCAGGTTCGACTCCTGTCGGACGCACGGTGCATGAGAGATTGGGCCGCTAGCTCAGCTGGCAGAGCAGCAGACTCTTAATCTGCGGGTCGCAGGTTCGATGCCTGCGCGGCTCATCGGGACGAGGCGGGACGGTGAAAGCCGCCCCGCTTTCGTCCTCGAAGTAAAAAAGGCCGCCTCGCCGCGGCAATCGCCTTAGGCGGAATCGCCCTAGGCGATTAAAGGCGAGTCCTTGACAGCTTAAGGGCTTGCGTTTACCATGCGGCGCGTCGACTCGACCTCGAAGGTCGACGAAGCGAGAGTGGTGGAACGGCAGACACGCCAGACTTAGGATCTGGTGCCCTAAAGGCGTGAGGGTTCAAGTCCCTTCTCTCGCATCCCGGGATGCGCGAGAAGGCATGCAGCTGAAGGCCTGGTCGATCGTCGGCAGAGGCCGAGCGGAGTGCAATGCGCGGGAATAGCTCAGTGGTAGAGCGCCACCTTGCCAAGGTGGATGTCGCGGGTCCAACTCCCGTTTCCCGCTCCTTTGGACGAGGCGACCCGGGATACCGGGTCGCCTTTTTTCATTGCATTCGTTCGATAGGGCTGCGCCGAACGCGCTGCCCGAGGCCGCCGGATGCGGCCTATCTTCCGCTCGAGAGGAACTATCAGTGATAGCCAGAAAGAGCATCGAGAGACTCGCGCATTCGTCCATCAAGCTCAGCATCACCGTGCCGGGCGCGGAGGCCAAAAACGAATATGACGCCATGCTCAGGGAATACTCCAAAAGCGTCCGCGTAGACGGATTCCGCGCCGGCCACGTGCCCGCATCGGTCCTGGAGCGCAAGTTCGGCGATAGCCTCAGGCTGGACGCGATGGGAAGGATACTCGAAAAGGCCGTCGAGGAAGCCCTGAAGGACGCCGATCCGAAGGAGCAGCCTCTCGCCTACTCGACCCCGAGCCTGGACGGGGAGCCGAATTTCGATCTGGAAAAGGACTTCAGCTTCGCGGTCAAGTACGACGTGTTCCCCGCGATAGAGGTCGGTGATTGGAGGGGCATCGAGGTCGAGAAGCCTACGGTCGAGATCGCGCCCGAGGACGAGGCCCGCGAGCTCGAGGACATACGCGAGCGCAATGCCATCGTCATCGAGCGCGACGCTTCCTCCGCGGCCGCCAAAGGCGACGTCGCCACCGTCGATTTCCGGGAGATGGGCGCGGATGGGAAGGCGGTCGACGGCACCGAGCGCGAGGACTTCACCTTCGAGATCGGAACCGGCTACGACGTCTACAAGATCGACGACGAGATCCTGGGGATGAAGCGGGACGAGGAGCGGACGATCGAGAAATCCTATCCGGCGGACTTCGAGAACCGAGACCTCGCGGGCAGGAGCGTCAAGCTCTCGGTCAGGCTCACGAAGCTCAAGGAAAAGAAGCTCCCGGCACTCGACGACGAGCTCGCCCAGGACGTATCCGAGAAATACAAGACCCTCGACGACCTCAAGACCGATCTCCGCGGCCACCTCGAGAAGCGCCTCGTAGCCAAGCTCAAGCAATTGGAGGAGAAGGCGCTGGTCGATGGACTGCTCGCCCGTTCCAAGGCGGAGTTGCCCGAATCGATGATCGCGGCCGAGCTCGCGATGCGTCTCGAGAACCTCAAGCGCCAGATGGGCGTCGATACGGACGACAAGCTCGATCGGATCCTGTCCTATTCCGGCAAGACCAGGGCATCCCTCGTCGAAGACTGGAAACCTTCCGCCGAGAGATCGATCACGACGAGACTGGCGATCGAGAAGCTCGTGGAGGACGGGAAGTACGAGTGTGCCGATACGGAACTCGAGGCGGAATTTGCCCGCCAGGCCGCCGAAAGCTCGCTCTCCATCGAGGAAGTGAAGGCGGAATACGAGAAGCGCGGTTCGTTGGACTACCTGCGCGAGCGGATAAAGGAAGACAAGCTGATGGCCGACCTGCTCGCGGCGGCAGATGTCAAGAAGGGGCCCAAACTGGCCTTCGTGGACTTGCTCAAGGATTCTGAGTAATTTACGACAATGAGGTATATGGCCATGGAAGAGCGAATGCACAACCTGGTGCCCATCGTCATCGAGCAGACGGGCATCGGAGAACGGTCCTACGATATCTACTCCCGCCTCCTCAAGGATCGCATCGTCTTCATCGACGGCGAGATCAACGATCTTACGGCCGACCTCACCGTCGCGCAGCTGCTCTTCCTCGAGTCGCAGGATCCCGAGAAGGACATTTCCATATATATCAACTCGCCCGGCGGCTCGGTCACGGCGGGCCTCGCGCTCTACGATACGATCCAATGCATAAAGCCCGATGTCCAGACCTATTGCCTGGGGCAGGCCGCGTCCATGGCCGCCCTCATCCTCGCCTGCGGGACCAAGGGGAAGCGATACGCTCTCCCCTCGTCGCGGGTCCTCATCCACCAGCCGTGGGGCGGGGTGCAGGGCCAGGCCTCCGACGTGAGCCTCCAGGCCAAGGAAATCCTCCGCCTCAAGAAGCTCACGATCGACTATTTCGCTCTCGCCTCAGGCAGGGATCCGGCCTCCGTGGCCGGCGACATGGAGCGGGATTTCTTCATGTCCGCGCAGGAAGCTGTAGCCTACGGACTCGTGGATCGTCTTCTCGAGCGGAGGAAGCATGGCGAAGCAGAAGCAAAATAACTCGTCCGAGGAACGCACCTGCTCCTTCTGCGGGAAGAGCGCGGAATTCGCCAGGCGGATCATCGCGGGGCCCGGGGTCTATATCTGCGACGAGTGCGTCAAAGTCTGCGAGCAGATCCTCACCGAGGACGAAACGGACCTGACTTCGGGCTTCGTCGGCGACGTCCCCAAGCCGCGGGAGATCAAGGACTATCTCGACCAGTACGTGGTGGGGCAGGACTACGTGAAAAAGGCTCTCTCGGTGGCAGTCTATAACCATTACAAGCGCATTTCCCAAAAAGGCAAGGCAAAGTCGGAAGTCGAGATCGAGAAATCGAACGTCCTCCTCATCGGCCCGACGGGCACCGGAAAGACGCTGCTGGCGAAGACCCTCGCCAAGAAGCTCAAGGTCCCCTTCGCGATGGCGGACGCTACCACGCTGACCGAGGCTGGCTACGTCGGCGAGGACGTCGAGAACATCCTTCTCAAGCTGATCCAGAACGCCGGCGGCAACATCGGGGCAGCCGAGCGGGGTATCGTCTATATCGACGAGATCGACAAGATCGCGCGCAAGGGGGAGAACGTCTCCATCACGCGCGACGTCTCGGGAGAAGGCGTTCAGCAGGCCCTCCTCAAGATCATCGAGGGTACGCTCGCCAACGTTCCGCCCCAGGGCGGCCGCAAGCATCCCCAGCAGGAATACCTGCGGATCGACACCACCAATATCCTGTTCATCTGCGGCGGCGCCTTCGTGGGCCTCGAGAAGATAATCGAGAACCGCGTCGCCAAGCACCCGCTCGGCTTCGGGGCCGATATAAAGGCCCGGGGCTCGAAGGACATAAAGGCGCTTTTCGCGCAGCTCCACCCGGACGACCTCGTCAAATTCGGGATGATCCCCGAGTTCATCGGACGGCTGCCCATCCAGGTCTCGCTCGAGGATCTCTCCCGCGAGGATCTGAAGCGGATCATCACGGAGCCCAAGAACGCCGTGCTGCGTCAGTACCAGGAGTCGATGCGCCTCGACGAGGTCGAGCTCGTGTTCGAGGAGGGGGCCGTCGAGGCCATCGCGGACAAGGCCATCGCGCGCAATACCGGCGCGCGCGGGCTCAGGGCGATAGTCGAGGCCCTGATGATGGACGTGATGTACGATATACCGTCGATAGAGGGAGCCAAGCGCGTCGTCGTGGACCGATCGACGGTGGAAGGGGCTTCCGTTCCCGCCGTCGAGGTATTGAAGAAAAGCGCCTAGCCCGGGAAAGGCATGAATCTCCTGGATGCGTTTCGCGGCGGCGCCTCGCCGGAGCTCCCGCTCGTCTACACGCGGGAAGCGGTCGTATTCCCCAAGTCCATCGCGCCCCTGCTCGCTTCGACGAAGTTCTCGATAGCCGCCGTCGAGGAGGCTCTCGGCGGGGACAAGCGGGTCGTAACGGCCCTGCTCAAGAGTCTCGGCGAGGAAAAGGGCTCCGACATCGAGGTGCATTCCGTAGGCACCGTGGCTCGGATCATCCAGCACGTGCGCCTGCCCGACGGCTCCCTCCGTCTCCTCGTCGAAGGAGAGGCCAGGGTAAGGATCAAGCGCACGCTTTTCCGGAAGGATCACCTTTCGGCCGCGCTCGAGGCGCTGGAGGACGAGATCCCGAAGCCGAAGGGCGAAGGCGGGGGCGAGAAGGACGGCGAGATCGACGCCTCGATCCGCCTCGTCAAGAGGAGCTTCGCCGCCTATGCCGAGGGAGTGAGGAAAATTCCTCCGGAAGTGCTCGCCCAGGCCGAGCGCGCCGAAAGGCCCCACGAGCTCTGCGACCTGATCGCGAACGCCCTACCCGTAAAGCCCGACCGCAAACAGGCCCTTCTCGGGATCGAGGACGGGCTGGAGAGGCTCGAGGCCGTCGAGGCCGCCATCGAGGGCGAGACGGAGATCTCGAACCTGCAGCGCAAGATCAACGCGAAAGTCAAGAATCGCATGGACCGCAACCAGCGCGAATATTACCTGGGCGAGCAGCTGAAGGAGATCAACCGCGAGCTCGGCAAGGACGGCGACGATTCCGAGGTCAAGGAGCTGGAGAGGAGCCTCATGGCGAAAGGGCCGCCCGAGGAGGTACTGGCCAAGGCCAGGCGCGAGCTTTCCCGCCTGGCCAAGCTCCAGGCCTTCTCGCCCGAGGCGGGCGTCCTGCGCGTCTATTGCGAGTGGTTGGCCGACCTTCCCTGGTCCATGAAAAGCAAGGACAGCCGGGACATCGCGAAGGCCCGCGCCGCCCTCGACGAGGACCATTACGGGATGGAGAAGCCGAAGGAGCGCATCCTCGAGTTCATCGCGGTCCGTCAGCTCTCGGATCGCGCGCGCGGGCCGATACTCTGCCTGGTCGGGCCTCCGGGAACGGGCAAGACATCCCTCGGCCGGAGCGTCGCGCGGGCCCTCGAGCGAAGCTTCGTGCGCGTCAGCCTGGGCGGCCTGCGCGACGAGGCCGAGATCCGCGGCCATCGGAAGACCTACGTCGGCGCCCTTCCGGGCAAGATCGTGCAGTCGATCAGGAAGGCGGGGACGAGCAACCCCGTCTTCCTCCTCGACGAGATCGACAAGATGTCCTCCGACTTTCGAGGCGACCCGGCGAGCGCCCTGCTCGAGGTCCTCGATCCCGAGCAGAACTTCGGCTTCACGGATCATTATCTCGAGCTTCCCTTCGACCTTTCGAACGTGATGTTCATCACTACGGCCAATTCGCTGCACGGCATTCCCTACCCCCTCCTCGACCGGATGGAGGTGATAGAGGTACCCGGCTATTCGGAGTATGAGAAACTCGAGATCGCCAAGAAATTCCTCGTGCCCAAGCAGCTTTCCGAAAACGGCCTCGGAAGCGCGGCGATTAAGTTCCGCGACGCGGCGATACTCGAGATCATACGGCACTACACCATGGAGTCGGGCGTCCGCAGCCTCGAGCGCGAGATAGCCCGCGTCGTGCGCAAGCTGGCGCAGGAAGCGGTGGGAAGGGGATTCGCGACCGAACCCGAGAAACTCGCGCTCTGGTCGACCGCCGTCACGGAGAAGAAGGCCACAAGCCTGCTCGGCAAGCGCCGTCGGGAGGACGACGTTATATTCAAGGAACCTCGTGTCGGGGTGGCCTACGGCCTGGCCTGGACAGAGGCGGGAGGCACGCTGCTGCCGGTCGAGGCGCTGATCTTCGAGGGCGACGAGGGTCTGATACTGACGGGCAACCTGGGCGACGTGATGAAGGAGAGCGCCCGCGCGGCCCTCAGCTACATCCGCTCGAAGGCGGCCGATTTCGGATTGGGCGAGGAGGACTTCCGCAAGAAGACCGTCCACGTCCACGTACCGGAAGGCGCCATTCCCAAGGACGGGCCGTCCGCGGGGATAACGCTGGTGGCGAGCCTCGTGTCCGCCTTCACGAAGAAGCCTCTGGTGCCGGGCCGCGCGATGACGGGCGAGATTACCCTTACGGGCAGAGTCCTTCCGATCGGCGGCGTCAAGGAGAAAGTCCTCGCCGCGCATCGCAATTCGATTTTCCATGTCCTGCTTCCCGAGGGAAATCGCAAGGACCTCGATGACATTCCGGCGGAAGTCAAGGAGGTCATGCATTTCACGTTCGTGCCCGACGCCACGGCGGCCCTCGAGGCCCTCTTCCCGATCGGGGATATCGTACCCAGGCGCGCGCGCGCGCGATCCGGCCCCCGAAAGGCGATTCCGAAGAGGCGATAGCCTTTTATGGGCGTTCCGTACTTGATCGGCAGGCGTAAAGGTCTATAATTAAAATATGAAGGAGCTTACCGGACAGGCCAAGGTGCGCGATGCCACGGTCGCGGGCATATTCTATCCCGACGATCCCTCGGAGCTCGAGACGAGAGTCGAGGCCTTGCTCCAGGCGGCGAGGCCTTCGATCTCGAACGCTTGCGCCATCGTGTCGCCGCATGCCGGGCTCGATTACTCGGGCGATCTTTCCGCCCTCGCCTGGAAGTCGGCCGCGGCCAGCAGGATCGACACCGTCCTCGTCCTCGCCCCGCTTCATCGCGCCGAGGAAAGCCTCGTCTACCTTCCCGAGTCCGACTATTTCGAGATGCCTACCGGAAGGGTGATCGTAGACAGGGATCTGGTCGAGGAGATGAAGGATTGCGGGACGATCATGAGCGAGAACGATATTCCGCATCTCGAGGAGCACGGCATCGAGCTTCAGCTCCCCTTCATGCTCGCGCAGTTCCCTTCGGCCCGTCTCGTGCCCGTCCTGATGGGGAAGCCGAGTCCCGCAGTCGTCAAGGCGCTCGCTTCGGCGCTGTCGATCGTCTTTTCGCAGAGGATCGAATCCACGCTGGTAGTGCTCTCCTCCGACCTCGGTTCGGCCAAAGAGGAGCACATCGCCTCGGCCTGCGCGGATCGCTTCTTGAGAAGCTTCCTGGCCGAGGACGCCAAGTCCCTCCTCGAGGGGCTGACGGCCGGCCATATCTGCGCTTGCGGCTCGGGCTGCGCCTCGGCCTATTTCGCCTCGGGCCTGGCCAAAGGCCTGCGGCCCTTCCTACTGGGCAGGCACGACTCCTCGGCGAGCAGGGAAACGGGCGAGGAGCACCTCGTCCATTACGCCGCGATCGCCTTCGGCAATGCCTGATTTCTCCGAAGCCGACCTGACGGTCGCCGACGGCCGCGTCCTCATCGCCACCGCTCGGGAGGCTATAGCCTCTCGCCTGGAAGCCCGTTCCCCGCGCTGGCCAGTGGCGGGCGCGGCTCTCTCGGCCGAACGGGGCGCTTTCGTGACCCTGCGCGGCGGGAAGGGCCCAGGCAGTCCCTTGCGCGGCTGCATCGGCCGAATGAGCGCCAAGGAACCCCTCATTCGGACCGTCCGCGAGATGGCCGCCTCGGCGGCCTTCGAGGATCCGCGCTTTCCACCCCTCGCTCGCGGCGAGCTCGCGGGCATATCCGTCGAGATCACCGTCCTCGGCCTTATGCGAAGGATCGACGGCGTCGCGGAGATCGAGATCGGGCGTCACGGCGTCTATATGTCCAAGGGTTGGCATTCGGCGGTGTTTCTTCCGCAGGTGGCGGTCGAGCAGGGCTGGGATCGAGACGAGCTGCTCGTGAACCTTTGCTACAAGGCCGGATTGTCCTCCGATTCGTGGCGGGACGGCGACGCGCGATTCCAGGTGTTCGAAGGCAGGATTTTCGAGGAAGACTGACGGGGAGCGGCATGCGCGGCCGCAAGATTACTTTTTCTTTAGGCGCTTCTTGAAATCCTTATACCACCAGGCTCTCGCTCTCTCGGCGGCCCTGAAGAGCGCGTACGGCATCGTCCGCAGGGGATAATCCCAAGACCCGGCGTAGCGGGCGATCGCGCCCCCGAATCCGGTCTTGAAGCGATAGAGGCCCCCCATCGGGTGCTCGGGATCGTCGTGGGGCGGAATGCCGTAGAGGTCGTACCTGAGACAGCCCGAAGCCTTGGCCGCTCGCATGGCGGTCCATTGGAGGGCGTAGGTCGGCATGAGGTTGCGCTTTTCGTCGGAGGAGGCGCCGTAAAGATACACCGCCTCCTCGCCTCGGAACAAAGTGATGATGGCGGCCAGAGCCTGTCCCTCGTAACGGGCTATCCATAGGCGGATATCCGGCGCGCCGGCCGCTCCCGAGGCCTTGCGTTCCGCCGCCAGGGCAAAAAGGCGCGAGTAATAGCTCTCCGGCCGAAGCGCGATCCGGTCCCTCGCCGCCGTCGCCCGATTCAGCTCGTGGAATTCGGCGATGGACTCGATGCCCGCTTCCTCGACGAGGACGCCTTTTTTTCCCGCGAGTCGAATATTGTAGCGCCATTTGGCCTTCATCGCGGCCAGGATATCCGCTTCGTCCTGTCTCAGGTCTACGAAGACCGTGTCCGGCGGCTGAACGTCGACGGCGGCGCGCCTCAGCGGAGAGCCTACGACCGGGCGCTCGATTCCGGCTCCGCCGATGCCTTCTTCGGCGGTGGCGATGGGTTCGAGTTCGTACCAGGGAGGATCGTAGCGGATGAAGAGGCATCCTTTCGGCAGGAATGCCTCGATCCTCTCGGAAAGCTCGGCGAGAAAGGCCGCGCGGCTCGAGGCCGCGAGTTCCAGTCCGGGACCGAGAGGCGCATAGGCGAAGGAGAATCCAGCCCCGAGCCGACGAACCAGGATAAGCAGGGGGAGCCTCGTCCCCTTCGGATCGGCAGTTCCCTCCCCTGTCTCGAGCTCGAGCCTTATGGGCATCCAACCGTACCCGGCCTTGAATTCGCCCCAGAAATCGGACTGAAGGAACGACGCGGCGAGATCTTCCTCCCCCGGTCCCCGCCTGGAAACGCCTAGCATGGTGCGAGCTTCGTTCGGTCCGCGCCCGCCGGCATTCAGCCGACCTCGCCTTCGGGCACCTTCGATAGGCTGAAGGGCTCGCCAGAAGCGACGAGGCGAGAGTCTCCGATCCAGGCGAAGCCGCCTTCGGCCCTGATGGGCACCGAAAAGAATGTGTCGGCATCGATCTCGGGGAGGACATCGGGCCCGCCGGACGCGGCCCGGCCCTCGAGCGCGAGGCGCGCGCCCGGGGGCGCATCGCCCGCGTCCAGCACCTCGACGGCTTCCTTGACGCTCGAGCCGTCCTCGCCGATCGTCTTGCGCGAGGCCGCGAGGAGCATTCCCTTGCTCTCGACGCCGCGCAGCTTGGCGGGTTTCAAATTATTGACGAGGACGATGCTCTTGCCGAGGAGCTCCTCTTCTTTATAAAAAGGCACAAGGCCCGAGACGATCACGCGCTCGGCGCCCGATCCGTCGTCCAAGGTCTCTATATAGAGCTTGTCCGCCTTGGGATGGCGCTCGATCTTCACGATTCTCGCGACGCGCAGGTCGACGAGTCTCTCGAAGCGCTCCTCGACCTCCAGGTCCGACAAGGGAACGGGCTTGAGGGGGGGCGGAGCGGGGACGAGCCGCGGCTTGGCTGCCGTATCGGGAGGCGGGGCGGCGGAGGTCGCGTCCCGGTCCGCCCTTTCCCTCTGAGTCCCCGAGTAGCGGTCCCGCAGTTCGGCGACGAAGTCGTCCTCCAGCTTGGCGAAAAGCACCTCCGGGCTCGAGACCGACGTCAAGCCGCTAGAAGCGCCGAGATCCGACCAGGAGAGCCCGCCGGCTCCGATAGTCGCGCCGAAAAAGGAGGCCAACCTGGTCGCCGCGGCCGGCATGAAGGGGTGGATCAGTATCGCGAGATCGCGGAGAAGGTAGCAGAGCTCGCCGATCAGGGCGGCCGCGGCCGCGGGGTCGCTCGTCCTCGTCTTCCATGGCTCGCTCTCCTGGAATCGCTTGTTCGCGAGGTCGGAAAGCTCGAAGGCGGCGCGGAAGGCGTCGCGGAGCTCGGCCCTCTCGAGGTGGGCCGTCGCCCTCTGCCGTATCTCCCGAGCCCTGTCTCGGAAGGTCGTATCCGCGGGCTCGCCGGAAGGCCGGGGGACCGCGCCGCCGAAGTAGCGCGTCACGAAGGTGAGGGTCCTATTGGCGAGGTTGCCGAGATTCCCGATGAGCTCGCCGTTCACCTTCTCCTGGAAATCCGCCCAGGTGAAGGTGGTGTCTCCGCGTTCCGGGCGGTTATAGAAGATGTAGAAGCGCCATAGGTCCGCGGGGATGCCGGACTCCATCGCGTCGGTTCCGAATACTCCGACGCCCTTCGATTTGGAGAACTTCCCGGCCTCGTAATTCAGGTACTCGGTGCTCGACATATGGTGGAGCATGGTCCACTTCTTACCTGAGCCCAGGAGGCTCGAGGGGAATATCACGGTATGGAAGGGGATGTTGTCCTTTCCGATGAACTGGAACAGCTCCACGTCGGAAGGGCTTTGCCACCAATATCTCCAATCGAAGCCCCTCTCGTCGCCTGCGCAAGCCGTTATCGATATATAGCCAATTGGGGCATCGAACCAGACGTAGAACACCTTGTCCTCGTAGCCGGCCTTGGGTACCGGAATGCCCCACTTGAGGTCGCGGGTGATGGCGCGCTCCTTGAGGCCGTCGCGGATCCAGGCCTGGGTCATCTGAACCGCGTTATTGGACCAGAAGCCGTCCACGCTGGCCGCCTTCATCCACGATTCGAGCATCGGCCGTATCGCGGGCAAATCGATATACAGATGCGTGGTGCTCTTGGGTCTCGGGGTGGCGCCGCAGGTCGAGCAGACGGGATCCTTGAGCTCGGTCGGATCCAGGAGCTTGCCGCAGTTCTCGCACTGGTCGCCCCTGGCTCCGTCGTAGCCGCAGAAGGGACAGGTCCCGCGCACGTAGCGGTCGGCGAGGAAGCGCTTGTCGCTATCGCAATAGAGCTGCTCGATGGTCCGGCTCTTTATGAGGCCTTTCGCGTCGAGGTCGAGGAATATGGATTGGGTGATCTCGGTCTGGCGCTCGGTGGAGGTGCGGCCGAATTTGTCGAAGGAAATTCCGAACCAGGAATAGATGTCGCGATGGATCGCGTGGTAGCGGTCGCAGAGCTCCCGCGGGGAGATGCCTTCCTCGAGCGCCTTCGTCTCGGTCGCCGTGCCGTATTCGTCGGTGCCGCAGACGTAGAGAGTCTCGTAGCCCCTGAGCCGGCAGAAGCGCGCGAAGACGTCCGCGGAGAGCACCTGTATCAGATTGCCCAGATGGGGCACGTTGTTGACGTAGGGAAGGGCCGAGGTGACGAGGCGTCGCTTCATAGGCCGTTACAATAAACGCGTCGCGCGAGCGCTGTCAAGGATTGACGCCCTCGGGCCTAGAAGGAGATGACCACGTTCATGCCGAGCTGAAAGCCCAGGTCCAGGACCTGGGTCGAGGCGGTGAGAGTCTGGTCGAGGGACGCGTCGAGCTTCAGGGTCAGGCGCTCGGGGACGGTCAGCTTGGCCTCGTAGGATTCCGCGAAATTCCAGCCGGGCAGGTACGCTGTGGCGTCGCTCTGGTGGCCGGAGAGCCCGGCCGTCATCGATACGGTGCTCCGCAGCCTCGGCTCCCTGGCGGCGAGGTCGCTCAGGTAGAGCGAAGTCAGCGAGACCTTCCCGGCCTTGTTCCCGACGGCCGCGGGCGAATTCATGAGGATGGAGTAGAGGTCGAGGAGCCAGTGCCGCTTCACAAGGCGCGAGAGCGAAAGCATCAAGGCGGCGGCCCAATCCGTATCGCCCGGCGTCTCGGACACCGATACCTTGCTATCCGAGTCGAGCTCGTCGGACTCTCCCGCGTGCAGAGTCGCGAGCCCGTGGAATTGCAGGTCGAGGCTCGGCCCTCCCCCTCCGTCGGGCTCCTGGAGCTTGGCCTGGAGCGTCGAGAGATATTCGTCGCTCTCGAAAGGCAGTCCGAGCGGGTAAGCCCCCATCGAGCCGAACAGGTTGACCGAAGCGAATTTCGCCGTAGCCGACCATAGGCCGGTATCGGTGACTTGATCCGCGGCCCGCGCGAGCGAGCGCCCGTACGAGAAGGCGAGCGTCGAGGGCGTTACGAAGTCGTACCATTGCGATCCGTATTCGCGGGACAGATCGATGCCCGCCTCGGGGACCAGGCTCGCCGCCGAAAGCAGGTTTCCCGTCGTCGCGGTCTGCGACGCGAAGTCGGACGCCGTGCCCGCGGATACCAGGTCGACGAAGGGCAGGCTCTTGTACAGGACCGGCATGGCCGCGAGAGCGCCCAACGCGGCTTGGGCGTCGCCGACGATCCCTCCCGAGAGCGCCGTCCAGGTGTCGGTCCACGAACGCGAATAATAAGGCTCGAGCGTCAATCCCGCGGCCTCGAGCGGAAGGGCCACGCGCATGGACGCGGAATCGTTCCGCTGGCCCCCGTCGACCACGGTCGGTTGGGCGCTTTCGGCGATGGAAGCGGAGATGAACTCCTTGGCCGAGGCATTCTTGACGGAAAGGCTGGCCTTCGCGTCGCGCAGCTCCGAGGCGGACTCGAAGGCGGGCAAAGCGTACTGGAAGGCGCCCAGCCACGCCGAGGCGTAGCTCGAGCCCGAGCCGCCCGACGAGAGATTCCCGGACGGGCGCGATCGGTTATCGGCCGAGAGCCCGATCGTCGCGATGGAAGGGCCGAGGGTGAGCTGGCCGTCCCAGGATTGCAGGAGCATGCCCTCGTCGATGGCGTCGGAGGCCGGGGTCCAGGCGCTCTTTTGCTCCACGCTCAGGCTCGCGACCGAGGCGCCCAGGATCGAGAGGGAGTCGTCCCTGCCGAAGGCGCCCGAGGAAGGATCGTAATCGAATTCGTCCTTGACCTTGACCGGAAAATCCGCGGCGGGCAGCTCGATGGAATGGCCTCCGCTGAAATAGGCGCCCGATCCGCTCGCGACCGCGGATCGGGCCCTGAGACCGAGCCGCGCGAAAAGGATCGTCGAGTCGATTTCCGCTCCTCCCGAGGCGAAGGGCGTCGAGTCGAAGGCGGCCTGCGAGTCGGCCGAGATCTTTATGTCCGAGACGAGCGGCAGGTTGCCCGCGGCAAGTCCCAATTCGGGATCGGCATAAGAGGCTTGGCCCTGGAATAAAAGGGCGACGCTTCCGACCGAATCCTGGAGGAGGACTTCGTCGACCCAGGCCGACTCGTTGGCCTGCAGGTTGGAGAAGGAGACGACGAGCCTGGATCCCACGCTCGTCAGCGTAGGCGAGACCGATGTCGCGCCCGCCACGGTGACCTCGGACGAATTCTGGTCGTCCTGGACGTACACCGTCGGATCGCCGTTGCCGTAGTGCAGTAGGTAGCGCCTCCAGGCCCCGTTCCCCGAGCCCTGCGGAAGGGTGATTCGAACGCTCGGATTCGGAGTCGGAGAGGCGCCGTCGTCCACTTGCAGGATAAGGCTGGCGGTCGAGGAGAACTTCGCGAAAAAGGAAAAAGTCTTGAAGGAAGTATAGGGCGGAGCCGTCTCCACCTTGAAAAAGGTAGCCTGCGCGGGAGCGGAGGTCCCGGCGCTTATCTCGAGGGCCTCCTGGATGGACCCGTCTGCATGGAAGCTCGAAACGATGCTCGGAAAGACGGCGGCGAGGCCGGTATCGGTCGTTTCAAGAGAGATGCAGCCATCCGTCGTGGGCGAGGCGGCCATGAAGTCGGTCGCGTAGCCGTCTGTGGGCTCCATGCTCTCCATCCTATAGGTCCCCGTCGCGTCGGCTTGGGCGTACCGCGCCGCGATGGCCGCGTTGTGGGTGAAGATGCCCTTATCCTCTTCCTCGCCGGCCGTCAGGTCGACGCTGCCCGGGCTGGCCTGGGAGCCGGAGGAATAGCTCGTGCCGGGAACGGACCACGAGGCGCCCAGCGCGGCCCACGCGTTCTCGCCGCCGCCGAGGTCCCAAAAGCCCCCGAGGGCTCCCACTATGACCCCCGATGCCCTGTCCGAGCTTTCCCGCATATATGTTATCACTATGTCGTCGGTCGAAGAGGGCGGCGGACTCAGGGTGAGGACCCCCGTGTCCGCGTTGACGGAGAAGGAATAGTCGGGAATCCCGTTACGCGTGATCTGGATCGAGCCGGCGATGAAATCCTTGTCGATGGTTATCAGCGCGGCGGTCGAATAGCCCTGCACGATGACGTTCCTCGTAAAGACCGGAGCGGAACCCGTCTTTATCGTACTGGTAAAATCGGTGGTATAGATCCAGGGCATGTCCGCGTCGGCAGCGGATGCGAAGGGTTGACGATAATTCTCTCGCGTAGACGGATCGGCGGAGGACGCGGGCGAATCGCTCCTCGTCACCTCGATGAAGCCCGCCGGATCGATCCGCGCCTGAAAGCTCTCATCCCGCCTGCCGGAAGAGGGATTGCGCACGAAGACCGTCGCGGAGGTCGGTGTAGCGGTTGTGGCATAGCGGTTCAGCGCTTGCAGCTTAGGGACCAAGGGAGCGCCGGTCGATACGACGGGTACGGGGTCCGGCGGATCGTACAAGAGGTCGCACGCATTGCCGGAAACGATTACTACCTCCCCCTGAGAGGCGCTGCCCGATCCGGGGTAAGCGGCCAGCAGTCTCGTCGAGGCCGCGTTCGTGAGCGAGACGAGGCCCGTTATCGCCGAGTACGAGTATTCATCGCTCCCCATCTGACGATACGTTCGGCCGTCGGAGCCGGCGAGGGTCCCCGAGGAGCTTTTGACGTAGAGGACGAGGTTGGTCGCCGGCGTGGAGTAGGTCATGAAATACTGTCCGGCGATGAAGGAGTTGGGCGTTATCGTCGTCTCGGTCACCTCGGTGCTGCCGGCGAAGTGCCTGATGACTTGTTCCGCCTGATCGTAGCGGATCATCGCCTTTCCCGTGAAATTATCCGAGGCGATCGTCGCCGCGGCGCCGAAGGATCGATAGGAGCCGTCCCCGAAGGAGAGGAAAGGCAACGAGGGGAAGGATATCCCGTCGTTGCCGATCCTGACTTCGCGCAGCAGCTCGCCCTCGCCCCCTTTATAGCCCGCCGCGTAATACGCTTGAGTGATATCGTCGGAAACGCGCGCCTCGACGAAGAATTTCTTGAAAAGCAGGAAGGACAGGGAGAGGTCGGGATTCTGGGTAAAGAGCAAAGGCTGGTAGGCCAGGGAAAGACCGCTTCCCGGCTGCGATTGGAGATCGACCGAGGTCAGCACGGTGGCCGACCATGATCCGCTCATGAGCAGCTCCGCGTCGTCGCTCGGCCCCGGGCCGAGCCTGGCGTCGAAGACGCTCGACGGAGCCTCGACGGGAAGAGCCGATTGAATAGGCGGCGATATCGTTCCGTCTCCGCCGTCGGGGTGGGCTTCCCCGATCGCCGTGCACAGGAGAAGAAAGGCGATGGCTGCGCGCGTGCGGCGGCTTTCTTTTCGCATCTGTTGCATCTATGATAGACTGTAAAATCGACTATGGGAAGAATCGAACCTCGCTCATGGTAGTCTCCATGCTCGTCCTCGTCGTGGAAATTCCCGAATCCACCTCGCTCAAGGACAAGCGGAGCGTGGTCTCCTCCGTCAAGCGGAGGCTCAGGACCAAATTCCGCTTCTCGTGCGCCGAGGTCGATCTCCTCGATTCCTTGACCTTCGCGGAGATCGGAGCCGCGCTGGTCTCCAACTCGCGCGAGTTCGGGGAGTCGGTGATGCACAAGGCCCTCGCCTTCGTAGAGGGCGAATTCGGCCTTCGCGTCCACGACGCCCAGATCCATTCCGAGGTCTATTGATCGGGTTCCGGGCGGCCTCGGTCGCCCCTGCCGAGAAGACGGGCGCGCGTAACCTTGCCGAGCCCCCTGCGCTCGATTTCGAAGACCGCGCCCTCCGCCCTGCTTTGGCGCTCGGAGCTTCCGGGGAAAGGCTCTCCGTCGGCGAAGAGCTCTCCCTGCCTGTCGCCTAAGCCCTTCTCGAGCTCAGCCAGGCAAAGGCCGAGAAGCCGTATTTCCGTATGGCCGTCCCAGGCTTTTTCGAGGAGGGAGAGCGCGTCCCTGAAGACTTCGCCGGACGTGAGGTAGCAGGAAGCCCTCGATCGGCGCCGTGAGATCGTCGTGAAATCGTGGAGCCTCAGCTTCAGGACGAGGGTGCGGGACCTGAAGCCTTCGGACCATAGGCGATAGGCGAGCTCGTTCGCGAGGGACATGAGGACGTCCTCGACGCATCCACGATCCGCGCAGTCCCGCTCGAAAGTGCTTTCGGCGCTGATCGAGCGCGAGGCCGGCTCTCCGGGTCCCATAATCCGGGCGTCTCGTCCTCGCGCCGCCCCATAGAGGAAGGCCCCCCCAGCCTTTCCGAAGAGCGATGAGAGTTGCGTCTCGCCCAGGGAAGCCAGTTGGGCGACGCTCTCTATCCCGAGTTCCCGGAGTCGCGCCCGAGTCTTCTCGCCCGCTCCCCAGAGCTTGGCCAAGGGGAGTTCGAGCATGAAGGCCTCGATTCCTTCGGGCGCGACTATGACGAGGCCGTCGGGCTTGCGAAGCCCCGAGGCTATCTTGGCGACGTAGCGGTTCGGCGCCGCGCCTATCGAGATTCCAAGACCGGTGCTCTCGCGGACCCTGGCCTTGAGCAGGCGCGCGGCATCTTGCGGGGGGCCCCAAAGTCCCTCCGTCCCGGTCATATCGAGGAAGGCTTCGTCTATGGAGACCCGTTGGACCTCGGGAGTGAATGACGAGAACAGCTCCATGACCCGCCCGGATATCTCGGCGTAACGGGCCATGCGCGGCGCCAGGTATACGCCCTGAGGGCAGAGGCGGCAGGCCTCCGATATGGGCATCGCGGATCGGATTCCGTATGCCCGCGCCTCGTAGGAGCAGGTCGAGACGACCCCGCGATGGCCGGGCCTCGCGCCGACGATGACCGGCTTTCCCTTCAGGCTCGGATCGTCGTTCTGCTCGACCGAGGCGAAGAAGGCGTCGAGATCCACGTGGAAGAAGACCTTTGCCGTCATTTCCCGCCCGAGCCGATCTCGAAGCTGGCCTTGACGGCCAGGCCCTCATCCTCCAGAGGAGACCCGGAGGATTGCCCGTACGCCGCATAATGCTTGAGGTAATTGGCCGTGACCGCGAGCCTCGCCCTGAACGAGGATGGAACGGTAAGCGAGAGGCGGAGATCGCTGCCCGGGTTTACTCCCGCGTAAATGGAGGCGCTCGTCCCGTCGATGGACACCTTATACGGCAGGCTGCAGTCGTAGATGAGTATGTCCTTACCATATTCCAAGGCCATGTCGACGCTGTATGGGGGATCCGCGAAAGCGATATCGATGCTCTCGTCCATTCGATCGAGGAAAGGGCTCGATTCCTCCGACACGCTTATCCGCTCCTTCGAATCCTCGCCTCTCAGATAGGCCTTATCCGCCCGCGATTCGTAACCGAGCGTCGTTCCCTCGCGGTCGAGGCTTCCCTTTCCCAACCGCCTTCGGCCGGAAAGCTCGATCCGGTATTCGCCCGAGTCCTGGTCGATCGTTTCTGATATCCTCAGGTCCTTTCGCCCGGGGCCGCCGAGAGGAGCCTCGGCGATCGTAAAGACAAGGGCGAAGGACTCTACGGCGAAGGCGCCGATCGCGAATATCGCGACCGCCTTCTTCCGCGCGGCGGCCCCCGGGCGCGCGAAGAAGAGCAGCGGGCTGGCGGTAAAGACGAAAAAAGGGAGCGTCAACGCGGAAAGGGCCAGTACGCCGAAATAGGCAGGCGCGATGAGCATTCGATAGGCGTAAGGGTCGGGTCGGGCCGCGAGCTCGCCGGCGGCGACGAGGAGCGGCGCGTACATGAGAATGTAGGTCGCCATGGTCGCCCAACGATTGCGGACCGCGAGGGATATCTCGACGAAGACGAAGGCCCACACGAAGAAGAACGAAGCCGAAAGATCCATCGCCGAGAAGACGATCAGGTCGACCGCGAGGCAGAGCAGGGCCGCGAATTCGTAGAAATGCGGATTCGGCGACAGGGCGCGCTTCTCTACGAGAAAGGAAAGGAGGGCCAGGAAAAGCAGGAATGACGAAATGATCCGCGCGATGGCGAATACGCGCGGCGCGATCTGCCATGCATCGCGCGAACCGAGGAGGATCGCGTCGATGCCCGCCACGCCCTTGCCGGCCAGGAATACGAGAGCCAAGGCCATGAAAAGGGCCAGGACCTCCGAGCCGAAGGCCGGAGCTCGTCTCAATAGCTGCCTGGTCGCGCCGCGTCTCGCCATCGTGGCTATCAGGAAGGACGAGGCCACTATGGCGAGAAGGAGCACCAGGAAGGCGACGTAGGTCTTCTCGCGCAGCACGAGCGCCTTCCGACCGATCTGGAAGATGAAATAATGGCTTTCCCAGGAATCCGCGAAGCCGCCGGCCTCGTCGCGAACGAAGCCGTCCATGAAAGCGCCGAACCATAGTTTCGCCGTCTCGCCTTTTCGAGCGGCGAAGTCCGCGGGCAGGAAAGCGTCGCCGGGGATGGAGCTTTCACCGCGAAGCTCTATAGCCGGCATTCCCGTTTCGAGATATGGCGCGGCAGGGCCGTAATCCCTTGCCAGCCCAAGGCGATACGCCTGAATCCTGTTCGCCTCGAGGCTGTAGGATATTCCCGAGGCTTCGAGGCTGCGCCGCACGGCATCGAAGAGCCAATAGGGCGAAAGCACGCCCTTCCCGGCTCCCCGGATCGCGATGCTCGCCGGCTCCGCGCCGACGTCGAGATAGAGCGCGGCGAGCCTCGTCCCATCCGAATGCCTGGAAAGCCAGGTGGCGCTGCCCAAGGAAGCGACCTGCCCTTCAGCCATTCGCCCCCTCTTTTCGGCGCCGAGGAATACGAAGCGAATGGAGACGGGACTGACGAGACCGGCGCGGGCGCGGGCCGAAAGCCGGGCGGACTCGCATAGGGCGAGCGCGATTCCATAAGCGCCTTCGGCAGGATCGGGGGAATCGATCCAGGAGTCGACGGGCACGATCACCGCCAACTCGTCATCGCGGGATCCTCGCATCCTTCCCTCGACGATTCGAGAAGTCGAATATCCCTCCCTCGCGTCGGAGAAATCGCTCGACGAGGTGTCTATGCCGGCCGCCCGCAGGTAAGCCTCGATATACGCGAAGGCCGCGGCCTCGGCCCTCGAGCCTTCCGCGCGGGGACCTATCGCTTCGATCGACGCGAGGCAAGCGCCGAAATTCGGCGCGCCGACGAGCGGGGCCGGCGAGCCCTGGGCCCGAGCCGGAAAGGCGAAGGCGGAGAAAAGCATTGCCGCAGCCATCAAGCGGCCGGCGCCATGAACCGCGCGCGCGGTATTCGCGGGCGACGTCGAGCGCTTCATTCTCACGTTTCGAGCATAGGAAGGGGGCGACGGGTTCGTCAATACTGTTTACCATGAGCCGATAATGGCATATACTGCTCGAAACGAAAGGTCAGGGGATGCAGGAGAGGAAGAGCGTCATCGATCTGCCGGTTAAGATCGTGCTCACCGAGGAAGGAACGTCCTTCTTCATTCGCAGGGGCAGGAACCTCAAGAAATTCAAGCTGGCCGACAATGTCGAGGAGTACGGGATCGTCCTCGACGCGATCAGCCCCCCATCCCTCCAACGCATGATGCTCGTCGACTACATTTCCAAGGTCGAGATATCCAAGAGCGATTTCATGTCGACCCGTCAGGAGATCATGGATCTCTCCAAGCTCATCGTCTACTCGATGCTCTACCGGCAATACGACGCATACATCTTCGCCCGCATACTCTCCAGCGATGTCATCAAGAAGTGGAACCGGCTCAATCCCGCCAATATAATCGACGACAGGACGAGGATAAACGACGCCTTCCTGCAGAACGTCCTCAAAGAGAAGGAAAAGGCGCTCATCGAGATCAAGCAGGAGACCCTGGCTCCCATATTCTCGTATATCAGCAAGAATTCGTCTCTCCTTCCCGAGGAGAAAAACGTCCAGCTCCTGCTCTCGGAGAAATTCCTCAACAATCTCCGACCCTTTACCTGGTTCATCATCGCGAAGTTCAAGGGAT
Source organism: uncultured Treponemataceae bacterium (assembly GCA_964396415.1). GTDB lineage: Bacteria > Spirochaetota > Spirochaetia > Treponematales > Rectinemataceae > UBA1306. The sequence continues at coordinate 8,794 of CAYNFM010000020.1, read as the reverse complement.
CCGACGGCTACGATCAACTGATCAAGGACGTCAGGACCTCCCTCGCCGAATACATGGAAAAGTCCAAGATCGCCGAATACGTCTCGCTCATGATCATAGAGCTCGCGATGAACGCCGAGAACTCCAACCTCAAGCGTGAGGCGAAAGCCATCTTCAAGGGCGCCGTGGACATGAACGCGGTCCTCTTCGATCCCAACATAAGGCGCCAGGTCATCGAGTCGCTCGAGCGCAAGGATGAACTCGTCTACCTTTCATGGAAGATCGGCTCGCGCGGCGCCACGGTGGGCATGCAGGGCAGGCTCCAAATCACCCTCTACAATAAAGAGTCCGAGTATCAGACTGTCAAGGAGACCTTCGAGGACCGGAAGAGCGCGGATCTCAAGAAGAAGAGCCTGCAGGACTTCTACAAGCAGCTTCCGGAAGGCGAGGCGAATACCGAGCTCGGCCTCTATTACCTTTCCTATCTTTCAGAGGCATGCGAGAAAGTCAACGTCAAGTTCGAGTCCCTCGTGAATCAAATAGCGGGATCCGACCTGACCGTCATCACTCTCGCGCTCAACCTGTAGCGCGCGCTTCAAACTAGAGACATTTCTATAACTGGCATGACGCCCCGCCTCCGGATGCCTTCATTCCTTGACAGGGAAGGGCCTTTCAGGTACTTTTATACGGCTTTCCATTGTACCAATCGACATACGGAGGAATAAGCTTTATGGCAAAGGCAAAGTTCGTCTATCAGTTCGGGGGGGGCGTCGCCGAGACCAGCGTCACCAGCAAGGACATCCTCGGCGGCAAGGGCGCGGGGCTCATGGAGATGACCAAGATCGGACTTCCCGTCCCGGCCGGTTTCACGATCGGTATCCCTGCCTGCGAGGAGTACTTCAAGTCGGGTCGCAAGCTGCCCAAGAACATCGTCGACGAGACCAAGCTCGCCTTGGCCAAGCTCGAGAGGACCGTCGGCAAGAAGCTCGGGGATCCCAAGGATCCGCTCCTCGTATCCGTCCGCTCGGGCGCGGCGCGCTCGATGCCGGGCATGCTCGAGACCATCCTCAACCTCGGGCTCAACGACAAGTCGGTCGAGGGCCTCGCCGCCAAGACCGGCAATCCCCGCTTTGCCTACGACAGCTACCGTCGCTTCATCCAGATGTATTCCACCACGGCCATGGGCCTCTCCAAGGAACCGATGGAGGAGATGCTCACCCGAATGAAGAAATCCCTCGGCGCGAAGAGCGATACCGAGCTTTCCGCCGAGAACCTCAAGAAGCTCTGCGAGGAGTTCAAGGCCTTCTACAAGTCCAAGAAGGGCGAGCCCTTCCCGCAGGACCCGGTCGAGCAGCTTTGGGGGGCCATCGACGCGGTATTCGATTCATGGGAGGCGGACAAATCCGTCACCTACCGTCGCGTCGAGAAGATCACCGATCTCAAGGGCACGGCCGTCAACGTCGTTCAGATGGTCTTCGGCAACAAGGGCGACACGTCGGGCACCGGAGTCTGCTTCACCCGCGACCCCAACTCGGGCGAGAACGTCTTCTACGGCGATTGCCTCATCAACGCCCAGGGCGAGGACGTCGTAGCCGGCATCCGTACGCCTCTCAAGCTCATCGAGCTCGAGACCAAGCTTCCCAAGGCATACAAGCAGCTATGCCAGGTCCGCAAGACCCTGGAGAAAAACTTCAAGGAGATGCAGGACCTCGAGTTCACCATCGAGGACGAGAAGCTCTACATGCTCCAGTGCCGCACCGGCAAGCGCCTCCCCGCCGCCGCCTTCAAGATGGCCGTCGACATGGTCGGGGAAGGCCTCATCACCAGGGCGGAGGCCATCGCCCGCATTACGCCGGAGCAGGTCGAGGGCGTCTTCTATCCGATTATCGACGTAGCGGCCGTCGGAAGCGCGAAGCTCAAGGAGCTCAAGGTCGCGACGGGCATCGACGCAGTCCCGGGCGCCGCTGCCGGCAAGCTCTGCTTCAATGCAGCCGACGCCGAGGAGGAAACGAAAAAGGGAGTCAAGGTCATCCTCATCCGGCGCGAGACCAGCCCCGAGGACGTGGGCGGCATGTTCGCCGCCCAGGGCATCCTCACCGCGACCGGCGGCAAGACTTCCCACGCGGCGGTCGTCGCCCGCGGGTGGGGTAAGTGCTGCATAGTCGGATGCGAAGGCCTCGATATCGACGACAAGGCCAAGACGGTCAAGGTCGGCGGCAAGGTCCTCAAGCAGGGGGACGAGGTTACCCTCAACGGCACTACGGGCGAAGTCTTCCTCAGCGCCCTCCCCCTCAAGAAGCCCGAGCAGACCAAGGAGTTCAAGATCCTCCTCGGCTGGTGCGACGAGATCCGCGCCCTCAAAGTCCGCGCCAACGCCGACACCCCCCACGATGCCCAGAAGGCGGTCGAGCTAGGTGCCGAGGGTATCGGCCTCTGCCGTACCGAGCACATGTTCTTCAAGGACTTCAAGAACCCGGCCGATTCGGAGAAACGCCAGCTCGCCATCCAGGAGATGATCATCGCCGACGATGTCGAGGCCCGCAAGAAGGCGCTCGCCAAGCTCCTTCCCTTCCAGCGCGAGGACTTCAAGGGCATCTTCAAGGCAATGGATGGGAAGCCCGTAACCATCCGCCTCATAGACCCGCCCCTCCACGAGTTCACCCCCAAGGACGACGCGGGCGTCAACAAGCTCGCTAACATCACGGGCAAGAGCCCCGAGTACATCAGGATGCGTTGCGAGCAGCTGCACGAGTCCAACCCGATGCTCGGGCATCGCGGTTGCCGCCTTACGATCACCTACCCCGAGATCCTGGACATGCAGGTCACCGCCATCATCGAAGCCGCGGTCGGGTTCGCCAAGGCGGGCGGCACGGTGCTCCCCGAGATCATGATCCCCTTGGTCATCGATCGAAAGGAGCTCAAGATCCTCGTCGACCAGACCAGGGCGGTCGCCGACGCCATCATCGCCAAGTCCGGGTCGAAGGTCGCCTATATGGTGGGCACCATGATAGAGATCCCCCGCGCGGCCCTGCTCGCCGACGAGATTGGCGAGGTCGCGGAGTTTTTCTCGTTCGGCACGAACGACCTGACTCAAATGACCCTCGGCCTTTCCCGCGACGACGCGGGTCGCTTCCTCCCGGATTACGTCAGGTCCGAGAAGGAAGGCGGCAAGGCGATCTTCGCCAACGATCCCTTCGTAAGTCTCGATCAGAGCGGCGTAGGCCAACTCGTCAAGATGGGCATCGAAAAGGGTCGCTCCGCTCGAAAGGGCCTTAAGATCGGCATCTGCGGAGAGCATGGCGGAGAGTCCAGGTCAGTCAAGTTCTGCCACTCCGTGGGTATGAACTACGTGTCCTGCTCCCCCTTCCGCGTTCCCATCGCGCGGCTCGCGGCGGCCCAGGCCGTAATCGAGGAAAAGGCCGCTCGCGCGAGCGCCGTGAAGAAGGCCGCGCCGGCGAAGAAGCCGGTACCCAAGGCCGAGAAGAAGTCGCCGCCCGCTCGCGCGAGCTCGGCGAAGAAGCCGGCCGCGAAAAAAGGCGTCGTCGGGAAACCGGTCGCGAAGAAAGCCGCCGTCAAGACCGGGAAGCCCACGGCCTCGGCCAAGCCCGGCGCGAAGAAAGCGAAGTAAAACGTCGTTCCAGTCGATCGGGAAGGGCCGCGCGGCATTCGCCGCGCGGCCCTTCCCGCCTAAGGACCGGTCTTAGGGTGTCTTCCCCTGAACGAGCTCATGAATGGCTATTCCATCCAAGGAAAGGACATTATCGGCGAAGCTCAGTCTCGCGAGCAGCTCAAGCGGCCTGTCCACCGGGACCTCTGCCCCGCTTATCCGTCCAGGCACTATTCCCTCGAGACGATTCTTGTCTTGATAGCCTACTAGAAAATCGAAAGTAACCACGCCCGAATCGTCCTTTACGTTCGCCGCCATGCCCTTCCAGGATACCGAACAGCCCTCAAAAAGGGCCGGGTCGAGGCGCACTTCGTCGAAGCCGGGGACGTCTTTGATAGTGCGGAAGTCGGGCTTGCCGACGAAGGACCTCAGGGAGCGCGCCTTCTCCTTGAGGCCTGGGCTCGCGTTGGATCCGAGAAGGCGATTAATCTCGATCAGGGCCGCATTGTCGCGGTAAGCCTGGAAATAATCCTTAGCCTTTTCGAATGCGTCCAGCGCCTGCTTTTCGGTGAGCACGTACCTGAAGATCCCGCCGGTCTGGACGGGCGAATCCGTCTCGGCTCGGCTCAAGGTCACGGCCGCCACTTCGGGGCGGATCGCCCTTGGGCGAACGACGGCCTCCAGCAGCGCGGCCGCCGGCGACCATCCGAAATATACCGCGGCGGCGAAGGCCAGGAATATCCCGAGGGGCGTAACGAAGCGCGGGATCGGCCGATGGCCCGGATAGAGTCTTTCGATGCGGCCGCTCTCGATGAGACGCGACAGTCCCTCGGGTCCGCCCTCCCTGCGGAGGACCCCGAGACCGGCTCGCGCCCTTCTGTCCCCCGGCTTGTCCTCGAGAATGCGCAGGTATCCCTCGATCGCGCTCGCGGTATCGCCTTTCCGAACCGAGAGCGCGGCCAGGGCAAGGACGGTATCGACATCGGAAGGCGAAAGTTGCTCGGCCCGTTTCAGATAGGTCGACGCCCCGCCCGGGTCCCCCGCGCGAAGACAGGAGGCGCCCAGAAGGTAGTAAAAGCGCCGCGACTCCCTATAGACCGGTACCTGGGGCTCGAGTAGGGAAATGAGCTCGGCGAAGCGCCCGCTCGCGAAGAGCTTCTCGGCGCGGTCGAGCGCTGTTCGCGCCATCGCTTGACCTAATACCCTTTCTTTCTCTCCTCGAGGCGATCCAGGATCTTGCTCCAGGTGGCGAGCTCGTCGGGGGATATGGTCCCGCCTTCCGCGACGGCCATGTCGATCCTCGAGATGAGATCCCTTACCGCGACGAGATCGGCCGCGATCGAAGTAGTCGCATCCGGCGCTTTGGCCTCGAGGACGGTCGAAGAAAAGATCGCTTCGGTCTGGCTCTTCGCGTTTCCCGTCGGATATCCCTTCTCGTTGAAGTTTCCCATGGCGAACGAGAAGCGTCTCGTGGCTCCTCGCGCCACCGGCGCGGGCTCCCAGTATAGCGCGATCGCCGAATCGTTGATCGAATACGGCACGAGCGTGAAATTACGCTGGGAATTGACGTCGAAGCTCCAAGGCGCGTCGGAGAGGCGCTTCCAATTCGCGAGGAGTACTTTGTCGGGCCTATCGATGCCTGGCCCGGAGAATTGAACCATGAAGCTGGCTTTTTCTCCCGGGGTCGCCACCCAGCTGTCGTCCGAATCAGGCAGAATGGCGGTCTCCTGGGAGATGCGCGGGCGCTTGTCTGTCACGAAATGAATGCCCGATTTCTCGCCGAGCCACGTATCGATGAGATAGCGAAGGCCGAGAGAAGCCTCCCCTTCCGAGATGTTCTCGATCTCGAAGCTGACTCGCAGGCCGTCCGCGAGCGAGGAACCATCCGATCTCGCGAAATCCAGGATCTGGCGCACTACGACCGAGGCCGACCGGAATTCGATTTGCGCCCCGGTATCCGTGCGCGTGATCGTCGGGCGGAATTCCGCCGCATCGCCGAGCTTGTACATCCGTCCGTCGACGCTCAGAGTAACGAAGCTCGTCCTGGGGTCCGAATCGAAAATAAGAGGCTCGTAGCGATCCTTAGTCACGTCGATGAGCCTGTAGACGGATATGCGGGCGGTGGACTCGTCCACCACGAGCTTCACCAGCCCTTCGCGCGCCTCGAGCGCCTGGAGGCCGATCGCGCAGGCGATGAGGACGGAGACCGTTGCTGCGATGCGCTTCATTTGCTCCCGTCCTTCGCGATGCGGTCGATATAGAACTCGAGGAGGTCGAGTGCCCGCGCCTTCGCCGCCAGGGCGGCGGCCTTCGAATCCTTGTCTATCGGACCCTGGGGCGAGATCGGGGGAGCGGCCTGACCGGAAGCGGATTGGGCCGAGGCGAGCGACGCGCGCAAGGCATCCTCTTCGGCCTGGGCGGAAGCCAGCTTGGCCTCGCCGTCGGCGAGCTTCGTCCCGAGATCCGCGACTTGCGCGCGTAGGTCGGCGATGATCTTGTCCTGGTCGCCGGTCGCGCCTCGCTTGGCGTCCGCGATCTGCTTTTGGTAAAGGGCTATCGAAGCCTCGTAGGCCTTCTCGCGCCTGCGAAAATCCTCGGCCGAACGCAGGGATTCCTCGTGGCTCCAGGTCAGGAGCTTGAGGAGCTCGCGCTGCCTGTATTCAAGCCCGATGAGGGAGATTCGGTAGGTCGCGGCCTCGGCCTTCACGCTCGTCGGATAATCCTGCGTCACGGCCGTAAAGGCCCTTTCGGCTTCCTCCAGCCTGCCCAGGGAATAGAGGCATTCTCCGCTCCAATAGAGAGCGGCCGGAACGAGGTCGCTGGACGGGGCCATGGAGGCGAAGGCGGAGAAAACCTTGAGCGCTCCTTCGTAATCGCCCCTCGAATACAGGATTCGGCCTCGCTGATAGAGGAGATCCGCCACGCGCGGGCTTTTGGGATACGCGGCTATGAAGGCATCGATGGATTTTTCGGCTGTGGATTGGTCGCCTATCGCGAGATAAGCGAGTACGGACCAGTAGGAGGCTTCCGAGCGCTGTTCCCCGGCTTTGGGGTCCGAGAGCAGCTGGCCGAAAAGGTCGAGAGCATCGCGATACTTATCCAGACCGAAAAGCTCTATGCCCTTATCCAAGGTGGCTTTCGCGCCCGCTTGGGATGAAGGGCCTGGCGACGTTTGCTGTCCTGCAAGCCGGGCCCCGACGACCGCCGCGAGAAGAAGCGCTAGAAGCAGGGGCTTGGTCCTATGCATGGGCGTATGCCTCCGATAGATTATCGGTCCGCCGCTCTGAAAACTCAACATACCGCAGGCTTAGGGCCGCGCGCTCATATATGAGGACCTTGCTTCCCGGAGGGCGGCCGAGGGCTCCGACGCCCCGAAGAAAGCGGAGCCCATGACGAGAACGTCGGCGCGGGCCCGCGCGACCCCGGGAATCATATCGAGGTTTATTCCTCCGTCCACGGAAATCAAGAAGCCGAGCCCGCGCTCCGCGCGCGAGGCGGCGAGGGACGCGCATTTCTCGAGGCAGGTCGGGATGAGAGCCTGGCCTCCGAAACCGGGGTCGACGGTCATGACGAGCACGAGATCGACGAAGGGCAGGAGCTCGGACAGCGAAGCGGCCGGAGTCGAAGGCACGATGGCGATCCCCGGCCTCGCGCCCATGGCCCGAATGGACTGGACGAGCCGATGGGCATGAACTGTCGCCTCCAGATGGAAGGTGATGTAATCGGCTCCAGCGGAGGCGAACGCGGGCGCGAGTCTCTCGGGTTCGACAGTCATGAGATGCACGTCGAGCGGCCGACGCGTGAGCGGTCGTATATCGGCCGCCATCTTGGGACCGAATGTGAGATTAGGAACGAAGCGCCCGTCCATCACGTCGAAGTGCACCCAATCTGCTTCGGCGTCCTCGATTTTCGCCAAAGCCGAGCGCATATCGGAAAAATCCGCGGACAGAAGGGAGGGCGCGAAAATAGGCGCTTCCACGAGGGCGGATAGTATCATATCCGGGTCGTCCGCGCCAAGGCTCGCGGGCGCCCGATTGCGGGGAAATCCTTTTACGAACGCGGTTTTACGCGTCCTGACAAGGGTTTCGAGCGCGGTTCGACGATTGACCAAGCCCATCCAACCGCGATATTATCGAAGCGTCGTATCCTTAACCAAGCCGGGCCTGCGCAGTCGAATGTCGGGAGCGGACCGACGCGATTCGAAGGACCGGCAATATCCGGAAGAGCATGGCCGAACAGGAAAGCGTTACCGCCCTGATGTCGAACGCATATGAACGTCTCAAGTGCGTCGACCTGCGCGGAGCGACGGACTGCATCGAAGGGGCCCTCGCCCTCGACTTCGAGGCGGCGGAGGTTCTCTGGTCGTTGAAATGCGCCAACTTCTGGGCGGAGCGCCTGACGCGTCTCGAGGCCCTTCCGAACCTTTTCGAGCGGGGCGAGTACGTCATCGCTCAATGGAAGGCCTTCGCCTCTTTCGCGTCCAAGCTCGCCGGCGAATTCGAGCGGGCGCTTTTCGCCTTCAAGACCTTCGCCTTCTCTCTTGCCCTCAGCCAGTATTCCGCCCTTCCGCCCGAGGAGAAGGACTCGCACGAAGCGGACCTCGCCCTGAGGACGGGCATCTGCCTTAAGGGCACGGGCGATTACGTCGGCGCCCTTCGCGCCCTCGAGACGGCGGCCCGCGAGAGGAAGGAGGACGCCGAGGTCCTCGCCCATCTCGCGGACGCCTATGGCCTGCAGGGGGACGAGCGAAAGTCCAAGGCGCTTTTCCGCGAGGCTTTCTTCATAGCGCCTCAGCGCATCGACGTCGAGGTTCTCGAGTCGTCGATGATCCGCCGTCTCGCCGCCAAGGTGGCCTCGCTCGGCTACAAGGGGCTCGAGCTGCCCGAGTGGATTCCCGTTTACGGCGCCGTCCTCGGCGTCTTCACGATCAGGCGGGAGCTCAAGGCGGTGGAGGTCGGCAAGCTTCGGCAATCCATCTACCAACTCGAGAACGAGTCCAAGGAAGAAGGCGGCGCCTCGCTCGCTCCGCGTCTCATCAATCGCTATTTCTGGCTGATAGATCATTATATCGCGGCGAAGGAAGATCGGGCGAGGATCGACGAGATCCTGCTGAAAGTCAGGCTGCTCGATCAGTCCATCTACAAGCAATATACAGCCTAGGAGAGGAGACAATATGGCCGAATCGCAGATCGCCCAGAAAGTCCAGGA
>CAYNFM010000019.1:0-48407 GCA_964396415.1 uncultured Treponemataceae bacterium | reverse complement strand
TGGGGATTCTCGAAGAGGCTCGTGGACCTCGCAGCCTTCGTCGGCTCGAAGTGATCGTCGATGCCCAGCGCCGCATCGTAAGCCGATCCGGGGAGCGAAAACTCCGACATGAGCTTCGAGGTATGTACCCGCGTGCGAATCAATTCGGTAGAGATAATCGAATCGGGGATAATATCGGCGATCAGGCGGCTCGGAGGCCGGTTTCCGCCTTCAAGCGCCCCATGTCGAAACCGCGGCCGTACCGCTAGCGCAATGGAACCGAATCCCCCTTTACCGGGAAAAGGTCATATCGAGGAGCCCTTACTCTTGCGGGAAGGCCTAGGGCTTGAGCTCGGGGACCAGGCAAGTGCCTGTTCCGGCAGCCAGGCGCCTGCCTGGTCGCCTTCAGGGTCTCCGGTTGCGGAGGAGGACTTCTTCAGCAAGAAAGGAGGAATTTACCACTGATAAAGTCGGCCGGGACCACTGATAAAATCCTCCGCGACCACTGATCCAGCACCCCCTCGACCAGTGGTAAATTCCTCCGCGACCAGTGGTAAATTCCTCCGCGACCACTGATCGAATTAATTCCGACAAGGCTTGTAATGTTTCAGGTGAGCGGATCGTATCGAGGCCTCGCTCTAGCGCATTTCATCCGACCTTGATAGAAGCGTGGACGGCCTTCGCGCCCGCTTCGATGGCACGGATGTTGAGCGGCACGAACTTATGCTTGGACTCGGGGAAGAAGGCGCTCAGGATCGATTCCAGGTGTTCCAGCTTGACCGCGCCCGTCGCCCTCGATAATGCGCCCATCATGACCATGTTGGCGATCTTGGAATCCCCGATCTCTTCCGCCAGTCCTACGCAGGGAACTTCGATGACTCTCAGGTCGCTCCTCGAGGGCCTCGCCTTGACCAGGCTCGAGTTGACGAGCATGAGGCTCCCCTTTCGCGCGATTTCCTCGCAGATGGGCAAGGATCCCTCGTTCATGACCACGCAGGAGTCGGGCGAGGTGACGAGGGGGCTCGCGATCTCCGAGCTCGAGACGACGACCGAGGCCCTCGCGATGCCGCCTCGCTTCTCCGCGCCGTAGAAGGGGAAGAAGGTGACCTCGAGCCCCTCCTTCATCGCGCAGTAGACCCATAGCTGGCCGAGGGAGATTATGCCCTGGCCGCCGAAGCCCGCCATGAAAGTCTTCTCGGTCATTCGGCGCCCCCTGCCGCGGTCGACGTCGCCGTAGGCGACGAAAGCTCGTTCTTTATCTCGCCGAGGGGGAAGGCGGGAACCATGTCGCTCGCGACCCAGGCCGCGGCCTCTCCAGGGCTCATCTGCCAGTTGGTCGGACAGGGCGAAAGCACCTCCACCATCGTGAAGCCTATGCCCCGGAGCTGGGCCTCGAAGGCGCGCTTGATATATTGTTTGGTCTTTCGGACGTTGATCGCGGAATCGACCGAGCCCCTCGCGATGTATTTCGTTCCGCCCAAGGTGGCGAGCATCTCGCAGACGCGGATGGGATATCCCATGCCCGCCACATCGGGATCGCGGCCCCGGGGCGCAGTGGTGGCCTTTTGGCCCACCAAGGTGGTCGGGGCCATCTGACCGCCGGTCATGCCGTAGATCGCGTTGTTCACGAAGATGGTCGTGAACTTCTCGCCGCGGTTGGCGGCGTGGACTATCTCGGCCGTGCCTATCGCGGCGAGGTCCCCGTCGCCCTGGTAGCAGATCACCAAGTGATCGGGGCGCATCCGCTTGACGCCGGTGGCGCCGGCGGGGGTGCGCCCGTGCGGCACCTGGACCGAGTCGAAGTCGAAGTAGAGGTCGGCCCAGATCGAGCAGCCGACGGGGTTCATGATGATCGACCTGTCCTGCGCGCCGAGCTCGTCCACGGCCTCGGCGATGAGGCGATGAACCACTCCGTGCCCGCAGCCGGGGCAGTACTTGGTCTGTATCGGCACTAGACTCTTCGGATGCCCATATGCTACTTCCATCCCATCAACCTCTTGGCTTCCGCCAATACTTCTTCCTCGCTGGGGATAATGCCGCCCGTGCGACCGTAAAAATCCACGGCGGCGACTCTGGCGCCGACGGTGCCGTTCACCGCGAGCCTCACGTCATCGACCATCTGCCCCATGCTCATCTCCACGGCGAGGAAGCGCTTGCCCTTGCCGGCGAGCCGCGCGAGCTCGTCCTTGGGGAAAGGCCAGAGGCTGATCGGCCTCAACAGGCCGAGTTCGAGCCCCATCTCCTTCGCCGCCTGCACGGCCCCGAGGCATACGCGGCTCGCGGTGCCGTAGGCGACGAAAATCAATTCGGCCTTGTCCACGTTCACCGCCTCGAAGCTCGCGCGCTCCCTCGCGATCTCCTCGTAGCGCTCGAACCGCGCCCTGACCTTGGCCTCGAGATCTGGCGGGTCGATGAAAAGGGACGTGAGATGATTGGACGCTCCGGGCCTTCCCGCGCCTGCCGCCCAGGGCCTGGACGGCCGCTCTCGCGAGGGTAGGGGCGGAGGGAGGCTGACGCCCTCCATCATCTGCCCGATGAGGCCGTCGGCCAGGATCATCACGGGCATGCGCCATTTCTCGGCGAGGGCGAAGGCCTCGTAGGTGAGGTCGGCAGCCTCTTGCACGCTTTTCGGCGCAAGGACGATGTGATAGTAATCCCCATGGCCTCCCCCGCGCGTGGCTTGGAAATAGTCGCCTTGGGCAGGCGAAATCCCGCCGAGTCCCGGGCCCGCGCGGGCGACGTTGACCACCACGCAGGGGATATCGGCGCCGCAGGCATAGGAGATTCCCTCCTGCTTGAGCGAGACGCCGGGACTCGACGAGGAGGTCATCGCCCTGCCTCCCGCGGCGGCGGCGCCGTAGACCATGCTCATGGCCGCGACTTCGCTTTCGGCTTGGATGAACACCCTGCCCTGGTCGAGCATGCCGCTCGCCATATAGGCCGTGAGCTCGTTCTGAGGCGTGATGGGGTACCCGAAATAGGCATCGCATCCGGCCCGAATCGCCGCCTCGCCTATAGCCTCATTGCCCTTCATTAGGCGCTTTTCCTCGATCATCGCATCCCCCTACAGCCTGTAAACCGTTATAGCGGCATCGGGACAGACCTGATAGCAGTTGCCGCAGGCGATGCACTTTTCCTCGGCGACCGTCCTAGCGGGATAATAACCCCAGGAATTGGGCGAGTCGTCGGCCGCGAGCACCTTGGCGGGACAGGACCCGACGCAGAGGAGACATCCTTTGCAACGCTCCCTGTCTATCGCCAGCTTACCTTTGAATGCCATGAGCCTCTCCTCCTCATCTCGAAGCCAAGGCCGCGAAAGCGATGGAGGCTAGCTTCGTCTCCGCCGAGTCCGACCTGCTCGTAAGCACTATGGGCGCCGCCGCTCCCATTACGATGCCGGCGCCCTTGGCGCCTCCCAAATCGAGGAGGCACTTGTAAAGGATGTTTCCCGCCTCGATATCCGGGGCGACGAGGATATCCGCGTCGCCGGCCACCTCGGAATCGATGTTCTTGATGCGCGCGCTCTCGGGACTGACGGCATTGTCCAGGGCGAGGGGCCCGTCGGCGACGCAGCTCCCGAGCTGGCCGCGACGGCACATCTGCGCGATGACGGCCGCCTCGACCGTACACGGCATCTTCTCGTAATTGACTTTCTCGACCGCAGCGAGAAGGGCGACTTTGGGGATGACCAACTCGAGGGCCCGCGCCGCCCGCACGGCGTTCGCGATTATTCCGAGCTTGGCGCCGAGATCGGGAGCGATATTGATGGCCGCGTCCGTCACGAACAGCAGCTTGTGATAGGATGCCGTCTCGATCGCGGCGACATGGCTCGCGAGCGCCCCCGCATTGATGCCGCTTTCCTTGTTGAAGGCTGTCTTCAATAACAGGGAAGTATCTATAAGGCCCTTCATGAGCACGTCGGCGTCCCCGGTCCTGACGAGGCGCACGGCCTCCGAGGCCGATGCCTCGGGACTCTTGGCTTGTATCCGTTCGAAGCGCGCGAGATCGAGCCCGAGCTCGGCCGCCAGGGCATCGATCGCCGCGAGGTCGCCGATAAGCACCGGATCGCCGAGACCGTTCATCCACGCATCGACCGCCGCCTCGAGGACCGAGGCATCCTGGGCCGCCGCTACCGCTATCCGCTTTCGACCGGATTTCCTTGCGGCATCTATCATTTCGGCGATCGTCCTCACCTTGCCCATCTCCTCGTCAATAGATCGACACCCTCGCCTCGCCCGAGAGGACGCTCATCCCCGCGATCGCCAGGGCCTCGAGCTCGCCTTCGCCGGGATAGACGATTACAGGAGCGATGAAGTTGCACATTTTTTCAATATCTGTCATCATGTCTGAGGAAAAAGCAATCCCCCCAGTAAGGACAATGGAATCTATCTTTCCCGACGCCGCGGCGGCAAGGGCTCCTATCGCCTTCGCCACTCCATAGCCGAAGGCCTTGAAATGAAGCTCGGCTCTGGAGTCTCCGGATTCGATCCTCGTGCGGATGACGCGAAGATCATTGGTGCCCTCGAGGCTCACGAGGCCGCCTTTTCCGTTTATCATCGAGAGCATCTCACGAAGCGAGTATTTCCCCGAAAAGCAGAGCCTGGCAAGGTCCCCGGCAGGAAGGCTGCCGGAGCGCTCGGCGCTGAACGGCCCCTCGCCGTCGAGGGCGTTGTTGACATCCACGACCCTGCCCCCTAGGTGCAAGCCGACCGAGACGCCGCCCCCCATGTGGGCGACGATGAGGCGCGCGTCTTCGTAGGCCATTCCCGTCTCACGGCACCAGCGCTTGGCGACCGCCTTCTGGTTGAGGGCATGGAAGATCGAGCGCCGCGTAAATAACCGATGGCCAGTGACGCGCGCAAGGTCCCAGAGCTCGTCTACTACGACGGGATCGGCGATATATGCCCCGATGCCGAGGGGCGCCGCTATTCGGTCGGCCAGAATGGCGCCGAGATTGCTCGCGTGCTCGCCATATCGGGCCGAGGAGAGGTCCTCCAGCATCGCCTGCCCGACGCGATATACGCCGCCGCCGAGGGGCCTGAGCAGTCCGCCCCTGCCTACGACGAGAGACAGCCTGGCGAGATCGAATCCGCGTCCCGCGAGGGCGGCGCGAAGCTGGCGTTCGCGAAAAGGCAGTTGGCCGAATATCGAACTGAAAGTGGAGGCTATTTCGCTCGTAATCGACGCATTATCGTTGAACAGCTCGGCCCCATCCTCATAGACCGCGATTTTCGTGGAGGTCGAGCCAGGGTTTATGACGAGGACGCTCCGAGGCATGACTACGATTATACCATCGACCGGACATCGAACAAGAGAAAAGAACAAAGATTGAAAGGATGTTTCGGTATTTGAACCGGTATGATCTTCAGTTTTTCTCGATGCGAGCGCCCAGGATTTTAACCATATAAAGTTGAAGGTAAAGCTCGAGGGCTTGATGGTTTTTGATCTTGAGCAGCGTCGGCGAGTCGGCGAGGCTGGAACCGAGGTTCTTCACTCGCTCCGTGGTAAAGGAACTGCCCCCCATGCTTCGCATGACGCCGCGAAGGTAGTCCCGGGCGAGGGAGCCGACGTCGTAGGTAAGGTTTCTTTTTGCTTCGGGGCTGATGAGGGTGTTCCACCTTTCCTCGAGCTCGCGCAGGTAGTCGTCGAGCCCGTATCCGCGGGGCAGCAATTCCTTGGCTACCTTGGTGGCGGCGGCCTCTATCTTCGCCCGCCTTTCCTTGGGCGTGGGCGTGGACCCGCGTTGGCCCTCTGGCGTCTTCTTGGTCCGGACCTCCTCGCGGGCTGCCTTCTCGGCCTGGGCGCGCGCCGCGGCTTTCCTATCGCGGCCCTTCGAAAGGCGATGCATGAGCCGCGCGAAGGTCGTGATGACGGGAACCGAGTACCAGAAGGGGAGCAGCATCTTGGCGTCTACGAGGAGAGGCTTCCGAGCGAGGAGGAGGAGCTCGTCGAGGGGAACCAGATTGTCGTTATAGAATAGCCGATCGACGTCGGGCGGAAGCTCTCCGCGGGAGGAGGCTTCGTCGCGTACCAGAGGCAGCAGGCGGTCGCGGATAAGCGCCTCGAGGAGCGGGAAGCGGGATTCGACCTGGGAGACGAGCTCGGCCAGAAAGGCGCCATCGTCTTCCATCGCCGGACTCGTCCGGAAATCCTCGAGGAGGCGCTTCCATTGGTCGATCATTTTCGAGCGGATCTCGGAGCGCGCCTCGGAAATGAGCCTGACCGCGAGGAGGAGGACTTTGCTCTTGGCGATGTAGGCGCGCCTTCCGCTCGTCGAGACGAGGAGGAGCTCCGGAAGGGCCCCGTCCTCGGCCTTCGTGCTCTTTTCCTTGATCCTGGATTCGAGTTCCTCCTTGCTGAACTTATTCAGCACCGGCACGCCTCTCGCGTCCCGAAAACCGAGAATCTCGTCGAAGGTGAAATGATACGGAGGCTTGCGTATGCAAAGGTCGATGGACTTGATCGTGGCCTCGAGGTCCTGGATCCGTTGCGCCTTGCCCTTGTAATGGTTCACGTAGAACTCGACGAGTATCGCCGATTGGTAGCAGGACCAATCTTCGGGAGTCTTGTCCTTCTTCTTGTCGAGGTCCTTCTTGACCGCGCTTACGAAATAGGCCCAGAAAGGATAGGTGAAATCCGAGTCCGAGCTGACTATGCCCTTCACGGCCTCGAAATGCTTCGCGAGAACGCCGCCAAGAGCGTCCTTCAGCTGGCTTTCCTTGCCGGAGAACGCATTGACCAGCTTGTTGTACATGTAGTCTTTGTTGGCGCCCTTGCGCAGATATTGCCGCAGCTTGAGGATAGAGTACTCGAGGAGCTTATCCGGAACGAAAGCCGAGGGAACGACGAGGGGACGCACTCCGTCGGGGAAAGTGATCCGGTACAAAGGTACCGGCCTTTCCGTCGGCCCCGCTGTCGTCGGTTCTGTCAGCGCGCCGAGATCCGTCACGACGGCGATAGATTGTATCCATTCCCCGGGCACCGGTATTTTCAGCGTATCCTCGTCGGGGAAGGGTACATCGGGATTCTCGTCCATCCGACGGTATTCCTGGAAAAAGGCCTCCGCGAAGCGATCGGGCAGGATGATGGACCGTATCTCGTTTCCGTCGGCTTGAAGGAAGATCTTTTTGTCCTTCGAGAGGAGGAAAAGCCTGGGGACGAGAACGACATCCGGATTCAGGGCGAGGTCGCGGTAGATGGGCTCGGACTGGTCGGAAAGGCGTGCCTGACGCTGGATCGCTTGGGCGAAAACCTTATATTCGAACTCGATGAGGTCGTTGCGAAGCGCGAAGGACTTGACGAGTTGGTAGACGTCGATGTCGCGACCCATGACCATCTATTTTAGTCAATCCATCCCGATCGGGCAAGCCCGATCGGGCCATCTCGGGCGCGCAAAAAAACCGCCTCCCTCGGAGGCGGCCTCTCGGAACCCAGAAGATAGTAGCCTTAAGCCCTCGTCTTGTGTCTGTTTCTTCTCTTCTTCTTCTTGCGTTTATGCGTCGCTATCTTCTTGAGCTTTCGCTTTCTTCCACAAGGCACTGCGGCTCTCCTTCGCGTAACGACTATGGATTATGCATGCCATCGTCGGCCTAGTCAAGTGGCGGCGAGGCGCCGGCGATGCGAGGCGCAGGGCGATCGGGATTATCGGGCAGCTTCGAGTCCGTAGTATATTGGAGCCTGGCGTGAAAGGGGCAATACGAATGGATGAAGCATCGACGAAGGTTCTCACGCGAGAATGCCTTACCGAGGACTGCGGGAAGACGGTCGGGCTCGAGGAGCTCAAGGCCAAGCTTTCCGGAAGCCCGGATTTCTCCGCGGACGAGCGTTATTGCAAGGGCGCCGGCGAGTACTGCGGGGAGGAGGATTTTTGCGTACAGCTCGTCGCCCATGCGCATTTGCCCTCTCGCTTCGGCGATTTCGAGATTTACGGCTTTTACGACGCCAGGGAGAACAAGGAGCATACGGCGATGGTCCACGGCGACGTGGCGGGCCGAAAAAGCGTGCCGGTCCGCGTCCACTCGGAATGCCATACGGGCGATGTGCTCGGCTCCCTGCGATGCGACTGCCGCGACCAGCTCGAGACGGCCCTGCGCTTCGTCGCCGCCCGCGAGTGCGGCGCGGTGCTTTACCTTCGCCAGGAAGGCAGGGGCATCGGCCTGCTCAATAAGATAAAGGCTTATCGCCTGCAGGAGCTCGGCCTCGATACCGTCGAGGCCAATCTCTACCTCGGCTATCCCGACGAGGCCAGGGATTACAAGGTGGCGGCCAAGATGCTCGCCCTGCTCGGGATCGAGTCGATAAGGCTCATGACCAACAACCCCGACAAGATGGAGAAGCTCAAGGCGGAGGGCGTAGCCGTGGATGGCCGTCTCCCCCTGGTCATCGCGCCCAACCCTCACGACGAGGGCTATCTCTCGGTCAAGCGCGAGAAGATGGGCCATATCCTCTAAACGATTGCGGCCTTGCAAAGCCCGTGCGCTTCTATTATAACCGTATCAGTGGACCCTTGGACCGGCCGATATCGGGCGGTCCGGTCCGGGAAAAGGAGCGGTGAAGCGTATGATCGCCAAGTCCGACATGCCGAACATCAACGAGAAACACCCCGATGGCGTAAAGCCTGATGGAACGCCCTACCGCGTGCTGATCGTGGACGACTCGATGTTCATCGCCAAGCAGCTCGGTCAGATACTCACATCCGAGGGCTTCGACGTAGTCGGCACGGCAGGCGACGGCATGGCGGGCCTCGAGAAGTACAAGGAGCTCTGCCCGAATATCGACCTCGTAACCATGGATATCACGATGCCTAAGATGGATGGCGTAACCGCCCTGGAGAAGATACTCGAATTCGACAAAAACGCCTGCATCGTGATGGTTAGCGCCTTGGGCAAGGAGGATGTCGTCAAGAAATCCCTGCTTCTCGGCGCAAAAAGCTACATAGTCAAGCCGCTGGATCGAAAAAAAGTACTCGAGCGCATCCTCGCGGTCCTCAAGCACTGATTCCCGCATGAAGGCTCGAGCCTAAGGCGGAATCCCGGAAGCGAGAGAAACCGCCCCGGCAGACCTACCCAAGGCGGCCCTTCGGCTACTTCGCCCCTTTAGATACCCTATTTACCTATCTTTGCGATCAGGGAGTCGACTTTGTCCCCATAGCGGTCCGGCGCGTCGTCCCGGGCGATCTTGAGGAAGCTCTTTGCGTCGTCGAGGCGATTCCGGGCATAGGCATTGACCCCGAGGGCGTAATTCGTAATCGCGGGGTCGCAACCGAGGGCCAGCGCCGCCTTATAATGGGCATCGGCGCCTTCGAAGTCGTTCTGGGCATAGGCGATTAGACCGAGATAGTATTCGGGCACATAGCTGCCTGGATTCATCGCCTTGGCGGAGATGAATGCCTTGCTTGCGTCGTCCCATGCCTTGTCGGCGTATTTCCGGACGCCGAGGTCGACGAGCTCGGGAAAAGTCCGGCGTTGAGCAAGGTAGTCGGCGAAGGCTTTGTTGAGCTCATCGGTGCCGTACCACGCATTGACGATGTCGGTTACCGCGTTCTCGTTGTCCTCCAGGCTCGCATCCTTGCGCAAGGCCGCGACCGCATCCCAGAGAAGACGGTTATAGGACTTGTCATCGCTGTTGAGGAGAAAGGAGGTCATGGCCCAAGCCTGCGGATAGAATACGTCGAGCTGGGCGCTCGCCTCGTCCTGCCCGATCGAGAGCAGCTTGTCCAAGGGGAGGAGGAGATTGCGATCCTTCAAGGACTTGACGGTCTCGAGCCAGGCGAGGTTCTCGGGAAAGCCCAGCGTCCCGGCCTTATCGTCCCACGTAGCGGACTCGAAGCAGACGGCAGCGCCTTCTCGGATCCAGAGGGGAGGATTGGATACGAAGGCCTTGAGGAACTGCACGAAAGCCTGATGGGCCAGACTGGCCGAGTAGTCGGGCTCGTCCTTGGCGAAGAGGAGCAGCACGGACTTCTCGGGGCTCGGATAGTGGAGATACACGAAGTCGTCCTTGGTTTGACCGACGATTTGGCTCATGTAGGCGTCGAAGCCGGCTTTGTCCCTGAACTCGCGCACGTTCAGCTTCGTCTTGAGGTTGGCCGGATCGTAGCGGAACAATCCGTCGTAAAGGTTGAACAGGGCTTCGAGATGTCGGGAAAGCGCATCGGCGCGGTCCTGCCCCAGCTCGGAAATAACGGAATAGTGATCGCTCGAGGCTTGGCCGGAGGCCGAGCTCGCGGCGGGAACGACCGCCGTCGTGCCGTTTCCGGCGGGAGCTGCCGCGGCGGGAGCGGCCGCTGCGGTACCGGCGCCGGCCGGGGCGGGAGCGGCCGCGGGAGTCGTAGTCGCGCCTGCCGCGGGAGCGGCGCCCGCGTCCGTCGTCGCCGGACCGGCGGCGTTTTGGGCGACGACGAAAGATACCGTAATAAGCAAGGTCAGCGCCAATATGCTAAACTTCTTCATGATTCCCCCTGAGTCCGTCCATGGACTCGGCTTTACCGGAAATCCGCTTCGCATCTTCTTTATCATAATTTAAGACATTCCGCGAGCGAAGTGCTATATATCGTAGCCTTTGGCTTGGTGAATGTCAAATCAATCGCATGCGACGCGCGTCGATTTCGCGCATCGCATGCTTCGCCGCTCCGCCGGGTCCACCGATGGGTCGCCTTTCCGCTGGCCAATCGCATACGCGGTTTCCGGCGCGCTATTTCCGCGGCGAGAAGCGGTCGATGACGATGCTTACTTCCTCGATGAGGATGCCTGTGTAGCGCTCTATGTTGTCGATCACGTACTCCTGGAGGGCATGCGCGTTCGACGCCAGCTTCGTGCCGAAGGGAACCTCGAGCACTATGGTAAGCCGGTAGCCCTGCGTATCGGAGCGTACTCCCAGGCGGCGGATGCGCAGCGAATCGTCGAACTCGTCGACGCAATGGATGACCATCTGCGAGAGGGCGGCCTCGGAAATGGACACCCTCCCCCGCTTCGTATACTCGGGGCGGACCACGGACTTCTCGTAGATGCGGGGGCGGGTCGGCGCCGCCCCGAAATTTCGCTTCAGGAACACGCGGATCGAATCGTAGAAGATCGAGGGGTAGTTGCGCCTGATCTCGAGGGCGGGAACGGGAATGACATGCTTGCCCTCTATCTTGCGCGAACGGACCGCCTTCTCGATCTCGTCGCGGCTCGCGATGTCCTCGATCTTGATGACCTTGATCGGATGGGGTATTTGAAGCCGCTCGCATATCTTGTAGGCCATCCGCTCCGAGGTGCCGATGACGAGTATCTTGCGGAAACGCTCCTTTTGAAGGACCCGCGCGACCTCGTCGCGATGCGCCTTGTCGTGGAAGAGGGCGGTCTTGACGGCGGCCATGTACAGCTGCTCCCTCTTGGCCGAGCGCCCGGCGAGGAGGGTGTCGCCGCGGATGAGGAGGCCGTCGTCGATGATCATGTCGATGCCGTACTTCTGCGCTACCAGCTTTGCGCGAAAGCTCTTCCCGGTACCGCTCTCGCCTACGAGCGCGTAGACGCGCACCCCCCTGATGAGCCAGAGAAGGCCGCTTAATGGGCTGAACATGCGGCCTTAACTATATCGGCGCCGATGCGCCGGCGCAATCCGGGACCGCCCGAATCGAGGACGCGCGAAAGGCTCGTAACGGGGGCCTAGCCTCGAATCGAAGAATATGGATAATTCGCTTCCAGGAGCGCACCATGGAGAAGCGGCTTCCCGTCTTTCTTTTCGCGCTCGCCGCGATGGCGGGCACGTCGTGAACCTCGACCCCCTGCCCTTCATGGTCTCGCTTCGGCTGGGCCTATGGGTCACGACCCTGCTGACGCTGGCCTGCTTCCCGCTCTCGTGGATATTCTGCGAGGCCAAGGGACGCTGGGCGATCTGGGCGGAATCGCTGACCTCCCTTCCCCTCGTGCTCTCGCCGACGGTGCTCGGGTTCTACCTATTGCTCGCGCTCTCGCCAAGGGCTCCCGTCGGGCTCTTCTTCGAATCGATCTTCCATGTCAGACTCGCGTTCTCCTTCGCGGGCATCGTGATCGGCGGCTGCGTCTCGAGTCTGCCTTTCATGCTGACGGCGCTCAAGACCGCGATGCGGGGAGTGCCCGTCAATCTGCTCGAGGCCTCTTATACGCTCGGGAAGGGCAGGATCGAGACGGCGCTCAGGGTGCTCGTGCCGAACATGAAGACCGGCCTCGTCGCCGGGGTCGTCACCACCTTCGCGCACTCGATCGGCGAGTTCGGCGTGATCCTCATGATCGGCGGGAGCGTGCCGGGCCTGACCAAAACCGTATCTATCGCGGTGTACGAGCGCGCGGAAAGCCTCGATTTTTCCGGCGCCAACTCATATGCCATAGTCTTGGTGATCGCGAGCTACATCGGCATCCTTTTCCTGAACGGCCTTCAGCGACGCGAGGCGAGACGCTAGGATGCTGCGCTTCTACCTCAAGAAAAAGCTGACCGCGGGGAAGAAGAGCTTCGATCTCGAGCTCGAGTACGACCTGCCCGACGGTTCCTTCCTGGGGGTGCGGGGACCTTCGGGATCCGGCAAGACGACTCTGATCCGCTGTCTGGCGGGACTGGAGAGGCCCGACGACGGCCGGATAGAGATGGGCGGCGAGCTTTGGTTCGACGGCCGACGCCGGATATTCGCGCCGGCGCGGAGACGACGAGTCGGCGTCGTCTTCCAGGACTACGCTCTCTTCCCGAACATGACTGTCCTCGGGAACGTCCTGTACGCGAGAGCCGACGTGAAGCGCGCGCGCGCGCTGCTCGAGCTGACTCGCCTGACGGAGCAGGCCGAGCAATTCCCGCGCGAGCTTTCGGGCGGCCAAAGACAGCGCACGGCCCTCGCTCGCGCCCTCGCGCGCGAGCCGGAGCTCCTGCTCTTGGACGAGCCGCTTTCGTCGCTCGACGAGGAGCTGCGCGAGAGCCTGGGAGACGACTTGGCGCGCATACAGCGAGAAACCCGGATAACGGCGATAATGGTGAGCCATTCGCGGGCCGAGACGCGGCGGCTCTGCACCGAAACGCTCGAGCTGCGCGCCGGCAGGCTCGACGACGACAACCTATCGGTCTATTGACTCCCCTAGTCGATGCCGATGATCACTTCCGAGGCTTTTATGACGGCATAGGCCTGGCCGCCTTCCTTGAGGCCGAGATTCTCGACGGAGCGCTTGGTTATGATGGAGACGATTTCCTGTCCGCCGGGCAGCTCCAGGATCACCTCGGCGTTCACGGCGCCGGGCGTTATCGATTTTATTTTCCCTTTAAGCTGGTTTCTCGCGCTCAATCTCATCTCTGGGCCTCCATGCGTACAATCTACCGCTTAGTCTTCGGGCGGAACAGCCTGAATTCGATGCCGTGCTTTTGGACTCGGAGGGCCATCACGCGCTCCGACAGGCCGAGCTCCCGGGCGGCCCGCGCCATGTTGCCGGCGGCGGCCTTGATCGCGTCCACGATCAGCTCGCGCTCCACGTCGTCGAGCCGCTCCGTCAGCGCGCCGCGGAAGCGCGTGCCTGAGCTCTCGGCCGTCTGGAGGGTAGGCGGCAGGTGATAGGTGTGAATGACTCCGTCATCGGATAGGATGACCGCGCGCTCGATCACGTTCTCGAGCTCGCGCACGTTGCCCGGCCAATGATAGGCCATGAGGGCGTCGATCGCCGGCGTCGATATGCGCCGAACGGGAGAGCGGTGCGCCGTCGCATGCTTTTCCACGAAATAGTCGGCGAGGAGGAGTATGTCGGATCCCCGCTCGCGAAGCGGCGGGAGCCGGAGGGGGAAGACATCGAGGCGGTAGTAGAGGTCCTCCCTGAACGCGCCCTCCTTGACGAGGGCGGCGAGGTCGCGGTTGGTGGCGGCGATCACCCGTATGTCCACCGCGATCGTCTTGTTGCCGCCTATGCGCTCGAACTGGCGCGACTGGAGGACGCGCAGCAGCTTGGCTTGGATGGAGAGGCTCAGCTCCCCTACCTCGTCCATGAAGAGAGTCCCGCCGTCGGCCTCCTCGAAGCGGCCGATCCGCTGGTTAAGCGCGCCGGTGAACGCGCCCTTCTCGAAGCCGAACATCTCGCTCTCGGCCAGGTTCTCCGGGATCGCGGCGCAGTTGAAGCGCACGAAGGGCTTGTCCTTGCGCGAGCCGCCGTAGTGCAGGGCCGCGGCGACGAGTTCCTTGCCCGTGCCGGATTCGCCCAGGAGGAGGACCGGGGTGGGTTTGTCGATTACCTTCTTCATATAGCCGTAGAGGGCCTGCATGGGGTGCGAGTTACCGATGATGTTCCCGGGGCCGCGGCGATCGGCGAGTTCCTCCAGGAGACGTCGGTTCTCCTCGCGCAGCTGGGCGTTCTCCTCGCTGCGGGCGCGGTGAAGCTGGACCGCCTGGGCGATCATCGCGGCGACTACGGTCAGCAGCTCGCGGTCCCCCTCGAGGTCGGCGCTGGAAGAATTGGAAAGGTCCACGCTGAGAGTTCCGAGAACCTCCCTACCGAGCTTCACCGGTACGCAGATGAAGGCGAGGCGCGACGTATCCACGTCCCTGCGGGCCCCGGTACGGTCGAGGAAGGCCGGTTCCTCGGCGATGTTGGGGACGACCAGGGAATCTCCGGTCTGGACGACGTAGCCGGTTATGCCCTCGCCCATCCGGTAGACCCCCCGGGAACGCTCCTCGTCCGACAGGCCCCAGGCGTTCTCTATGAAAGCCGCGCCGGTCCGGCGATCGAGGATGGACAGGACGACGCGCTCGGCCCCGATCAGGTTCTCCACGATGACTTCGACCGCCGCGTCCATGACTCCCTGAAGATCCCTGCCTAGCGCTATGGTGCGCGCCAGCTCGTAGAAAAGGGGAAGGACGCCGTCGCAGAAGGGCCTGGGGGCGGCGGCGCACTCGAAAGAGCCGGGCGCCTTATCCTTCAACGGGACAGCCCTCCTCGTCCAGGATCCCCGCGAAGGCCCGCCAGGGATCCGGGGGAACGCTCTCGGACCAGGCCAGGCGGACGCGAGCCTTGACGGAGGCGACTTGCCCGGCGGGCAGGGAGCGGCCCAATCGCCCGGCGCAATGTACTAGGGCCGAGCGGCCCGAATGGATGCCCGGCACGATGGAGCGGCTGCGTCCGAAGGTCTCGGGGCGAAGGAATTCGTATAGGGCGGGATCCTTCAGTATCCCGTCCACGTGTATGCCGGACTCGTGGGAGAAGACCGCCCCGCCGACGATGGGACGGTCGACCGGGATAGGTCTCCCGGAGGCCTTCGCGACCGAGGCGCAGATCGCGGGCAGGCGGACGAGATCGACGCCGCAATCGAGACCGCAGAAGATCGGCAAGCCGGCGGCGACCTGCTCGAGCGCGGCGTTGCCCGCCCGCTCCCCGAGGCCTCCGACCGTGACGCTCACTGCGCGGGCCCCGCCGCGCGCGGCGGCCAATGTATTGGCGACGGCCAAGCCCAGATCGTTGTGCGCGTGGTATTCGATGGGCGCCGCGATCCGCGGGGCCAATGCCGCCATGGCCGCGTAGGCGGCGAAGGGGTCATGCCGACCCAGAGTATCCGCGTACCGCAGCCTGGCCGCGCCCGCCTCCGACGCGGACGCGAAGAAATCCTCGAGGAAAGCCGGGTCGGCGCGCGATGCGTCCTCCGCTCCGACTATGGGCCGGGCCCCTCGATCAAGGCAATGGGCGACGAGATCTCTCGTCGAGGCGATGGCGCGGGCCCGCGTCCAGCCGAGCTTCACCCTCAGCATCAGATCCGACACCGGGACGCTCACGTGGATCGTCCCGGCGCCCGCGCGCAAGGAGGACTCGACGTCGCTTCGCAGCATGCGGTTCCAGGCGATGAGGCGCAGCTCGGGCAGCTCCCGCGCCAGGAAGGAGAAGGCTTCTCCCTCCTCGGCGCACATGGCGGGGATGCCCGCCTCCAGTTCGAGGACGCCCGAAGCCGCGAGGTCGCGGGCGAGGGCGAGACGGAAGCCACGGGAAAAGACGACGCCCGGAGCCTGTTCGCCGTCGCGAAGCGTGCAATCGACGATGGTCATTCGAGAAGGTACTCCGAGGCGTCCGAGCCCGCCTCGAGGGCATCCAGCACCGCATCGACCTGCGCCTCTCCCTCGATGCCGCCGTACCAGCGATTTTGAGGATAGACGACCAGCGCGGGCCCGCGATCGCAGACTTTCATGCAGCCGGTCGCCGTCACGGCGACGTCGCTCATGCCGCGGTCGGCCAGTTCGGTTTCCAAATAGGCCAGGAGGTCCTGCGATCCCTTCCTGGCGCAGACTCCTTGAGGCGCCCCGGACGAGCGGAAGCTCGCGCATACCAGAATGTGCCTGTTCGGTTTAGCCATGTTCCCTCCTGACGATGAGTGAGGCGATTCGAAGATTCATGCGCAGCCGCAACCGCGCTTCGCTCCGCCGGAACAGCCCGATCCGCAGCCGGAGCGAAGCCTCAGGAACGAAAGGTCCCTGCCTGAGGCAATAGCCCGCAGAGCCTCGTCCACGAGGCCCTCGAGGACGAAGACCTTCATGCCTTTCGACTCGAGAAAGAGCCGGGGCGGAGCGCCTACGCCGGCGGCGAGCAGCATCGAGCAATCGGAGACGAGGGCAGCCAGATCCTCCCAGCGAGCCTCGCCTCGGCCCTCGCCGGGAGTCCGCCTGGCATCGAGGAAGTCGTACTCGCCCGAGGGATCTATGCGAAATACGAAGAGCCGTTCCGCCTCGCCCAGGTGCCGGTTGATCAGGAGACCCTCGCGGCTGGCGACGGCGACCGTGACGGACCGGGTTATCGGGGAGTAGCTTTCGATCGCGGCCCGTTCGGCTCCCTCTTCGAGGGAGATATCCTCGCCCAGCAATCCCGCCGCGTCGGCCCGGCAACGCGAGCAGTGGGAGAGCTGGGGCATGAACGTCGCCGCCGCTTCCCGCGCCGCGGCGACTGATTCCATCGACGGCTCGCCCCTGCCGCCCAAGGGCGTTCCCCTGACGGGAAGGAGGGGTATCAGGTTCATGAAGGAAGCGCCGCGCGCGGCGCATTCCCGCGCGATGGGCCCGGCCTCGGCCTCGTTGACTCCGGGAACGAGGATCGTATTTATCTTGATCGTCATGCCGAGCGCGGCCGCCTCCTCCAGTCCGCGGAGCTGGCGCTCGAGGAGGAGCCCCGCCGCCTCGTCGCCCGTGCGCGCGCGGCCGTCGATCCTGCACCAGTCGTAGATGCGCGCGCTCGCCTCGGGATCGATCGCGTTGACCGTGATCGTGAGATGCGAGACGCCGAGTTCGGCGAGAGCGGCGGCCCGTCCCGGAAGCCCCAGGCCGTTCGTCGCCAGGCAGAGGGCCAGATCGGGGTGACCCCGATGGACGAGGCGGAAAGTCTCGACGGTCTCCGCGAAGTTGGCGAGGGGGTCGCCCGGACCGGCGATGCCGACGACGCCGAGGTTCGGGAGGCGCTCGCGGGCGAGGTCCACCCGTTTCGAGGCTTCGACCGGAGAGAGGAGAGAGGCGGTCACGCCGGGACGGCTTTCGTTGACGCAATCGAAGCTGCGGTCGCAGAAGCGGCATTGCACGTTGCAGCGCGGCGCCACCGGCAGGTGCAGGCGAGAGATCCCGGCCTTGTGCGCCGGATCGTAACAGGGGTGCTCAATAATAGGTATACCCGACTTCGCTTTCATCCTGCTTCCTCTCGATGAGCGCGTTCACGATTCGATCGAAAAGCTCCTGACTGCCTCCGTAGCCGAGAACGCGGACTCTTTGTCCGCCGAAACGGTCGTGTATGGGAAAGCCCACGCGGACGAGGGTCGCGCCCAGCTTGACCGCGGTCTTATAGCCCTTCCCGTTGCCGATCACGAGGTCGATGGGACCGCCGGCCTCCGCCGAGGCCCTAGCGGCCGACTCGGCTTGATGAAAATCCCTGCCTTCGCCTTCCGGGAGCACGGGGATCATGCCTATCTCGAGCAGGAAGGCCGCGAGAGCCTCGACGAAGTCCACGTCGCCGTACAGGAGGGCCTTCTTGCCGAACACGTGCTTGTGAGCATCCACATAGGAATCGAGGAGCCGCGAGCGCTCGGCCTCCAGGCCTCGAGGGAGATGCCGCCCGGAAAGCTTGGCTAGGGCGTCCATCAAGGCGTCGGTAGCCCGGATGCCTACGGGAAGGCCGAGGGAGATGCGGGGAACGCCGCTTGCCTCTTCAAGGAAGGCCGCGGCCGAAAGCCTCGGGGAAAGCTCGGCTCCCAGTTCGATGGAGGCGACCGCGCTACCCAACCGCGCGAGGTCGGCGACGGGCGTACCCCCCTCGGGTAGGAGGCGGTGCTCGACCCAGGGGCCGCCGTCCAGGGTATCAGAATAATCGGTGGCGAAGATCGCTTCCAGGCCGAAGGCCTCGACGTCGCTTCGAAGCGAACGAAGGTCGGCCGGAGAAAGCATGGCCGGGAACACGGCGACCGGTCGGTTCGAGCCTCCCTTGCCGGATGCGCGCCGCGACGACGCGGACCATGCCGGCCCTTTTGCGATTGGAGGGTTGGTCGCCTCGGCCAAGGCCCTCAGCGCGGCCCGGAAGCCGTCGCGGTGGCTGCCGCGATAGCTCGGCGTGGAAACCGCGACGACGAGAGGGTCGTCCTTCCCTTTCGAAGCGGCCTTCGCCGCGGCGGAGGTCGCATCGACGACGCCGAGAGCCTTCCGCACCGCGGCCGCGTCCTCGCCGATGGTCTCGGCGAGGCAGGTAGTGGCGACCCCGACGAAGGCGGGACGATACTCGCTCAGGAGGTTGGCCAAGGCGAGGCGAAGCCTGTCCGCGCCGCCGAAGACGGTACTCTCTTCGGTGAAGCTCGAGCTCGCCACGTCCAGAGGCTCGCGGAAATGCGATATGGCATAGCGCCGGATATAGGTCGCGCAACCCTGCGAGCCGTGCAGGAGAGTCATTCCCCGCTCGATGCCCGCGAAGGCGATGGTGGCCCCGAGCGGCGAGCAGACTACGCAGGCGTTCCGCGTGACCTCGTAGCGCCCGAGCCCTTCCTCGACGGGGGGAGTCGATCGCGCCCTATCTCGCGCGGCCATGCTAATCGTCCCTCTCCCTATCGAGGAGACTCCACACGGGACTCATGGCCGAGGCGCGCAGCTCGCGGGCGAAGTTCACCATGCCTTCGAAGCCTGCCAGGGGAATCTTCCGTTCGTGGTTGTGGTCGCAGAATCCGATCCCGAGCTTGTGGGCGATGGGCCGCTCCTTGACCCCTCCGATGAAGATCTGGACGCGCTTCATCTTGAGGAAGCGCGAGAGCTCGGCGGGATTGGAATCGTCGACGATGATCGTGCCCGGGTCGCAGAGGGCGTCGAGGTCGTCGTAATCGGCCTTGTCGCCCGTCTGGGATCCGACGAGCGCGGTGCTCACGCCCAGGAGCCTGAGCGCCTTCACGAGGGAGCGCGCCTTGAAGGCGCCGCCGACATAGATGGCCGCGCGCATGCCCTCGAGGTCCCGGCGGATCGCGCGGATCTCGGGCAGGACCTTGTCGACTTCCTCGGCGACGATGGCCGCGGCCCGCTCGGCCAGGGCCGGCTCGCCGGCGAAGGCCGGCGCGGAGGCCACGGCGTACAGCGCGGCCGCCGCGTCGTCGAGGCCGAAGAAGGACGCCTGCACGAAGGGGATGCCCCATCCGTCCCTCATGGTCTTGGCCAGATAGGTCATCGAGCCCGAGCATTGCACCACGTCGAGATCGGCCCGATGCGCCGCCCTGATCTCGTCGACGCGGCCGTCGCCGGTCATTATGGACTGAACTCGAATCCCCATCCGCTCGTAGTAGCCGCGGATGATGCGGGCTTCCCCCGCCAGGTTGAACTCGCCGAGGATGTTTATGCTGAGGCGGCTCCTCGCTACCGCCGGATCGCCGCGATAATCGGCGGAACGCGGCTCCGCCGTCCCGACGAGAGAGGCGAGGGCGGCGCAGGCGGCGCGATAGCCGTCCTTCTTAGTGCCCTTGAAGCCCTCCGAATGGACGGGCAAGACCGGTATGCCCCGCTCGGCCGAGACCTTTCGGCAGACGGCCGCGACGTCGTCGCCGATGAGGCCGATGATGCAGGTCGCGTAGACGAAGGCGGCGCGCGGGCGGTGTTCCTCGATCAGGGCCGAAAGGGCGGCGTACAGCCGTTTCTCGCCGCCGAAGATCACGTCCGTCTCGCGGAGGTCGGTCGTGAAGGAGAGGCGGTGGAGCTGCGGCCCCGTCGAGACCGAGCCGCGTATGTCCCAGGTGTAGGCGGCGCATCCGACGGGTCCGTGCACGAGGTGGACCGCGTCGGCGATGGGATAGAGGACGACCCTCGAGCCGCAGAAGACGCATGCGCGCTGACTCACGCTTCCCGCGAGACTCGGCGAGCCGCAGGCGATGTTCATGGAGGGCTCGCCCGCGCGGGCGACCTGGTCGCGGCGTCCCTTGAGCAGGGCGAAGTACGATTCCATGCCTTCCCCTCACATGACCAATTCGAATCTCTCGTTCGGTGAGTCGCGATCCTGGCGATCCATGAGGACGCCCAGGACCCTCTCCATGACTCTCATCGCGCCGCGATAGCCGACGTAGGGAAAGTCGGAGTGGCCGACTCGATCCAGGATGGGAAAGCCGAAGCGCACGAAGGGAATGTCCTCGTCGCGCGCCATGTACTTGCAATAGCTGTTCCCGATGAGGAGATCGGTCGGCTCTGCCTTCAGCCTCTGATGGAGGGAGAAGAGATCGCCCGGCGCTCCGCGCCAATCGCCTTCCTCGGCCTCGCCCAGGAGCTCGGACATGCGAGACTCGAAGGGCTTGCCCGGAGTCCCCGTCACGACGTACTTCACTTTCATGTCCATGTCCCGCAGGAACTCCGAGAGCGGGCAGAGCTGGTCGGGATCGCCGGCGAGGGCGACAGTCCTGCCGTAGGTGTATTGGTGCATATCGGCCATCATGTCGACGAGGCGCCCTCGCTCCCTGATGACCGTCTCGCTTACCGCCACGCCCGCCGTTCGCCGCAGAGCGTCGATGAAGCGGTCCGTCGCGGACAGGCCTATCGGCAAGTCGAGGATATCGCAGGGAACCCTGCACTTGGTATCGAGGAGCTTGGCCGCCGGTCCCGAGCAATAGGGGCCCAAGCCTATCGAGGCCTTGACGTCTCCCATGTGCCTGATGTCCTCGAGCCTGGTTCCTCCCTCGGGATACATCTCGAAATGCCCGGTAAGGGGAGAGTCCAGGACTCCGCTCGTGTCGGGAAGCATCGTATACGGTATTTCCATCGTCTCGAGGAGGCGCTTGAGCTCGGCCATGTCCGAGGGCTCGACCCAGCCGGGGAAGACGGCGAGCCTGTCGCTCTTCTTGCCGGTGGTCTCCGCGAAGTAGTCGACGAAGGCGCGGGTCATCGAGGCGAAGCCCGTGACGTGGCTGCCGATATAGCTCGGCGTATTCGCGTGGAGCACGACTCGTCCAGCCGGTATCTTGCCCTCCGCCGTCGCCTTCCCGATGATCTGCGGCAGATCGTCCCCTATCGTCTCGGAGAGGCAGGTGGTATGGACGGCGATGATATCCGGGTCGTAGAGGGTGAAGATCGTGTTGAAGGCCTGGAGGAGATTGCTCTGTCCGCCGAAGACCGATGCCCCTTCGGTAAAGGAGGAGGTGGCGGCCATGACGGGCTCCTTGTAGTGACGGGTCAGCGTGCTCCGGTGGTAAGAGCAGCAGCCCTGGGAGCCGTGGCTATGGGGCAGGCAGCGATGCACGCCCAAGGCCGCGTACATGGCCCCGATCGGCTGGCAGGTCTTGGCCGGATTTATCGTAAGGGCCTCGCGGGGCGGCAATTCCGCGGCGGTGTGCTTCAAGTACGGGTCCTTCGGCATGGCTCCTCCTTCACCAACCGTAGCTGCCGGACAGTTCCGGCGCCTTGTCCCAGGGGGCCTTGATCTTTCCCCAGACGGAGCCGTTCACGAGCCGGTCTATCTCGCGGTAGAAATTGATCGCGCCGCGGAAGCCGGCGTAGGGCCCCCCGATGTCGTAGTTGTGCAGCTGTTTGAGCGGTATGCCGTGCTTCTGCACGACGTACTTCTCCTTGATTCCGGCGCACAGGAGGTCGGGCTTCACAAGCTCGATGAGCTTCTCGGTCTCGTAGTGGCTGATGTCGTCGATGACGAGGCTACCCTCGGCCATCTCGCTCATCATGCCCTCATATTCGCCCATCGGAAGACCGCGGGCCTTGAGACTCTCGATCTCCGCGTCGTCGCGCCGCCTCGAGTACCGGGCCTCGTCCCTCTCTACGTGGAGCTGTTCGATGTTGCGGCTGTCGGCGTCTACCTTTATGGTGGGGATGACCCTGCGGCCCTCGTAGTCGTCGCGATGGGCGAACTCGTAGCCCGCGGAGACGACCTTCATCCCGAGCTCCCTGAACAGGTCCTGATAGTGGTGCGCCCGGCTGCCGCCGACGTACATGAGCACGCTCTTGCCCGCGAGGCGCGGCCTGACGCGATCCAGTTCCTCGCTTACCTCGATCATCTCCGACTCGATCAGCGACTCGACTCTCGCCGCGAGCCCCGCATCGGCGAAGTACTCGGCCAGGTGCCGAAGCGACTTCGAGCTGGGACCGGCCCCGATGAAATTGACCTTGAACCAGGGCAGGCCGTATTTGGTCTCCATCATCTCGGCCATGTAGTTGATCGATCTGTGGCACATCACGAGATTCACGTCGGCGAAAGGCGCCTGGCCCATCGACACGAACGTGGAGTTGCCCGAGAACGTAGTGACCAAGGTCACGCCGAGGAGGCCCAGCAGCCGCTCCAGCTCGAAGGCGTCGCCTCCGATGTTGTACTCGCCCAGCATGTTCACCTTGAATTCGCCCTCGGGCCTCTCCGGGTTCTTGCCGACGACGTGGGTGAATACCGCGTTGTTCGCGATATGATGTCCCGCCGATTGCGAGACTCCCTTGTAGCCTTCGCAGGACATCCCGAAGACGGTAATGCCGAGCTCCTCGGTCATGTCGCGGGCCACGGCATGGACGTCGTCGCCGATGAGCCCGACCGGACAGGTCGAGAAGATCGCTATGGCCTTGGGCCTGAAGGTGTCGAAGGCCTCCTTCACGGCCCGCCTCAGCTTCTTTTCGCCGCCGAACACGATGTCCTTGTCCTCGAGGTCGGTGGACAGGCTGTAGGGCATGAAATTGTCGTCGGACGCGCCCTCGGCCCGTGTTTGGTTGCGCCTGGTCAACCAGCTGTAGAAGCCGCAGCCGATGGGACCGTGGGTGATCTGCAGGATATCCCGGGTGGGACCGACGACTACGCCCTTGCATCCGGCGTAGGTGCATCCTCGCTGGGTGATGATGCCGGGAAGAGTCCTCGTATTGGCCTGGATTTCCGGATAGCTTCCGTCCTCGCCCCGCTTGTTGACGACGATCTGTCTCTCGCGCTTGCGGCCTATCTTGGGCGGATAGGCGGCGAGGAGCTCGCCCTTCAGGACCTCGGCCTCTTTTTCGGCCAGGACCGGCTCGACGACGGCCGCCGTTCTAGTATCGCTCATCGCTTCCCTCCGGCCTCGTGCGGCCCGCTATGCTTCATCGAGTGCGCGGTCTCCCGATTCGCCGGTCCGCACCCGGTAGACCTCGTCGACGGGAAGGACGAATATCTTTCCGTCGCCCGCCTTGCCCGTCTTGTTGACCGCGATGATCGTCTCCACGGTCATCCCGACCAGCCTGTCGGGGACGACGATGGTCAGCCATCGCTTGGGAATGAGGCGCTGGCTCTGGCCCAACTGGGCTATCGCCTCCTCGTAGCCGCGCTCCGCGCCGCGAAGGACGCTGAAATCGACCATTCCCTTCCCCCTGCCCAGGCACTCCCTGGCGGTGAAGCTCGGGACGTTCACGTCGCCGAGCGCCTTCTTGGTCTTGTTCATCATGTTCATGCGCACGAAGGCCATGATCTCCTTCATGCGTCGACCCCGGCGGCCGCGGACGCGGCCTGCTCCGCGGCGTCCGGATCTTCCCTTACCCCGCTGGAGACCGTGTAGACTTCCTCCACCGGGCTGACGAAGATCTTCCCGTCGCCGTAGCTGCCCTTGTTCCCCGTTCGCGCCGCGGCGAGGATCGTCCTCACGACGTACTCCTTGTCCTTGGATCGGACGACGGTAATGAGAAGCTCCTTGGGCAGCTCGTCGTAGGTGACCTCGCCGATCTTGATCCCCCGCTGCTTGCCCCGGCCCACGACGCTGACCTTGGTCACCGCCGGGAAGCCGGCGTCCATCAGCGCTTCCATCACGGCGTCGGATTTCTCCGGCCTCACGATCGCTCTTACCATTACCATGCCTAACCTCCAAGCAGCTCCGCGGGAAACTGCAATATCAAGCGCGCTAGCGCTCGAGCAATTTCAAAATGCCGAAGCATTTTGAAATTGCCTCGCTTAATTAACGATTCCGTACTCCATGAGGAGGCCTTCGAGCTCCTCGGTGGTCAGAGGCTTGGGAATGATCAGCTTCCTGTTCTCGTGGATCTTCTTCGCCAGCGTCCGATACTGGTCCGCCTGCGCATGGTCCGGCTCGTACTCGATCACCGTCTTGCGGTTGATCTCGGCGCGCTGGACCATGTTGTCCCTGGGGACGAAGTGGATCATCTGCGTGCCGAGCTTGGCCGCGAGCGCCTCGATCATCGCCTCCTCGTTGTCGACCTTGCGGCTGTTGCAGATGAGGCCTCCCAGGCGCACGGTCCCGGCCTCGGCGAACTTCACGATGCCTTTGCATATGTTGTTCGCCGCGTACATGGCCATCATCTCGCCCGAGACGACGATGTAGATCTCCTCGGCCTTGCCTTCGCGGATCGGCATCGCGAAGCCGCCGCACACGACGTCCCCGAGGACGTCGTAGAAGACGTAGTCGAGGGCCTGAGACTCCGCGTAGGCGCCGAGCTGCTCCAGCATGTTTATCGAGGTGATTATGCCGCGACCCGCGCAGCCGACGCCGGGCTCGGGTCCGCCCGATTCGACGCAGGTCGTGTTGCCGTAGCCGGTCTTGGCGATGTCCTCGAGCTCGAGGTCCTCGCCTTCCAGGCGGAGAGTGTCCAGCACCGTGTTCTGAGAGAGGCCGCCCAGCAGGAGGCGCGTGGAATCCGCCTTCGGGTCGCAGCCGACTACCATGACCTTCTTCCCCATCTCGGCCAAGCCGGCGACGGTGTTCTGGGTGGTCGTGGATTTCCCGATCCCGCCCTTACCGTAAATGGCTACTTTCCTCATCGCTTTGCTCCTCTGAAGATCCTTGCGCTTTATAAAGCTTATTTCATGCCAAGGACTTAAAATGAATGACATGAATCTTTCAATATCCCATTTTGTTCCATAATAAAGAAATAAAATGAGAAGATTCGAATTCTTCGAACAATGGCAAAACAAAAAAGGGGGAAACGCAGAGTGCCCCTTCCCTCCGATCGGTGGGATTTCCCGAGAAGCTACAGATCGGTGGGACGCGACAGGAGCGCATTTCCCTAATCAAGGACGCCCCGCTACCGAAAATATGAAGCGAAGGAGTGTCCACATGACGCAGATGGAGACCGTCCTTGCCCTCTCGAGCGCGATGTCCGCGGAGATATCCTGCTTCGAAGCCTATGTGGCCGCCCAGCGTTCCTTCACCACCGCCATACGGGCGAGGGACTGGACAGCCCTGCAGACGGCGATCGGAATCCAGGACGAGGTGGCCCGAGCCATCGCTTTCAAGGAAGGCGAGCGAGCCGAGGCCTTCGAGCTCTTGCGCGCGAAGACCGGCTGCGACGCCGGCGGGATGTATCAGGTCGCCCTGCTCGTGCCCGAGCCCGGGCGAAGCGAGCTCACGGACCTCTACCGCAGGCTCAAGCTCGCCGCGATGCGGGCCAAGTTCGAGAACGCCTCGGCCGGGGATTACGCCGCGGCCAACCGCAACCTCCTGCGCGCCGTCCTCGAGGAATTGTTCCCGGAGAAGAAGCATCGCATGTACGGGAAATCGGGAAAGGCGATCCAGCCCGATCTGGACGCCCTTCTGCTCAATACCGCCTTATGACGCCCTCGGGCGATGCGCGCATGACGGAGGAGACATAAAGTGCAGTCGACTTTCCTTGGGATAGAACTGGCCAAGCGCAGCCTCAACGCGCAGAACCAGGCTCTCAACACGATCGGCCACAACCTGGCCAACGCCTCGGCCGAGGGATACTCGCGCGAGCGCGTGGACCTCGCCGCGACCGATCCCCTCTACGCGCCCGACCTCAGCCGCGAGGAGACGCCCGGCCAGATCGGCCAGGGCGTTTCCATATCGCGGATAGAGCGCATCAAGGACGATCTCCTCGAAGGCCGTATCGACGCCGAGAGCGGGCTCGAGGGCTATTGGGGCGCTCGGGACAAGTACCTTCTCCAACTCGAGCAGATACACAACGAGCCCTCCGATTCATCGGTACGCGCGCAGATGGACAAATTCTGGGACTCCTGGCAGGAGCTTTCCCTCCGGCCATCCGACACCGCGGCCCGCGAGGCCGTTCTCTCCCGAGGGGAGAACCTCGCGGAGAGCATGCGGGACAGGTTTCGGCGGCTCACGGGCTTCCGCTCGGAGGTCGACGGCGACGTCCGCGGTACGGTCACCCAGGTAAACAACCTGGCCAAGGAGATCGCGGCGGTCGATCTCGAGATACGGAAATCGAAGGCGATCGGCGACGAGCCCAACGATCTCATGGACAGGAGGGATGTCCTGGTCGAGAAGCTGGGTCATCTGATTCCGATCAGCGTCGATCAGCGCGGGTCGGACGAGTTCATGGTCCACGTAGACGGGATCGTCCTCGTTCAGGGCGATATCGCGCGGGGATTCGACATGAAGACCGCGACCGACGACGAGGGCTTCGCCGCGCCGATCTGGAAGGACACGGGCCTGCCCGCCGCGATTACGGGCGGGACGCTCGGAGCCCTCATAGGGCTGCGCGACGGCGACGCGAAGAAAGAAATGCAGACCCTCGATACGATGGCCCTGACCTTCGCCGACCTCGTCAACGAGACTCACCGCGCCGCTTACGGGGTCAACGGGAAGACGGGCCTCGATTTCTTCAAGGAGTGGCCCTTCATAAACAACGTCGCGGGAAACTACGATCGCAACGGCGACGGCAAATACGATTCTACTTACATCTACCGCATGACCGGCGCTAACGCCCTGACGGCCCAGGAACAGGTCGGCCTAGCGGGAACGATCAAGCTCTCGTCGGCGGCGGGAACGACCGAAGTCGCCTATTACCCTACCGACACCGTCGCCGACCTCGTCTCCCGCATCAACCACGCGGGGGCGGAGGTGACGGCCAGACTTACGCGCGAGGGCAAGCTCGAGCTCCGCGCGACGCCCGCGGCGAACGCCGACGATCCCTCTTTCGTCCTACGTCACGTCGAGGACTCGGGCCAGTTCCTCGTCGGCTACTCGGGCCTCCTCCAAGGCTCGGGCGCGGGCGGGGCCTACGACTGGGGCCACGCGGACGCGACCGGCTCGCTGCGGACCGACGGCGTCGATTTCGCGGTCGCGCCCATCGCCCATCCGGCGGGATGGCTGGAGGTCGCGCCCGAGATCAAGTCGGACCTTGGGTCGATCGCAGCGGGCTTCGGAGAGAACGGCAGGCCGGCGGCGGCCGGCGACGGCTCCGCCGCCCTGGCCATCGCGGCCCTGCGCACGCAGAACGTCATGGTAGGCTCCCTTAAGACCTTCGACGACCACTTCGCAGAGGCGGTCGCGCGCGTCGGCCTCTCGGGCGAGCGCGCGGCGAGCGCCTCCGCCACGCACGACAGGATCGGCAAGGAGCTGCGGGACCTCAGGCAGTCGACATCGGGAGTAAACATGGACGAGGAGCTCGCGAACATGATCAAGTTCCAGCATGGCTACGAGGCAGCGGCCAAGTTCGTGACCAAGGTGGACTCGATGCTCGACACGATAATCAACCGAATGGGAGCGTGACCTAGATGCAGCGCGTCAGCAGCGACCTGATGAACAACGATTTGCAATTCTGGGCGAGGCGCCGGGAGCGCGATATGGCCTCGGCGGAGACCAAGATGGCCCGCCAGAGCAGGATCGAGAACCTCCGCGACGATCCCCTGGCCGCGGCGCGGGCGACGCGCTTCGACTCGGTCGGCGCGCGCCTCCAGCGCTTCGAGAAGAACGCCGCCTGGGTCGACGACCAGTACAAGGTCTCCGAGGATTACGTCCGTCAGACCCTCGACATCGTCCAGCGCCTGCGCGAGATAGCCGTCCAGGGCGCCAACGGCACCTATTCAAAGGAAGACCGGAAATACATGGCGCAGGAAGCGGATCAGCTTCTCGGCGAAATGGTGAACATGGCCAACGCGCGCGGGCCCGACGGCGGCTTCATATTCTCCGGGGACAAATCGCACACCCAGCCCTTCCGCGAGATAAGCGGGGCCGCCCCGGGCGCCGCCGGCGAGGTGCTGGTCGGAGTCCAATATCTCGGCGCCGAGGGCGGTCCCAGGGCCGAAATCTCCGAGGGCGACTATATGCCCGTCTCCCAGAGCGGATCGGACGTGTTCTGGGCTGAGAAGCAGCAGGTCGTCTCGAGCTTCGACGCGCGGGATTGGCGGGCCGTCGCCGACGCGACTATAGTCGTGGACGGCAAGGCCGTCGGGATCAAGGCCGGCGATAACGTCTACGCCGTCGCCGCCAAGATCAACGATTCGGGCGCCGCAGTCAAGGCGAGCATCGATCCGAGGAGCTTCTCCATCTCGCTCGAGACCACGACGGCCCACCAGCTGCGCTTGGAGGATGGCCCCGCGTCCGCGCCCGGAGGCGGTCCCGGCGCGGTCCTGAAGGAGCTCGGCCTCCTCGCGCCCTCGGGATTCCCCCCCGATAACTGGGCCCCGAGCGCGCGCGTCTCGGGCGGATCGCTCTTCGACGCGGCCATGCGCCTGCGCGACTCGCTCAACCGCGGCGACGCCCTCGAGACCGGCGGAGCCGCCCTCGCCGGCCTAGACTCCGGCATCGACAACCTGAATCGCCGCATCGCCGAAATCGGCGCGCGCAGCGAAAGGCTTCAGGTCGTCCAGGCGAGGCTCAACAAAGAGATCCCCGATACGGCGAAGCTCGAGAGCGACGCGGCCGACCTCGACATGACGAAGGCGATCACCGACTACAAGATGCTCGAGTACGCGCACAAGGCCGCCCTGAGCTTCGCGGGACGTCTCTTCTCGCAGACGCTCCTTGACTTCCTGCGCTGAGGCCCGGCATTATGGAACGATAGATGAGAGTCAAGACGAAAGCCTACGGAGAGATCGACGCGGACGAGCGACAGCTCGTAAGCTTCCCCGGCGGTCTCCTCGGCTTCGAGAAGTTCAAGGATTATATACTCCTCGATGCCCGGCAAAAGCCCTTTTTCTATCTCCAATCGATCGACGTGCCGGATCTGGCCTTCATCCTCATCGACCCCTTCCTCTTCCGGCCCGACTATTCCCTCGACGTCAACGACGATTCGCTCGACGATATCGGCGTATCCCGTCCCAATGAGGTCCTCATCTTCGCCATAGTCACCGTTCCCGTCGAAGGAGGCTCGGTCACGGCCAATCTCATGGGTCCCCTCATCATCAACAAAGCCAATCGCCTCGGGATCCAAACGGTGCTCGGCGATTCGCGCTGGCGCGTCAAGCACGATATCATGGCCGAGCTGGCCGCATCCAAGGTATAGGCAGGATGCTCATACTCTCCCGCCGCGTCAACGAGAAGATAGTAATAGGCGACGACGTCGTCGTCTCGGTAGTCGAGGTCCGCGGCGATCAGGTCAAGCTAGGCATCGACGCCCCGCGCAACGTGAAGGTATTCCGCCAGGAAGTGTTCGACGCCATCCAGGAAGAGAATAAGCGCGCCGCCGCCGCTTCCGGCCTGCAGCTACCCCCGATGGACATTCCCCTCCGCGCCAAGGATTAAGGTCGCCTGGGCCTGGGAGGCGCCGCATCGGGCTCCGCCGCCGCCGAGGAGCCCGTCGACGTCATGGCCGCGGCGGTCGCCGGCGCGTCGGCCTTTCCGGCATTAATCCTCGCCGCGTCGGCCGCCGCTCGTTCGATAAGGCCGAACTCATGCTCGAAATTGGGCGTGAAGACTCCCATTCCGAGATTCGCCCGTATATCGTCGAAGCTCCAAAACCTGCCCTCTTCCACTTCCTTGCCGTCCGGCGAGAAAGGCCCGCCGTAGGTCGCCATGAACGAGAACACGAGCTCGGACTCCCGATCGCTGTCCCAACGGTAGCGGAGGATGGGCTCGATGCTCGCCCCCGAGGCCTCGATAGCCAGCTTGGTGACGCCGAGTTCCTCGCGCAGCTCCCGCGCCAGGGCCGAGTCGAGGTCCTCGCCGGCGGAGACGTGGCCGCCGACCGCGCTGTCCCACATGCCGGGCTGGATGTCCTTGTCGGAGGCTCGCTTCTGCAGGTACATGCTCCCTCTTCCGTCGACGATCTGGAGGTGGACGACTGGATGCAGCTTGCCCGGCCCCTTGTGGCATTCGCTCCTGGATACGACCCCGAGGACCTTGCCCGCCTCGTCTATCAGAGGAAGCATTTCGGCGTCGGGCCCGCCCGAGGCGGCGCGCCTCGCTCGCAGCTTGACGGCGACGAATTGGCTCAGCGCGAACGCGCAGAACAGGATGTAGAGAAGTCCCCCGGATATGAAACCCCACCATGCCTTGGACAGGGCGAAGGCAGCGTAGGCGGTGAGGGCGATATGGGCCGCGAGAAGGATCAGCATGAAGCGGAGGCTCCTCTGCATCGCGGGCATCGCCGAGTCGGGGATCGCGACGCCTCGTAGCTGCCTCCCTATATAGCCCTTGAGATAGCTCGGGGGCAGGACGAGCATGCCGCCCATGGCGACCGCCAGGACGAATTCGATGATGGCCGGCTTGAGCTTGAAGAAGATGGCGTCCTGGAGCAGGAGGGAGAGGCCGCCGGCCAGGGCGAGCAGTATCGTGTCGGCGGCGACGAAGGGATCCGCCTTCCTGTCCTTGATCAAGGTATAGGCGAATTCGGCTACGCCGGTACCGATCCCCACGAGGAGTCCGACGGTCTCGCCGAATACGGCGTCGGCGCCTACGAATATTACCAGGGGCAGTAGCCCGGGCACCAGCGATTTAAGGAGAAGCATCGGATTCATCTAATCGAGGATACCGAAGAGGGAAGCGCAGGGGCAAGACCCGCCGGAATCCCCATCGGCCTCGCGACAAAGCCGGTTCGCCGACGCTATACTCGGTCGGCATGTCCAAGATTATCCATCCCGCAACGGGTTTCGAGGTCGGGGATCCCGATATCGTGCCCCTCGATCCCGACGCGCTTCCGAGCGCCGCCGAAGTAGTCGCGGCCGCCTCGACCCTCATCCTCTCCGCCTCGGGCTGGCGTAAGGTCTTCGCCGAGGACGGGAACGAAGAATCGGACGGAGGAGAGGTATCCGGTCCCGACCTAGTCCTCGCGGGTACGGCGGCCATGGCCTTCGCGGGGCTCTTGCGCTCTCGGAGTCCCTCGGCCTCCCCCGCGGTGCTCGTCGGGATAGACTCGCGCCCCACCGGTCCCGCGCTCGCGGACGCGATGATCCGCGTCTTCCTCGGCCTGGGCCTCTCTCCGCGGTATCTCTTCATCGTCGCGGCGCCTGAGATTATGGCCTATTCGCGCGCCGACGCGGGGATCGCCGGTTTCTGCTACGTTTCGGCCAGTCACAATCCGCGCGGCCACAACGGACTAAAGTTCGGGCTGCGGGACGGCGGCGTCATCGGCGCGGCCGATTCGACCGGCCTGATCGGGAGCTTTCGCTCATCGCTTTCCGGCTCCGACCTCCCCGCGCGGGTGTTGGCGCTGATGGAAGCGGCCGAGGCTCGGGACGTCGCGCGCGTCTTCTCGGGCTGCCAGGGCTGGAAGCGCCGCTCCGTCTCCGCGTACACGCTTTTCGCCCATGAGGTCATTTCGGGGAGTCCCGACCTGGCCGAGCAGGAGAGATTCTTCGACGAGATGTCCCGAGCCGCCGCGCTGCGGCCGGTCGGAGTAGTCGCCGAGCTCAACGGCTCGGCGCGATGCCTATCGATCGACCGCGACTTCCTCGAGGGCGTGGGGGTCCGGGCGAAGGCGGTCAACGACAGGCCCCGCGATTTCGCGCATCGCATAGTCCCGGAAGGGGAGTCGCTGAACGACGCGATGCGCGAGCTGGAGGCGGCCGCCTCGGCGGATCCGGCCTTCGTCGCGGCCTACGTGCCGGACTGCGACGGCGACCGCGGCAACCTCGTGGTATTGGGGCGCGATGGAATCGCGAGACCGGTCGAGGCCCAGGAAGTCTTCGCGCTCTGCTGCGTCGCGGAGCTATCCCAGCTCGTACGCGACGACCGCCTGACCTACGACGCCGCGGGCAACGCGAGGGAGAAAGTCGCCGTAGCGGTGAACGACGCCACGAGCATGCGGATAGACGCGATAGCGAGGGCCTTCGGCGTCGGGGTCTTCCGCGCCGAGACCGGAGAGGCGAACGTGGTGGGGCTCGCAGCCTCGCTGAGGAAGAGGGGATACATCGTCCGCATCCTAGGCGAGGGCTCCAACGGCGGCAACATCACCCATCCTTCGGCGGTCCGCGATCCCCTGTCCACCTTGGGCGCCGTGCTCAAGCTCCTCCTCCTGCGAGGCTCCGGCGACGGCCGCGAGGGTCTCTTCGAGATATGGTTGCGGCGCTCGAAGCCGACCGATGCCGACCGGATGGGGTATTCCGGCTCGGACTTCGGCATCGATGACGTCCTCGCGTCCCTGCCCGCCTTCGCGACAACCAGCGTTTTCGAGCCGAGGGCCGCTCTCTTAGTGAACAGCCCGGACCATGCCGAGCTCAAGGCGCGCTATTCCAGGATATTCGTCCGCGAATGGGAGAAGCGCAGGACCGAACTGACGGAACGCTTCGGATTCGCATCCTGGGAAGCCTTCGCCACCGAGGGCCAGGCGGAGACGCGCATCGGCGCGGATTTCGCCGCGTCCGGCCGCGGAGGCCTTCGGATCGCCTTCGCCGACTCCGACGGCGCCCCGCTCGCCTTCCTCTGGATGCGCGGCTCCGGCACGGAGCCGGTCTTCCGGGTGCTGGCCGACGTCGAGGGGGGAGCCGCGGCGGACGAGGAGTACCTGTTGGCATGGCACGTCTCCATGTTGCGCGCGGCCGACGGGGCCTAGCGGACTCCGCCTATCCTCCGATACTATCCTACGCATGGGTATCAGGGGCGAGCTTTTTTCCACGAGGGTCAGCTGCAACGGCCGGACCTATTTCTTCAACGTGAAGGAAAACCGCATGGGCGACATGTTCCTCACGGTGGTTGAGAGCAAGCCCTCCGAGACGGAAGGCTTCGAACGCCGATCGGTCGTCGTCTTCCGCGAGGACATGGTCGATTTCGTCAAAGCCTTCCAGGAGGTCCTGACCTTCATGGAGAAGCCCGAGCTCGGCGGAAAGATCCTCGGCTTTTCCCCGGCCCTCGCGGCCGCGGAGAGGCGCGCGGACAGGCGCCCCAGGACGCCGGGCGGATTCGCGGGCAGCGAAAGCCCCGTGACGCCGTCCGAGGGCTGCCTTCCCGATGGATCGGCGGCGCCGCGGCGTAAACTAGTCGTACGAAGGAAGCCCGATCCGGCAAAGTGAAAAGAGTGAGCTCCCGGGCTCGCATGAGCCGCCCTCAACCCTCCATGCACTTGACGACGACGCTTCGCTCGCGGGGGCCGTCGAATTCGCAAAAGTAAATTGCCTGCCAGGTGCCGAGCATCGGCCTCCCCCCGCTCACGACGATCGTCTGGCTCGGACCGAGGAGACTGGTCTTGATATGCGCGTCGGAGTTGCCCTCGGCGTGGCGGAAGCTCGGGTCCCGAGGCGCGATGAGGGCGAGCTGCATTTCGATGTCGCGCCTCACGTCCGGATCGGCCGACTCGTTCACGGTCAGGGCGGCCGTCGTGTGCTGGGACTGAAGGACGCAGATGCCTTCCGTCACGCCCGAATCGCGTATGGCCCTCGCGACTTCCTCGGTGATGTCGATGATCTGGACTCGCCTCGAGCTGCGCGCTTTGACGATAGCGGGCTTGGTCATTGACGCCCAGTATACGTCAAGGCTTCCCGTAATTGAAGCTCATCCGCTGGATGGGCGAGGGGCCGAGGTCGCGGCAGGTCCTGCGATGCTCGCGCGTCGGATAGCCTTTGTGCCTCGCGTAGCCGTACTCGGGGTATAGCCAGTCGTAGCGTTCCATAGCCCTATCGCGCGCGACTTTTGCCAGTATGGAAGCGGCCATGATGGCCGGGACGAGGGCGTCGCCCTTGACGACGACGGCGCAAGGGCGCCCTAGGTCGGGCGGACGGTTGCCGTCCACGTAGACCTCGTCGGGCGGAGGCAAGTCCCGTGCCATTCGCAGGGCGACGAGGCCGCGGTAGGCTCGCCTCATCGCCAGGAGGCTCGCGCCCAGTATGTTGAGCTCGTCTATCTCGCAGGGATAGGCCCAGGCGACCGACCAGGCGAGGGAAGCCCGGACGATGAGGTCGTACGCGGCCTCGCGGCGCTTGGACGACATAATCTTGGAGTCGTCGAGGACCTCGACGGGAAAGCCGGCGGGAAGGACGACGGCAGCGGCCGATACGGGCCCGGCCAAGGGGCCCCTGCCCGCCTCGTCTATGCCGCAGACGCCAGGACCGCTGGGCGGATGCCCCGAAAAATCGGCGGCGCGGAAAACCCGCGGCCCCATGGTCCGTCGGTCGATGAGCTCGTCCTGCACGCCCAGGATGATACCCCGACCGGGCCGAGGCGCATAGCCCGAGGCCTATGGTACAATGGCCGCAATGGACCTTACTTTCTACAAGCTGCGCCTCTGCGATTCCGACATCGTCCTGATCGACGACCTCGACGGCGAGGGGAGGGACAGGGACTGGGCTCTCGTCGCGCGCGCCCTTCTCCATCGGAGAAGGGGGGTAGGCGCGGATCGGCTCGCCATCGTCTCCAAGCCCGAAGGGGAGCTTCGGCTCAGCGTCTTCAGGCCCGACGGGTCGACGGGCCCCTTCGCCGATGCCGCTCTCTGCGTGGCGCGTTTCCTCCTCGATTCGGGCCGCAGCGGCACCGAGGATATCCGGATGCGGATCCCCGGGGCCGATATCCGCATAGACGTCCTCGACTCGGCCTCTTTGGGGCTCTCGCTCGGCGCGCTGCGGGGGATGCCGGACGACGATGTCCTCGACGCCGCCGCCGCGGCGGCGCGCGCCACGAGCATCGAGGCGGACGGGGAGCGCTTCCAGGTCCTTCCGCTGCGCGCCGGGATCCCCGCCGCCGACCTCGTCGCGGTCTTCGCCGAAGGCGGCGCCGCTCGCGCGAGGGCGC
This sequence comes from uncultured Treponemataceae bacterium, assembly GCA_964396415.1. Lineage (GTDB taxonomy): Bacteria > Spirochaetota > Spirochaetia > Treponematales > Rectinemataceae > UBA1306. Next base: position 13,157 of record CAYNFM010000019.1, on the reverse strand, counting down.
GCGTGGCTTCATCCCGCAGGGGAGCGGGCGCGAAGAAAGCGGATCGCGAAGGCGGGGAATCGGCACCGACCGTCGTGGCCGTCCGGGTCGCCTCGCGGGGGCGGCTCCTGCTTTCCGCGCCTTCGGGAGGCGCACAGGACTGCAGCGCCTGCGCGGCGGCCGCGCTCGCGGCCTCGGCAGCCGTCGGCTATGCCGATCGAGAAGCCATGGTCAGGCTCGGATCCGGGGCGATCTGGGTCGAGTGGGCCGCATCAGGCTCCCTCTACGTCGCCGCGCGGCCCGAGTACGTATACCGCGGCGAGTTCTACCTCTCGGAGTGACTCGATCCTCCGAGCGCGAATTCCCGGCTAGGCCTCGAAATAGTCCGCTCGGTAGTTTCCGATGTCCTCGAAGCCGAGAGCGCGATAGAGTACCCGGGCGGCTGCGTTGGTCGGCTTGACGAAAAGGGCGGGCACCCTGCCTTGCCCGCCAATCTCGGCAAGAAGGGCCCCCATGAGAGCCGAAGCCACCCCACGGCCTCTGCGCGCGGGCAGGGTATACACGCCTCCGATCTGGTCCACGGAAAATCCCCGCGCGTTCGTGCCGGCCTTGCCGATGACGACCCCTCCCTCCTTCGCGGCGAAGACGAGCTGTCTCTCCAAGGCCCTCGCGAGCGAGGCTTTGCAGGCCGCGGGATTGAAGGCGTGGATGCGCGTCAGTACTTCCTCGCGCTCGTAGGCTTCCTGGAGGGGCAGGAGGGCTTCGAGGTCCTCGGGGAAGGCGCGATGCACGGACAGCCCCGGATAGCCGATGCGCGAGGGATCAGGGATAGAAGGATCCGCAGCGGCCTTCGTCATCATGCGGTATGCGACTGAAGCCCGCGGCGAGAGACCGAGGGCTTCCTCGTAGCGGACGACGTCCTCCTCCATGCCGATGACCGATGCCGCGGGAAAGGAAGAGGCGAGCAGGGAAATGTCCCTATCGAGGGCCGAGCCCCCGAGCTCCGAATCCTCGCAGGCATCAGGGGCGGGAAAGATCGGGAAAACCAGGCGCGTGGGGTGACAGAGGATGGCCCCGGCGATCCTAAGCGGCAATGATTCTCCTGCGGCGGATTCTTCGCCGTCGACCACCCAAACAGCGCCTCGGAGCGGAGAAGGGAGGCGGAGCGAGCGAGGAACACCGCGGCACGGCTCGGCAGAGGGGCCCGATTCGCTCGATTGGCCGGCATCCCGAAGGAGTCGGCCCGAAAAGCCTACCCGGCGCTCCTCGCCTTCCCTGAGGAAAGCGGAGAGGGCTGGAATGTCCGTCCCGACGGCGCGCCGCCATCGCAACGCGTAGGCGCCCCTTCGAAAGGCGGAAACCCTCATTCGGAAAGATGCAGGGGCAGCCTGCCCTGAGCCTGGGCTTTGCCGGCCAGGACGGCGATTCCCGCCAGCATCGAATAACGCGAGTAGCTGTACACGGCTACCGAGGCGTCGGCCCATGAAGCCCTGGCCATCGGAGCGGGACTCTGAACGGATAATATGGCGACCCGCTTGCCGGCCTCGTGGGCCCGCTCGGCGAAGTCCATCCCCGCCTCGTTGGCGACGCAGACCACCACGGCGTCTACGCCGCCGAGGGCACGCCCGAATGCGGTCAGCTCTGAACCGATCGCCGCGCCCTCGGGCTCGTAGGAAAAGCGAAAGGTTCCGGCCCCGGTATAGTCGGGAAGGGCGGCATCGAAGAATTCCTTGAAGGGCCCCGCTATCAGGATACGCCCGCCGCCCGGAGCCTTGGCGAGAAAGGGAATGCCTCCCGACCTGAGCGCGGTGACGCTTCGATAGGCCTGGGCCGCGAAGAATGATGCCGCCCCGGGATCGGGCACCCTCGCGGCGAGGTCCGCGAGATCGGGGAGGAGAGCCAGCTTCCCTCGCGGCCGCAAGTACTTCAGCTTCGTTTCGATGACCTTCGTCGCGGCGTCGCGGACCCGCTTCCTGAAGGCCGGCCTTTCCCGATAGGCCGCCAGGAGGCGCGTCCAGGCGAGATCGTCGGTCGCGAGGAGCTCGCTGATCATGAGCAGGTCATTGCCGGCCTCGACCGCCTTGATGCAAGCCTCGGAGACTGAACCGGCCGCGGCGTCGGCGCCGTTCATCGTGAGGTCGTCGGTGACGGCCAGGCCCTTGAAGCCTATGCGGTCGCGCAGGAGGGCAGTCATGAAATAGGGCGACAGCGAGGCGGGACATCTATCCCCGGTTACGAGGGGAAAGCAGAGATGGCCGCTCATGATGGCGGGAATCCCCTCGGCGGACATGACGCGGTACGGCAAGAGCTCGCGGTCCCAGAGCGTCTTCGCGTCGATGCGTATCATGGGAAGGACGCCGTGAGAATCATCCTCCGTGTCGCCGTGCCCCGGGAAGTGCTTCGCCGTCGCCATGACCCCGGCGTCGGCGAGGCCGCGAACGAAGGCCGAGCCCAGCACGGCCGCGAGCTCCGGATCGTCGGAGAAGGCGCGCGGCCCCACGATGTAGCTCTTCGGCTTGGTCGCCAGGTCGACGGAGGGCGCGAAATCCATGTTAACGCCGAGGGCGGCAAGCTCCCTTCCGATCAGGTAGGCGGAGCGGTAGGCGTCGTATGGTCTGCCCGAGGCCCCGATCGCCATATTGCCCGGAGTGGCGGTCGTAGCGCCCTTGATGTGGCGTATCCACCCTCCTTCCTGATCCGTCGCGACAAGGAGGGGGATCCTCAGGCCCGCATCCAGGGCGATGCCCTGGATGCCGGCTACGGCCTTCGCGACCTTGTCGCTGTCCTCGGCGTTCCAGCCGAAGATCTTCACGCCGCCCAAGGCGCGCTTCCCTATCCAATCGTAGAGCAGGGGCCCCGGCGTATCGCCCGGGTAGGCCATCATCAGGATCTGGCCGACCGTCTCCTCGTCGCTCATCCTGCTCACGAGCGAGGCCGCGAGCGCCGCCTCGCTGCCCTCGATAGCGGAGGACCAAAAATCGGGCTTGGGCGGAGAGGCCGAACCGAGGAAGGCGCAGGATAGGACGACGATTCCGGCGAAGGCCAGGCCCTTTGGCGCCGAGCTCCTGGCGGCTCTACCCGGCCTAGGGAACGGATGGGGCGTAGGCCTTCCCCTTCATCTCGTCGATATACTGGGAAGCAGAATGAGCCGCGATCGCCCCGTCGGAGGCGGCGGTGACGAGTTGGCGAAAGCTGCAGGCCCGCACGTCGCCCGCGGCGAAGAGCCCGGGCTGGCTGGTCGCCATGCGGTCATCGGTCAGGATATAGCCCGCTTCGTCCTTTTTGGCCTCCGGCGCGAGAGAGCCCTGGGGGATGGAGCCGACGAAGACGAAGACCGCGTCGAAGGCTTCCTCGTACGATCCTCCGCCCACGGCCTTGTCGAGGACGACGGATTCCACCTTTTTCGTCCCCTTGATCGTATTCAGGACGGTATTGAAGCGGACTTCGATATTGGGATTGGAGAGAGTGCGTTGGGCGAGGGAGGCTTGAGCCCTGAATCGGTCCCTGCGGTGTACGACGACTATCTTGTCGGATAGCTTGGCCAGGAAGGCTGCCTCGTCGCAGGCCGCGTCGCCGCCCCCGAGCACCATCATGCGCTTCCCCTTGAAAAAGGGCCCGTCGCAGGTCGCGCAATAAGATACGCCCCGCCCCGCCAACTCCTCCTCGCCGGGCACGCCCGCATGCCTGTGCTTCGCCCCGGTCGCGAGCACGATCGTCTTGGCGGCGAGGCTCCCTTCGCTCGTATCGACGAGGAAGAGCCCGTCTTCCTTCCGCAGTCCATCCGCCGTCGCCGTGAGGAAGGCGGCGCCGAAAGCTTCGGCCTGCTTGCGCATGGTCTCGGACAAGTCGTAGCCGCTGACCGGCCCCATGACGCCAGGATAGTTCTCGAGCGCGTCGATGAGGAGGGCTTGTCCACCTGCGGCCAGCTCCTCGACGAGGAGGGTCTTGAGATTGGCGCGAGCGCCGTATTGCGCGGCCGCCATGCCCGCCGCGCCCCCTCCGATGATTATCAGATCGTATCCCGTATCCATTCGCCCTCCGGCCCCAGCGCTTCCAGGACGCACTAGGCTACTATACCTTGCGGATTGTACATTTGAAAGTAAGGGTAGAACCACGAAAAAGACAATGCTCGTCGCTTTCCTTTCCGCATTCGTCCTCGCCGCGGGCCAGGCCTCGGGCGAGGCCGTCCCGGTACCGGACTTCCTCGCGGCCGATCCCGGCTTCGCCGATCTCGGGGCCCTCGCAGAGCCCCTGGATCCGGCAAGCCTCGAGCGGGCGGCCCTCCTCGCCTCCGGGCTGAGCCCGGACCGGATCGGCCCCTACGCATCGAGGCTGGCTCGGCTCGTCGTGGAGACCGGCTCCGAGGCCGAGGAAGCGGCCCAGGCTTCGGCGACGACGAAGGCGGAATCGGTCCTGAAGGTCCTGCACGGGAACCTGCTGCGGGCCTATCGCGAGGATGCGACGACCCTCGATGGCATTCTCGACTCGGGGCTCTACAACTGCGTCTCGTCGGCCGTGCTCTACATGCTGGCGGCCAGAAGCATCGGCATCGAGGTCGAGGGAGTGAGGACTTCCGATCATGCATTCTGCACTGCCTCGGTGGACGGCCGGAGCGTGGACGTCGAAACCACCAATCCATACGGCTTCGATCCGGGCGGCAAGAAGGAGTTCAAGGATTCCTTCGGCCGCGTCACGGGCTACGCCTACGTGGCGCCCGGAGACTACGGCGACCGCAAGCCGATCGGGGACAGGGAGCTGATAGGACTCATACTGTCCAACCGCGCCTCGGCGCTCGAGCGGTCGGGACGCTTCCCCGAGGCCGCGAAGCTCGGCGCGGATTATGCGGCCCTATGCCCGGGCCCGGACTCGCGGGCCTTTCAGGTGGATCGAATCAACAACCTGGTGGCCGACCTCGCCTCCCGTCGGGACTTCGCGGACGCCGCGGCGTCCGCGGCCGCCGCCGTCGCCGCTTTGCCGGACGAGCCCCGCCTCGCGGCCCTCGCCGCGACGGCCTCCTACAACCTGGCCGTCGCCCTCGCCCAGGCCGGCGACTGGGACGCGGCCTTCGACGCGGCCGTCCGACTGGCGACGCCGGGCGCCGGCGCGGCGGCCCCGATCGACGCCGCGATCGGGGACCTCGTCGCGAGCTCTCTCTCGGGCCTTGCGCGGGATCTCGCGAAAAGGGGCGATTTCGCCGGAGCCCGCGCCGCGGTCGACGAGCGCGCGACGCGTGCCGGGCCGGCCGCGGCGACCGCGGCCAGGGCCGCGGTCGGGGAAATGGAGCTGGTGGGAGCCGCGAACAGTCTCCCTTTAACCCAGGCGGTCGCCGCCGCGGACAGGGTATTCGCGGCCGGCGAAGTCGGTCCCGACCGCTACGCCGAAGCCATCGTCGCGATCTACGGGAACGAGGCGGGCAGGATGGGCGCGAGCGGCGATTGGCTTGGCGCCGCGGCCCTCGCCGAGCGGGGCATCGCCAAGCTGGGCGGCGCCAAGGCTCCGGACGACGGGAGCCTCGCCCGAGCCGCCGAGTCCTTCCGGCGCAATTTCGTCGCGGACGCGCACAACCGCTTCGCCCGACTCTACAACTCCGGAGACTACGCCGGGGCTAAGGCCGCGGCGGCCGCCGCCCTGGTCTCCATGCCAGACGAGCCTATCCTGACCCGCGACCTCGCCACGGCCGATGCCGCCTCGTCCAATTAATCCGACGACGAAGCCTATTTGGTGAAGGCGATCGAGACGAGGGTACCGGCCCCGCTCCGGCCCTGGGAACGGGTCACTTCGCCGCGCACCTGGGAGGCCAGGGCGAGGACCAGCTCGGTGCCGATGCCGGCTTCCTTCCGGTCTTCGGCCGCCTCGAGGTGGCCCCGCGCCAAGCCGATGCCGTCGTCCTCGACTTCGAGGAGCAGGCTTCCGGAATCGTCGTCGGGGGCCGCTGTCGACCTCCGGCGCAGGGCCACCCTGATTTTACCCTCGCGCATATCGGGGAAGGCGTGCTTCATGCAATTGGACACGAGCTCGTTGACGATGAGGGCTATCGGTATCGCGTCGTCCAGCTCGAGGATAACGCCTTCGGCCTCTACCTCGCAGGCTATCCCGCGATAGGAGACTTCGTACACGCTGGACAGGTAGTCGACGAGACGCCTGAAGTAGGAATCCATCTCGACGCCCTCGAAGATCGAGGACCTGTAGAGTACCTCGTGCACCATCGACATGGTCTGGATTTGGGTCTGGCACTCGACGAAGACCTTGCGCGCGTCCTCGTCGCGGATGGTCGCCTCCTGAATGTTCAGGAGGCTCGACACGACCTGCAGGTTGTTCTTCACCCTGTGATGGATTTCCTTTAATAGGAGATCCTTGGACTCGAGGGCCGACTCGAGCGCGAACTGGTGTTCCTTCCTCACGGTTATGTCCCGTATTATGCCCACGGTTCCCTGACCCCGGCCCTCGAACTCGGGCAGGGCATAGCCCAGGCTGTTCACCTCGCCGTAGGCGGTGACCGAGGCAAGGCGATAATCGCCGCTGCTGTCGCCCGGTCGCAGGCGCAGCTCGAGATTGCGCGTCATGCGCTTGCCCGAGCGCCGCTCGTCGAAGAGCTTCGGCGCATTGTCGTCGCCGGTCGCGACGCCTTGCAGCGGGCGGAGGGCTTCGACTCGGCTTACCCTCGGTACGTCCTCGGGATGGATGATCCTGCTGAAATGCTTTCCTATGAGGGTCGAAGGCTCGTAGCCGAGGTTCCTTACCGCGTCGTTGATGTACGCGAATCGGCCTTCGGCGTCGAGCATATAGACGATATCGGGGATCGCCTGGAGGAGATTCAGGTAATGATGCTCGGACATGAGGAGGTGCGCGTTCTGGCGGGCGTTGCTCTCCCGGATATTCAGCGACTTGCGGATCAGGAGCGGCAAGGCCCGAATGTGGCCGAGGAGGGGTTGCCGCTGGACGAAGAGAGCGGCCTCGTCGCGGACGGTCTTCTCTACGCGATCCATGTCGTCGTCGGGATCGACGAGGAGGATGGCGGGAAGGGGCCAGAAAGTGAGCCAATCCGCGAGGGCGCCTCCGTGGAAGCGGAAGTCGGTTACGATGGCGTCCGCGCGGTCTTTCGAGTAGATGGCCTCGACATCGGTTATGTCGGAGGGGAAAAAAAGCTCCCCATCGGGGCAGGCGGAGGAGAAGATGGAGGTGAAGGCCCTCCTTTCCTCCTCGCCCTCGATGGCGAAGATGACCCTCAGCGCCCCGCCGCTCATCGCCCTTCCAGCCAAGCCGGAATTACGCGTTTCGCCGTCGAGCCATGGGTGCAAACCACGTCGCGAGTGTAGTTTTTATTCGATCGCCCAGTCAAGGACCGGATCCCCGCCGTTTCAAGGACTCCGGCAGCCGCAATAATTGCGCTGACTGGATGCCATCGGCTATACTAAGCCGCGATGAACGAAGAAATCGACTTCAGGGTGCCGGTCCTGGGGCGCTGCAACATACTTTCGCCGATCCTCCTCGGCACCAAGAGCGGAGATTCGCTCGCGAACTACGTGACCGACGACGAATTCGTCCGCTACGATGTCGACGCGCGCGAAGGCGATCAGGGCAGCTTGGACCGTAGCCGCCTCTTCGAGAAGGCCGGACCGCGTCAGCAGATTTTCTTCTCGCCGAGCCACGTCCACGCGGGCATCGTCACCTGCGGGGGGCTTTGCCCGGGGATCAACGACGTCATCCGCGCCATCGTGCGCTGCCTGTGGTTCCGCTACGGCGTCCGGCGAATTACGGGCATCCGCTACGGCTACCGCGGCTTCCTTCCCGAGCTCAATATCGGCACGAGGCCACTCGACCCCGAAGTCGTCGACGAAGTGCACAAGGTCGGCGGCACCTTCCTCGGGTCCTCGCGGGGCGGGGGGGAGCGGATCTCCGACATCGTCGATTCGATAGAAAGGCTCAACCTCAACATGCTCTTCACGATAGGCGGGGACGGCACGCAGAAAGGCGCCGTCGCGATCGCCGAGGAGATCGAGAGGCGCGACCTGAAAATAGCCGTGGTCGGCGTTCCCAAGACGATAGACAACGATCTCAGCTATATCGACCGAAGCTTCGGCTTCGAGACGGCCGTTGCCCGCGCCGCCGAGGCCGTGACCGCGGCCCATGTCGAGGCGCACTCGGCGATGAACGGAGTGGGCCTCGTCAAGCTCATGGGCCGGGAATCCGGATTCATCGCGGTCCATACGGTGCTGGCGGTCCACGAAGCCAACTTCGTCCTCATTCCGGAGGTTCCCTTCGAGGTCGACGGGCCGAACGGCTTCCTGCGCCACCTGGAGGATCGCCTGGCGCGAAGGTCTCACGCCGTCGTCGTAGTGGCCGAGGGAGCCGGCCAGGAATTCCTGAAGTCCGAGGGCGTGGATGCCTCGGGCAACCCGAAGCTGGGCGACATCGGCGTATTCCTGCGCGATCGCATCGCGCGGCACCTCGAGAAGAAAGGCATGGACGCGACCGTAAAATACATCGATCCGAGCTATATAGTCCGCTCATCGCCCGCGGTCCCGACCGACTCCGCGTATTGCGAGCGGCTCGGGAACAACGCCGTCCATGCGGCTATGGCCGGGCGCAGCAAGGCCCTCATCGGGATCGTCCATGGACAGTACGTGCACATCCCCGTCAAGGCCGCCGTCTCGCGTCGGAATTACGTCGATCCGGAGGGCGCGCTATGGCGCGACGCGGTCGACGCCACTCAGCAGCCTCCGGTGATGGTCAATCCGAGCTAGGCATGCCGCGCAAGAACGTATTGATAATCGACGAGTCGGACCTCTTCCGCGAATACCTGAAAGACAGGCTGACAGCGGGCGGGCTGGCCGTCGAGGCGGCGATAAACGGGCTCGACGGCATGGCCAAGCTCCGCAATTCGCTCCCCGACCTCGTGATAATGGACTACAGCCTGACGCGCCGGACCTGCAAGGAGGTCCTCGAGGAAAAGAACCGTAACCCCAACACCGCCTCCATCCCCCTCGTCCTCACGGCCCAGAAGATAGACAAGAACCGCCTCCTCGAGCTCGTCCCCTACAACATTCGGCGCATCATCATGAAGCCGATCAAGCTCGACGGGATGTTCGCCACCCTCTCGGAGATCCTCAAGCTGAAGCTCGAGGTGGACGAGACCCCCTGCATCATCGAGGCGCACGTCAACGACAACATCGTCTTCATCGAGATCGCCAAGGGCCTCAACCGCGAGAAGATCGACCTGCTCCGGTTCAAGATCGCGGAGCTGCTCGATCTCTACGCGATCCGCAACGCGAGGATCCTCGTCATGCTCTCCGACATGGAGCTCAGCTTCGTCGACGGCCCCAACATGGAACTCCTCCTGCGGATACTGCTAGATCGCTCCGGCGCCAAGGCGCGACACATCAAGCTTCTCACCAACTCCACCTTCGCCCGCGACTTCGTGCGCGGAAGGCCGGCCTTCGCCGATCTCGAGGTGGCGTCGAACCTCCAATACGCCTTGGACGGCCTGCTTTCGGACTTCGACCCCCAGGCCGAGATGGGCGAGGGCAAGGCCGAGATCCTCGCCGAGCGCATCCTGTCCGCCCAGACCCACGAGGCCTCGCGCGAGTCCATCGAGATGCGTTTCGAGGGCGAGACCAGGAAGCCGCTCCGTATCGAGTCCATGCGCGAGGCCGGAGCGGGGCTCTCAATCGCCATAGTCGACGACGACTTCGTGATTCAGGAGCTCGTCAAGACTACCTTCGGGGCGATCAGCGCCTCCGTTAGCGCCTTTCAAGGCGGGGACGAGTTCGTCGAAGCCGCCAAGACCCAGAGCTTCGACCTCGTCTTCCTCGATATCCTGATGCCGGGCATGGACGGCTTTCAGGTCCTGGCCCGCCTCAGGGCCGAGGACATCGAACTCCCCGTCATCATCCTCTCCGCGGTCAGCCAGCGCGAGTCGGTAATGCGCGCCTTCCAGGCGGGAGTCAAGAGCTATCTGATCAAGCCGCTGAAACCGGATCAGATCCTCAAGAAGACCCTAGAGATACTCAAGGCCAATTTCTGATGATCCTGCCCGATGCCCTCCTGAGGACGATCTTCGACGAGGCGGCCATACCCATAGCCCTCGTCGACGGATGGGGCCTGCTTTCGATGTGGAACTCCGCCTTCGAATCCCTCTTCCTGAGCATGACCGGAGTCGGTCCCGACAGGCTGGCCATCTCCTTCTTCGACTTCGTGGCCGAGCGCGAGGGATCCCCCCTCGAATACTACGCGTCCGAGATCCTGATCGGCGGCAAGAAGAGCGCCTCGATCGAGACTCCGATCCGCGCCGCCGACGGCACCCTCCGTTGGCTCGGCCTTGCCCTTTCCAGGGTTGAGATCCCTCCCAGGAGCGACTCCGCCGCTCGACAGGGCGATGGCTCGGAGCGCTTCCTCATGCTCGTCGCTGAGGACATCACCGAGAGGATCTTCCGCGAGAAAGGCCTCATGGAGGCCAGGGACGAGGCCGAGAAGGCCACCCATACGAAGAGCCAATTCCTCGCGAACATGAGTCACGAGATCAGGACCCCCATCCAGACCATCCTCGGGGTCGTCGAGCTCCTACGCGAGACGGAGCTCGATACTGAGCAGTCCGACTACGTGAATCAGGTCCGTTTCTCCGCAGACGTCCTCCTCGGCCTCATAAACGACGTCCTCGACTTTTCCAAGATCGAGGCCGGGAGGCTCGAGCTGGAAACGACGAGCTTCGACCTCAGGTCCTGGGTGCATCAATCCGTCGACCTCCTCGCGATGGAGGCGAACCGCAAGGGCCTCGAGATCATCGTCGATGTCGACGACGAGCTCCCCGCCCTCGTGCGCGGCGATCCGGGCCGCCTTCGGCAGATCATCGTCAACCTGTTCAAGAACGCCGTCAAATTCACCCGCGAGGGGGGGATAAGCCTGACCCTCCGCCGCCTCGACTCGATCACCGGTCCGCGCATGCGCTTCGAAGTCGCCGACACGGGCCCGGGGATTTCCGAAGCCACGCGAGAGAGACTGTTCACGCCGTTTTTCCAGGGCGACCTTTCGCAGTCGCGAAGGACCGGCGGCACGGGCCTCGGCCTCGCTATTTCCCGCCACCTCGTCGAGCTCATGGGCGGCACGATCGGCCTCCTGCCGGTCGAGGCTTCGCCACGCGGAGGGGGACCCGCGATCGGTTCCGTGTTCTGGTTCGAGCTCCCCCTCGACGCTCCCGAGTATTCGGCTCCGCCCAAGCCGTCCGGCGCGGGATCGGGCGCGGGCGCGCGCATACTCGTCGTGGACGACTATGCCCCGTCCCGGGCCTTCGCCGCCAAAGAGGCGAAGGCGACGGGCTACCGCGTCAGCGAGGCGGGATCCGGCGAGGAGGCGCTCGCCGCCCTGCGCGCGGCCGCCGCCTCGGGCGACTCCTTCTCGCTCTGCCTCATCGACCAGAACATGCCCAAGATGGACGGCTGGCGCCTGGCCAGCGAGATCACGGGCGATACGGCTATCAACGAGGTCCGCCTCATCCTCATGGCTCCCGTGGGCACGATCGGCGGAGACGCCAAGATGAAGCTCCTGCGCTGGTTCAACGGCTATATTTCCAAGCCGATCAAGCCCGGCGAGCTCCTCGACGCCTTGGTCCGCGCCCTTTCTTCGGAAGTGGATCTCGAAGGGGCGGAGCCCGACCTTCCGCCCGAGCCGAGCCCGGCGGAGAGCCGCTTCGAGGGCGCCGTGCTTCTCGCCGAGGACCACGAGGTGAATCGGGAGCTCTTCACGCTGCTGCTGAAGAAGATGGGTTGCAGCGTCGTCACGGCAAACGACGGAGTCGAGGCCGTGGAGATCGGCTCATCGCGGCGATTCGATCTCGTGCTGATGGACATCTTCATGCCGAGGATGTCGGGCTACGACGCGGCGAGGGCGCTTCGCGAGAAGGGCTATATAGGGCCCATCGTCGCGGTGACGGCGAGCGCCCTCAAGGGCGAGCGCGAGAACTGCGTCGAGGCCGGGATGAACGATATCCTCGTGAAGCCTTTCAAGAAGGAAGACCTCGCCGCCGTCCTTTCGGTCTATCTGCCCGAAGCCGGCCGCGCCGACCCGAGGGGCTCCTCTCCTCGCGCCGCGGGGGAGACCCGCGGCGAGCTCGACGGCCGGCCATCCCGAGGGAGGTCGGACGCTTCGGTATTCGACTGGGTAACCGTCCTCGAGACCTTCCTCGGCCAGACCGCGACGGTGTCGGGACTCCTGAAGCGCTTCAGGGAAAAGGCTTGCGGACAGCTCGACGAACTCTCCCAGGCCCTGGCCGCAAAGGACGCTGCTCGCTTCATGGAAGTCTCGCACTCGATCAAAGGAGCCTCGTGGAACCTCAGCGCGAGGCGCTTGGGCGACGCGGCCCTCGCCGGAGAGACGGCGGGCAGGGAGAGGGACATGGTCGCGGCGGCCGCGGCCCTGTTCGGCCTTCGAACGGCCTTTGCGGATTTCGCGGAGGCCATCGAGCCCTATATCGAGAATTGACCGCTTCCCACGAGGCGCGGCGACCGGTTAGGATGCCGAGGTGCGCGCGAACTACCATACCCATTGCGACTTCTGCGACGGCCGCGTTACCGCGGCCGAGATGGCCGCCGCGGCCGCGGCCAAAGGCTATCGGGTCCTGGGCTTTTCCTCCCACAGTCCCCTGCCTTTCCCCAACGAAGGCAACATGGAGGCATCCCGCCTGGGGGAGTATTGCGCCGAGATCAGAAGGCTCGGTCGCGAATGGAAGGACCGGGGCCTCGAGGTACTTCTAGGGCTCGAGATCGAATGGGTCGAGGGTCTATCCTCGCCTCGCGACAGGCTTTTCCGAGAGGCCGGCCTCGATTATTCCATCGGCTCCCTTCACTTCGTCGACTTGCCCGGTCCGGGACGCTTCGCGGTCGACCTGGGGCTCGAGGAGTTCGGAAGAAGCGCGTCGGCCTTCGCGGGCGACGATTTCGGCCGATCGGTCTATCGCGATTACTACGAACGGCTCGGCGCGCTCGTCGAGGGCGGCGGCTTCGATATCCTCGGCCACTTCGACCTCGTCAAGAAGAACAACGGCGAGGGCCGCTGGTTCGACGAATCGTCGCGCGGATACCTCGGCGCCGCGCTCGGCGCCGCCTCGCTCCTGCGCGGCAAGGATATCGTCGTCGAGATCAACGTCGGCGGCATGAGCCGGGGCAAAGTCAAGACGCCCTACCCTT
>CAYNFM010000018.1:14455-48638 GCA_964396415.1 uncultured Treponemataceae bacterium | reverse complement strand
GCCGCCGAAGCTCGTCGCGCGGGATTCCTGGGCGGCGAGGCCGGGCGCGGCGGCGGGGAGCAGGGCCGAGGCGAGGGCGGAGGCGCGGCGAGAGCAGGGATCGCGGATCGCCTCCTTGAGACGATGAAGCTTAAAGGTTTCGATATCGTCGTGGATATCGGCTCGGGAGACGGCTACTATTCTTCCCGATTCGCCGAGCGTTGCGGCAAGGTCGTGGCCGTCGACAGCGCTCGCGATGTCTTTAAGGGCGAATACTACTCGAAGGACAATGTCGAGACCGTCTGCGAAAACGCCTGGACCTGATAGAGTTCCATCCCGAGACTCCCTTCGGTCCGCCCCGGAGCATCAGGTTCTCCAGGGATGAGCTGAAGGCTGCCAGTGAGCGATGGCATTCATCCGTAACCCACATCGTCAGACTCCCTCGTCTGCGGAGTCCGGCGTCGTATTCCCTCCAGTTCTTCACCCTGAACTTCAGCTTGGGGATGTGGCGGCGGCATTTTGCGCTGTAGGTATTTGGCATGGTTTCAGTATGCCGTAGTCGGATGTCCTATTGTTGGAGCTCCGGACCCCCCGGTCAGGCCTTTCGTTGGTCCCTGACCCAGGTCTCCGCTGGCCGTGACAGAAAGTCCTCGATCGCGATGCCATCTCCCCCGACGAGGACGCAGGCATCCGGGGAAAAAGTAGAACGGAAGGTTTCCATGCCGGGAAGAGACTGTATCACACGCCCGCTCTTAACCTCGATAGCTGCGAGCCTACCGGCCCCGCGGAGAACGAAATCAACTTCGCGGTCCCCTTCCCGCCAATAGAAGAGTTCACAGCTACCGGTGGCGGCCGCGTTGGCGAGGTGGGCGCCCACGGCCGACTCCACGAGTCTTCCCCAGTATTCTGGATCGATGCGGGCCTCCTCCAATGGTTTGGCCGATTCGGCGGTAAAGAGGGCGTTGTTCATGACCTGAAACTTCGGGCTGGAGCCCCGTCTCCGCGCTGCATCACCCGCATATTTCTGGATGCCCATCACCATACCCGCGTCGCCGAGGAGCTCAAGGTAGTGAGCGAGGGTTGTCGTATTGCCCGCATCTTGGAGCTGTCCCAACATCTTCGTATAGGAAAGAATTTGCCCTGAGTAGCGGCAACCCATTTCGAAAAGGCGCCTTAAGAGGGCCGGCTTGTCCACACGCGTCATGAGAAGAACATCTCGCGAAATTGTCGTCTCGATGAGAGAGTCGAGAACGTAGCGAGACCATCGCTCGGGCTCGTCCACGAGACCAGCGGCACCAGGGTATCCGCCATAAACAATGTAGCGCCCGACGTCCCATCCGAAGGCCTCCCGCATTTCCAGATAGGACCAGTGGCGCAGATGCAGGATCTCGAAACGTCCTGCAAGGCTTTCTGACAGACCGTGCCGTACGAGGAGCGGGGCAGATCCTAGGATGACAACCTTGAGGGCCAACCCCGTCATACTGTCCTCGTCCCAGAGTCGTTTGACGGTTTCCGACCAGCCATCAATCTTTTGTATTTCGTCGAGAGCAAGCACCGCTCCCCTTTCGTCCGATTCGTAGGCGACGAGGCGAGCGGCTTCCCATTGTTGGGCAATCCAGCCCATCCCTCGAAGTCCCGGTTCATCAGCACTGGCATACCGGAAGGGAATGCCGAGAGTCTTTCCGACCTGCCTGATCAAGGTCGTTTTTCCGATTTGCCGTGGCCCAGCGAGCACTTGCATGAAGCTCCGTGGTGCAAGGAGACGGCCAGTCAATGTTCGCACTTGCGGGCGGAAAAACTCTGGCATTGGTTTACTCATCATGACGCGTAATAATACTCAGGCATCTGAGTAAATACAATATCCTAAAGTGGAGGTAAGGGAGTGGGCCAAAGCGGGGCCTGACGCTGCTGGAGCGGCCTTGTTGCATGGATACAAATTTTGGGGGAAACCGCTACGGAATTTCGCAGCCTGGCTCAAGAAGTATGAGTTTTATTGATATTCTGCTGCCTTTATACATCCACCAAACACCCTTGGCGGCACCATGCAACAACGCCGTGTTGTCGCGGCGCATTTTGAATTGACCGAATAAAGCATGTCTCTCGCGAATTCCCTAAGACCGATTGAAAAGATTCTCACGGTGAACTGACCGATAAAGGGAAGAGGCGGAAGCTTTCGTAGAGCCTCCGCCCCTCATTTTCCGCCGGGGTCCGGCCGTGAACGATGACCCGAGCTCCTTGGTTGGCGAACAGTTTAGCGATAACCTGGCCAATGCCTCGCGCCCTACCCGTTATGGCCGCCATTACCTTCCAGATCACTAATAGATGCGTAATCCTTAATCGAAAGGTGCCACTAACCGTAAATGTCATTTACGGATAAGTTCTTAGCAATGCGGCCTTTTTTCGATGCTGACGTAAACTGTCTTATTGCCGGGTCAGTAAAGTTAGACGATATCGTAGATTAGAAGCTTATCTCCAGCGTAGCGCCCAGCTGCAGCGCGACCGTCCCGGCCCCCAGGCCCTGGACGAGCTCTCCGGACGCCGATGCCGGCACGCTCCCCTCCACCCAGATCGTCTTGCAGAAGAGGGTCAGGGTCGCGTTCTGGGCCGCGTTGTACGAAGCGAGCAGGGTCCCGGTGCCGTACTGGTCGCTCAGGTCCTCGATGACCGAGGCCGAGACATTGAGAAACTCCGACTGCCGCCAGATGACGTCGGCGTAGACGTTGTGCGCTCCAGGGAAAAGCGAGTCGGCGGCGGCGCCCCCGCCGTTGTAATAGTACTCGGCCTCGAAGATGAAATCGCCCGTAGACCAGTCCGCCCCGCCGGCGGCCCGCAAATACCCCTCGGCCTCCGAATCCGGAAGGGCGTAGGAAAGATCGCCGTAGAAACCCGCCTCCAGGTCAGCCTTGAAGTCGGCCCCCACGTAGCTGTAGCCGGCGGCTCCGTCGCGCGCGGCCGAGAGGGCTCCGTCCACGCCCAGTACCAGACCGGAGAGTCTGGCCGAGTAGACTCCCTGCGCCGGTTGCGTCCCAGGAGCGCCTGAGAGGTCGAAGCCCCCCGTCGAGCCGATGGGGACGGTAGCCCGCAGGGCGTCGCTGCCGAGTCGTTCGGGCGAGAGGCCGGTCAGGTCGAGTACGGTGAAGATATCGGTCGGGCTCCAGACGGCGCCCCGCTCGTAGTTGATCACCTGCCGCCCCGCCGTGAAGGAAGCCCAGTCCTCGTCGAGCTTGGCGTAGAGAGTCCGCACGCGGGCCGCCATCAGGAGGTCGGGGCCCTTCGGGGGCCTGGCCGTCGGCACGAAGAGCTCGTCGCTCGGCAATTGCCCTTCCGCTTCCTCGAGCCAGGCGATGTCGGCGGCCGCTCCGTCCATGACCGCCGCCTCGAAGGAGGCGCTCGCCCTGGCGCGCGACCCCTTCGCGTCCAGGTTGAGGTCGAGCGTCGTCGAGGAACCGTAGCCGAAGTCCGAGGCCGCTAGGCCCCCCGAGCCCGCGTAGAATCCGTAGGCCTGTTCCAGGACCGAGCCGCCGAAGCTCGTCGCGCGGGATTCCTGGGCGGCGAGGCCGGGCGCGGCGGCGAGGAGCAGGGCCGAGGCGAGGGCGAAGGCCGTGCCGATGGAGGCGGTCGCCCTCATTTGGTGAGGGCCGACATCGTGAACTGCCGCTCGTCGAGGGCCGCGTCCATCTCGATCTTGCTCATCGAGAAGACCGTCTTCGTATTGTTGCGAAGTTTCGAGACGTACTCCGTCCGCGTTGGATACCAGCGATCGCCGACGCGCTGGACCTCGAGGGCCGCGCTCGTCTTGAGGAGCCTCCCCGATTTCGCGTACATCTCCTCCTTGAGGACGACGAAGCGCTCTGCGTCTACCCACATGACGCGCCGATCGTAGGCCGCCGTCGGCACCTTGGCGTCGAGCTGTATGATATAGCAGTCGCGGCCGTCCAGGCTCTCCTTGCCCTTCAGGGAGGCGCCGTACTTGATCTTGAAGTCCCTCGACTCGAGGGCGTCCTCGTAGGACACGTCCGAGCCCATCATCCCCTCCTTGAGGAGGTGGCCGGAGATCTTAACCGTGTCCTGTTCCTTGGGGAAGTAGATCCACATGTCCTTGGCGAGCTTCAAGTAGCGGGTCCCGCGGTCCTCGGGATTGGTGAACTCGGCGAAGGCCTTGTCCGAGCCCTTAGCGACGGCGCTCATGTCCTTGTAGCGGGTCTCGCCCCCGATGGTGATCTCCATGCGGGCCGAGTAGCGGATGTTTCCGAAGGACATGTTGGCGTCGACCTTGGCGAGTATCTCGTCGGCGGAGCCCAGTCCCTGCGCCCCGAGGGCCGCGGCCGCGAGCAGGGATAAGCCGATCGCCAGCGCGGCCGCCGGCTTCATTCTCGTAGCGTCTTTCATGTCGATTCCCCTTTCGCTCCCCTTAGCAGGCTGTTGAAATACTCGAAGCATTTCAACAGCCTGTTAGACCGAGCGTATCGCGTCTATCGGATCCATCCTCGCGGCGCTGCGCGAGGGCAGGTAGGCGATAGCGGCCGAGACCAGGACCCCCAGGAAGAAAAAGCCGAGCACCTGGAGGGGGTGGACACCCGTATGGATCACATTGTCCATCTGGTAGTCAGTGCCGCCGATGAGCTTCGACACGTCCATTCCCCTCGCGGCGAACAAGGCGTTGATGGCGGTGCCGGCGATGGCCCCGGCGGCGGAGCCGAAGGCGCCGAGCAGGCTGCCCTCGGCCAGGAAGAGCCCGAGGATCCTGGGCCTGCGCATCCCCATCGACTTGAGTATCCCGATCTCGCGCTTCCGCTCCAGGACCACCATCATCATGACGTTGGCGATGATGAAGGCGCCGAGGAAGATGAAGATGAGCTCGATCATCGCGTATACGCCGCTAACCATCTGTATCACGGAGGCGAAGTCGCCGATGCTCGTCCAGCTCCGTACCGACAATGCGCCCATCCCGGCTGCGGTGAGGGCCTTCGAGATCAATCTCACCGCCCGGTCCGCATCGCGCGAGCTCTTGAGCATGACGAGCACCTGCGAGGCGCCTGCCCCCAATCCCAGGAGGTCCCGGGCGTCTCCGATCGCGACCTGGAAGCTCGCGGCGTCGAAGGACTCCAGCCCCGTCTTGAATAGTCCCGCTATTCGGAATTTCTTGAAGCCGAGACCGTAGTCGGCCTTCTCCGTCATCACCTTGAGGTAGTCGCCCGGCTTCAGGCCCAGGTCGGCGGCCAGCTTCCAGCCCACGATCGCCTCGCCCGGCGAGCCGAGGTAGGAGCCGCCCGGGAGGATGGTCCGGTCGAGCATGAGGAGCCTGCGCTCCCCCTCGGGATCGCCGCCCATGCCCAGGGCGGGCTTGGTGCCCGTCGGCCCGGACAATACGACGCCGAATTGGATCCGGGGCTCGATCTGGTCGACGAGGCGCCGGAGCGCGGGATCGCCGGAAATCGCGGCGACGACGGCGCCCGCGTCGGGAATCGCCGCGCTGGCCGGCATGAAGCGCTCTCGCGAGCGGTAGCGGGCGGTCTCGATGTTGACGTGGCCGGTCTGGTTCTTGGTCACGTTGCGCGTCATCGACTCGACGATCCCGGATATGAAGCCGTCCGCGAAGACGGCGACGAAGATCGCGAGGAAGACCGAGATCATCGCGAGGAGGCTGCGCCTCCGGTTGCGCCCGAGATTCCGGAGCGCCATGGCGAAGGAGTTCATGCTTGCCGCCTCCTACTGGAACCTGAGGGCCGAGGTCGGGTTCATCCGCGCGGCCTGGCGCGCCGGCACCAGGGCCGCGACGAGGGACACGACGACGCCGAAGATGAAGCCGAAGGCGATGGCGCCGGGGTTCCATTCGCCCCGCAGAACGCCCGAGAGGGGCAGGCTGCCGAAGCGGTCCGCCATGGACGTCAGGTCGAAGCCCTTCGCGATCATGAGGAAGTCGAAGAGGATCCCCAGGGCGACGCCCAGGGCCGAGCCTACGACCCCCACGGCGAGCCCCTCCAGGAGGAAAAGCCGCGTCACGTCCCGCGGCGTCATCCCGTAGGCCCTGAGCACGCCTATCTCGCGCACGCGGGAGTAGATCGACATGAGGATCGTGTTGACGATGCCGACTGCCGCGATGAGGAGGACGACGAGGATGAGGACGAAGGAGTACTTCGACTTGGCATTGCGCAGCGCGAGGTAGTCCTTGGCCAGCGAGGAGATGGGATCCACGCGGACGCCGGGCAGGGCGGAGCGGAGCTCCGCGGCCGTCCGGTCCCCCGCGGCCACGGCGGCGCCGAGAGTCGCGGTCCGCGGCAGCGCCGCGTCCACCTCCGTGACGAGGGGCCCTGCGCCCGAGGCCTGGGCGACCAGGAGCTCCCTCGCGTCGGCGAGGGACATGAAGAGCCCGGAGTGGTTGATCTCCAAGGCCGGCGTGTCGACGAGGCCGACGATCTCGTACTCGTCGGCGTTGGTCGTATCGCTCACCGTCTGGGCCGAGACGAGGACCCCGTCCCCGACCTTGAGGCCCAGCTCGTCGGCGAGGGCCGCGCCCATGACCACGGACTTGGGCGTCGAAGGGCCGAGCCATGAACCCTGCTTCACAGAGGACGCCACTTTGAAGACGCTCGCATCCCGTCCCGGGTCCACGGCGTCCGCGAGGACGGGGATCGAGTCGTCGTAGTTCGAGAGGCTCGCGACGAAGCGGATTCGCGGCGTCGCCGCGATCCCGCGCGAGGCGAGGGCGGCGAGGACTGCCTCCCCGTTCGCGAGGGGCTTGTCGAGGGGATTGGCCGCGATGTCGTCCACGTAGGCCGGGTTCCGGAGCTTGAGCGAGGAGACCGTGTAGGCCTCCATGTTGTCGATGGCCATCCTGTCCATGCCCGCGATGATGGAATCGAAGGCGATGAAGCAGGAGATGCCGGCCGTCATCACGATGGCCGTTATGATCGTGCGCCGCTTGTGGCGCAGCGTGTTCCGCAGCGCGATCCTCCAGAGGGTACCCATGATTCACTTCCTCTCGTCGGAGGTCACGCGGCCGTCCCGGATCGTGACGATCCGGCGCGCGTGCTCCATGACCAGCCTGTCGTGCGTCGAGAAGACGAAGGTCGTCCCGCGCTCGGCGTTTATCGTGCGCATCAGCTCCACGATCTCCTCGGCCATATGGGAGTCCAGGTTCGCCGTGGGCTCGTCGGCGAGGACGACCAGCGGCCGCTTCACGAGGGCGCGCGCTATCGCGACGCGCTGCTCCTGGCCGCCGGAGAGCTCGCGCGGGTAGCGGTTCTCCTTGCCGGCGAGGCCCACCGCCGCGATGATCTCCTCGGCCCGCCCCTTCACGTCGCCGTTGTGCAGCCTCCGCTCGATGAGGAGGGGCAGCTCGACGTTCTCGCGCACGGTGAGCACGGGGATCAGGTTGTAGGACTGGAACACGAAGCTGATCCTGTCCCTGCGGTAGGCCGAGAGAGCCTCCTCGCCGAGCATGCGGAGCTCCTGGCCGTCGTAGACCATGCGTCCCCCGGTCGGCGTGTCGAGACAGCCCAGGATGTTCAGCAAGGTGGTTTTACCCGAGCCCGACGGCCCGACGACGGCCAGGTACTCCCCGGCCTCGATGTCCAGGTCGACCGAGTCGAGGGCCCTGACCTCGTTGTCGCCCTTCCTATAGATCTTGGTCACTTTCTCGAGATGCAAAGCCGCCATTTCGACCATCCTTTCTGCCCCGGAGCGAGGCAACGATAACTTCCAGCTCGCCTAAGTAGTCCGAAAGGGCCCTGTGCCCTCGAGCGGTCAGGCTGACCCCCGTGAAGGGCTTGTTGGCCACGAAGCGCTTGTCGATCTGCACGTATCCGGCCTCCTCCAGGGTCCTCAGTTGGACCGACAGATTCCCCGCGCTCATCCGCAGCTCGTCCCGGAGCTCGGTGAAGCCCGTTTGGACGTTCTCCGACGAGGCGAGATAGGTCAGCAGCATGAGCCGCGCCTTCTCGTGGATGACCTTGTCCAAATCCAGGTCGGCCAGTTCGTGCGGGGGTTTGGATTGACCACTACGTTCCCCCCCCGGATTGGCGGCGCTCATATCGAGGAAGCCCGGTCCTTTACGACCAGACCGACCACGCCGAAGATGAGCAGGTATCCGCCCCAGATTATCTCGGTCCAGACGAAGGGCATGGACTCCATGAAAAATAGGGATGCGAGTCCGGCGATCAGAGTGTACCAGCCGGATGCGAGATACTCGGGGCGCTGCACGACGAGACCCATGCCGTTGCTGAGGATGGCTATGAATATCGCGATGCCGGGTACGATGTACCAGGGATGCCCGGCCAGGATCGCGAGGACGGGCACGAAAGACATGCAGATGGCCACCGGCAGATTGAGATGGAAAAAGGAACCGCCGTACACGCTACGGATGACTGTCCAAAAGTTGGCTCCCTCCTCTACCCTCTTGGCCTGGCGGGCCAGGAAGGTCCACTTGAGCAGCCAGCCGACCACGAAGTAAAGCCCCAGGAATATCGCCGCCGCGATCTTCCATGTCGCCGGTATCGCGGAAAAGGATCCCAGTCGCGTCACGAGAATCTGGGTGCCGGTACAGAAGACTACCAGGAAGAGCCCGAAGGGAATGCTCAGCACCGCGAAGAAGCGACCCGCTATTACCTGTCTGAGAAAAGGATTATTGCGTCTTACCACCCGCTTCAGCTCTTCCACGTCGGCCAGGAGGGTTTCGAGCTCTTTCTGGTTCATTTATTCCTCCTGAAAACTGATTTATAAGATAAACTAGTTTGTTATTGTCTATTCCCGGATTATTGTCAAGCCCTAAAAAGCATATTTTCGCGCCGGAGGGCTTGGGCCTCGGTAAATTATGCTATAAGACATGAGCCCCTATAGAGCGATCTACCATCTCGTCAAGGCCGTCTTCCCCAAGGTCTCCTTCCGCTCGAACGGGATCGAGATCGAGGAACCTGCCATTTTCGTCGCCAACCACGCCGATTCCTTCGGGCCCATCGCTCTCCACCTCTATTTTCCGGTAAGGCTCTACCCCTGGGTCATCCACGAAGTGACCGATAAACGGAGCTGCGCTCGCTACCTGGAAAGGGATTTCGTCTCCAAGGAGCTCCGTCTGCCCAGGCCCTTCAGCGCCTGGCTCTCCCTTCTCATAGCCGATATCTGCGTCGGCCTATTCCGCTATATCGAGGCGATCCCCGTCTACCACGACAGCCGCAGGATCATGGAAACGATCTCCAAAAGCATGGTCTATCTCGAGGAAGGCCGGAACATCCTCATCTTTCCGGAGATATCCGATGCGTACCTGAGCCGCTACATCAAGCGCTTCAATACCGGATTCCTCGAGATCGCGAAAAAGATCGGGCAAAACGGTAGAAAATTGATCAAGATCTATCCGGTTGGCGTGGATCGAAAGCTGAGACGCATCAGCCTCGGCGGGCCCTCCGTCTACGACGTCACGAAGAGCTACGCCGACGAGAGAAAGCGGATCGAGGCTGAGCTCGAGGTGAAGGTCGGGGCCTTGCTGGCCGAAGGCGACGATGCCTAGGCATATCGGCGACCCGCTCGGCGCTTGTAGCTTTCTTCGCTTTCCTATATCGTAATCGCCTCCGTAAAAGGGGACTATTCCCGATGCTTCGCGGTTTCTTGAGTCAATCCACGGCCCAGCGCCGTGATATCATTCTGGGCGAGTCGATATCCCGGACGATTCTCTTCCTCGCGGTTCCGACCCTAATGCTCGGCGTCGTGCAATCCATGATGCCCTTGATGGACGGCCTTTTCATCAACAACGTCGCCGGGACCTTGGTCGCGAGCGCCGTTACCTTCTGCGAGCCCGTGGTCAACATGATGACCTCCTTCGCCCAGGGCCTCAGCGTCGCGGCCATGGCGATACTCGGCCAGCTCAACGGGAGGGGCAGCTTCGCCGAATCGAAGCGCACCGCGACGCAGATAGTAGTCTCGGGCTCGATCCTGGGGCTCCTGTCCGCGCCCCTCCTCCTGGTCGCGGCGGTCCTGATCTCGCGCTCGGTCAACGCGGAGATAGCGCGCAACGTCTTCCTCTATCTCGCCCTCTACGTGACCGTCCTGCCCTTCTCCTTCATGGAGTCGATCTACAACGGCATCAAGAACGCGAACGGCAAGCCGGAGGCGCCCTTCGTCCGGATGATCCTCATGCTCGTCCTCAAGATAATCTTCAATTTCGTCTTCATATACTGGCTCAGGCTCGGCATCGTCGGCTGCGTCCTCTCGTCCCTGGTCGCGAACGTCATCATCACCGTCTGGATGTTCCATGAATTGTTCGTCAAGGACGCCCCCGACAGGCTCGAGCTCAAGGGCTTCCATTTCGACTTCTCGATAGTGCGGCAGTTGGGGAGGATCGGCTTCCCGGCCATGCTCAACTCCTTCATCATCAACCTCGGCTTCTACCTTATCAATACGGAGACGCAGAGATACGGCCCCATAGTCCTCAACGGCCAGGGCATCGCGAACAACATCACCGCGGTCTGCTTCAACCTTCCGGGCTCCTTCAGCTCCGCGGTGACGACGATGGTGAGCATGAACATCGGCGCCGGCAGGCCGGCCAAGGCCAAGAAATCATGTATCGCCGGATGCGCGATCAGCGCGATGACCGCCGTCGCGGTCATCGCCATCGTCGTGCCATTGTCCTCCCGCCTGACCCTGCTCTTCACCAGGCAGGCGGACGTGCTCTCGATCGCCGATCGGGCTCTCCACATCTATACCTATTCGGTCGTCGGATTCGGCCTGTGCATGACCATACAGGGCGCCTTTACCGGGCTGGGGCGCACGACGGTCCCCCTCGCGCTCGGGATCTTGCGCATCTGGTTCTTTCGATACGTCTTCATCCTGGCGACGGAGAAAGCCCTGTCGTTCTACGCGATATTCTGGGGCAATCTCTTTTCCAATTACGCGGCGGCGCTGCTGGCGGTGATCCTCATCGCGCGCATGCGATGGGTCTCGGTCATCGGGGAGCGAGGCGGGATCGAGGGGGAAAGCGGCGCGGCGAGGCCGCACCGCCTCCGCTCCCGCCGCTAGGCCTTCGAGGCCGACTCGGCGGGCGCGAGCCGCCTGGCCTCCGGCCCGCGGACCAGGGAGAAGCCGGCCGCGACCGCGCAGAGGGCGACCGAGACCGCGAAGGCGTTCCGCATGCCCAGGATGAAGGCCGCCTCGGGTCCGGAGCCCATGGCGACGTTGGTCCCGACGAAGAGCCGCATCATGACGTCGCGGGGCAGGCTCCCCGCGGCCACGGCCAGGGAAAGGGCGAAGCTCGTCACCATTCCCGTCTGCCTGAGCGTCGCCAGGGCGGCCGAGGCGATTCCGAGGCGGTTCTTCGGGGCGCCGTTCATGGCGGCGCTCGTGTTGGGCGCCCAGAACAGGCCTCCGCCGATCCCCACCAGTACGAGGCCGGAGGCGATCGCGAAGTAGGAAGTGGTCGGGGAGAGCGCGGCGATGAACCAGAGCAGGGCGGCGCCCTGGAACACGAGGCCCGCCGTCGCGGGAACGCGCGCGCCGATGCGGTCCGAGATGATTCCGCTCAGGGGGCCCACGACCGCCGATACGGCGGACAGGGGAATGAGGAGCAGCGCCGCGGTGAGCGGATCGTAGCCCCTGACGGCCTGGAGGTAGAAGATGATCAGGAAATTGACCGCGAACATCGCGAGGGATTGGAGCATCGCCGCGATGACCGAGAAGCTGAAGATGCGGTTGCCGAAGAGGGAGAGGTCGAGGACCGGGGCGGCGGCGCGCCTCTCCCAGGCGAAGAAGGCCGCGAGCATGGCCGCGAAGAGGGCGAAGAGGGACAGTATGGGCCAGGATGTCCAGCCGAGCCCTATGCCGAGGGTGAGGGCGAAGAGGAGGGCGACGAGGCCGAGGCTGAAGGTGGCCGCGCCCCGCGCGTCGAAGCTCTCGCGGCGGTTGCGCGTCGACAGGTCCTTGAGGGCGATATAGCCCCAAAGGCTCCCGAGTATCCCTATGGGGACGTTTATATAGAAGATCCAGCGCCAGCTCGCCAGGGACAGGATGAGGCCGCCGAGGAGCGGGCCCGCGATGCCGCCCAAGGCCCAGGTGATGCCGTTGATGCCCAGGGCGCGCCCCCGCTCGTCGGGGGGGAAGACTTCGGTGATTATGGCCGTGCTGTTGACCATCATGAGGGCGGCGCCCGAGCCCTGAACCAGTCGGGACAAGATGAGCTGAGTCGCGCTCCGCGAAATGCCGCAGAGGGCCGAGCCGACGGTGAATACGACGAAGCCCAGGTTGTAGAGCTTGGTCCGGCCGAACATGTCCGCGATGCGCCCGAAGGTGAGGAGGAGGACGGTGCTGATCAGGATATAGGCCATGATGACCCAGATCATCTCGACGAGATTCGCGTGAAGCCTCTCCATCATCTGCGGCAGGGCGAGGACGACGATGGTGCCGTCGATGGCCGACATCAGGGCTCCGATAGTCGTCACGCTCAGGGCTATCCACTTGTATTCGATCGTGCGCTTCACTGCTTCCACCTCGCAAAGGAACTCGAGGAACCTACCATATTCCGCAATCGAAGGTCCATCGCTACAATCGACCGATGCACCACGAGCTATCGTCCCTCGGATTCGCCCTCCTCGTCCTCGCCGGGGGCGCGGCCGGCTTCGTCGACAGCATCGCCGGAGGGGGCGGCATGATAACGCTGCCCGCCCTCCTCGCGGTCGGACTGCCGCCCCATCTCGCCCTCGGCACGAACAAGCTCCAGTCCAGCTTCGGCAGCCTGACAGCCTCGCTCCGATTCCGGGCGGCCGGCATCGTCCGCATCCGCGACCTGATCCCCGGCATCGTCGCCACGGCGGCCGGAGCCGGCCTCGGAGCCCTCGCCGTGGGTTCCATCGGCTCGGGACCGCTTCGACTCCTCATCCCGATACTCCTCGTCGGAATACTGGCATTCCTCGCCCTCAGGCCCCGCTTCGGCCTCAGCGCCGGGAAGCAGAAGGTCGGCTGGCTTCCCTTCTGGGTCGTAGCCGGCCTGACCCTCGGGTTCTACGACGGCTTCTTCGGGCCGGGGACGGGCACTTTCTGGGCGATGGCTCTCGTCGGCCTCGCCGGGCTCGACCTGCGCGGGGCGACCGCCCATACCAAGGTGGTCAACTTCACGAGCAATATCGTCGCCCTCGCGGTCTTCCTCTCCGCCGGAGCTGTCATCGCGCCCCTGGGGATGGCCATGGGCGCGGCCGAGGCGGCGGGCGCCTGGGCGGGCAGCCGGATGGTGCTCGAGCGCGGAACGGGCTTCGTGCGAGCGATGACCCTGGCGGTGACCGGCGCCATGGTCGTCTACATCGTCCTCCGCTATTGGGTGGCGAGCTAGCGTCCCGATCCCAGGTCCTTCATCATCAGGAATTCGGTGTCGCCCTTCGCGAAGAGGTCCTCCAGGGTGCATACTCGCCGGTAGCCCTTGCCCTCGTAGAAGCGCTTCGCACGCCCGTTGCCCTTGCCCACGAGGAGGAAGGATTTCTTGATGTCGGGATAGCCGCGCTCTCTCGAGATCTTCCTCTCGGCGTCCTCGAGGAGCCTCGTTCCGATCCCGAGCCCCCGATTGCCGTTCTTTACCGCGATCAGGTGGATGTAGGCGAAGACGAGGAACACGCCGTCGAGGACGAGCCTGTGGAAGCCCAGGACTTCGCCCGACTTCGCCCGAGCCACGGTGAGCTCCTTCTTCCCGATCGCCTCGGACAGGATCGGCTCGGCGATATCCCTCGTGAAATACATCTCGCCGAGGATCGAATCCATCAGGATGTCGACGCAGGCTCCCAGATCCTTCCTCGCGGCCGGCTCGAGCGCGATGGGGCCCGTCTCATTCATTCGCTTCGTCCTTTCCCAGGCGGGAGCTCAGCCACGCCGACATGTCCGCTATGCATTCCTGCCTGATCTCGTGCTTCATGTCGTACTCGCGATACGAGAGGTCCACGGGGCTCCGAGCCAGGCGATCGCGTATCGCCCTGCCATGGTGAATCGGCACGACCTCATCCCTGATCCCATGACTGACGAATATCGGCAGCCCCTCGAGCCGGTCCGGAGAGGCCATGCCGGGCAGCAGCTCCGGGAGGATCCTCCCGCTCGCCGCGACGAGGCCGGCCACCTTCTCGGGACAGCTGAGGGCGGCGCCGAGGCTCACCATCGCGCCCTGGCTGAAGCCCAGGAGATAGACGCGTCGGGGATCGGTGCCATAGGCCTGCGCGAGCTCGTCGATGAAGCCGAGGAGGAGGACCCGGCTGCTCTCGGCCTCGTCCGAGCGGATCGCCGCGCCGGTAGGGGCGAACTCGACGTGAAACCAGGCGTACGAGGACTCTCCCAGCTCGTAGGGCGCCCTCACGCTCACGAAGAAGAATCGGGGATCGAGCTTGGATGCCAGGAAGAAGAGGGAACCCTCGTCGCCGCCGAGGCCGTGAAGGAGGAGCAGCAGGGGCGGCGAAGCCTTGGTCGGGACGGAAGGTTCCTTGATCCGATGTTGCAAAGAAAGGACGCTCGGCATTATTGACCGAATATATGCACGATCGAATCCCGAGTAAAGGCGAAGGAAAGAATCGCCATTCCTCTCCCTTTCGCCGACAGGCGGCGCCGCGCTTCAGTCGGCCTCCCGCAGGAATTCGAAATCGTCCGCGTTGCCCCAGTTGCCCGCGTTGCCTTCTATCGACAATCCTATCTCGCAGGCGCCGCC
This sequence comes from uncultured Treponemataceae bacterium, assembly GCA_964396415.1. Taxonomy (GTDB): domain Bacteria; phylum Spirochaetota; class Spirochaetia; order Treponematales; family Rectinemataceae; genus UBA1306. The sequence continues at coordinate 34,003 of CAYNFM010000018.1, read as the reverse complement.
GCTCACGGGGATGCCCTTGATCTCGTAGAGCCTCCATTTTTGCCAGCCGGTATCGACTATGTCCGCGGACAGCTCCGGTCCGCCATAATTCCTCGCGAACAACTTGAAGCTCTTTTCGCCTCCGCCGCCGGCGACCCAGACCCCGAGCCTATACTTCCCGTCCTTGAGGCCGGTGAAGCGCCTGCTCAGCGTGAACTGGAAAGGCTTGTCGAGCCAATACTTGAATGAGTAATTGCCCGTATGCGCGTTGCCGGGATTCTTCTCCACCGGGGCCGCCGCCTTCACGCCTTCTCCGCTGAGGACCCACTCGGGAGCCAGTCGGCCGGATTCGAAGCTCGAGTCGGCGATGAGGTTGACGTCGACCACGACGTCGACGGACGCGATCACCGCTCCGCCGTAACCCGGCACCGAACCCTTCACCTCGAGCTTGCCGACGGTCTTCAGGGCCTCGGGATCGGGCAAGTCCCAGTGCACCTGGACGGAGCGATAGGAATCGTCCGAGTAGGTCGCGATGGTCGATTCGGGCAGCTCGAGCAGGGCGCCGGTCGCGACCTTGACCTGGACGTCGTCGACCGAGACGATGGACAGATCCGGGACCTCGCCTTTCGCCCTCGCCAGCCTGAATACGTCGAGGGAGGGAAGGGCCTTGCCCTTGTAATCGAAGAGGGCCTGATTCTCCCATGCGTTCCCGTCTCCCGTTCTCCAGCCGGCGCCCTTGACCGGTATCCAATCGGGCTCCCAATAAAAAACGCCGATGCCCTTGGCGCCGGGGGTCCCCGCCACCGCGGCGATGACGTCGCCCAACGCGGTCGCCTGACCCTGCACGCTCGCCTTGTAGCCGCCGAGCTTGTCTGAGCCGGGCCCGAAGCTGTTGGGGAGGGAGTCGCCCGGCTCGAGGGTCCATGCGTAGGCGGTCTCGGCCACTACGAGCTCCTTGCCGTATCGCGATGCCAGGTCGGCCATGTTGGCCGCGAGATCGGAAATCTTGCCGTGCCAATAGGGATAGAAGGACAGGCCGATGACGTCGAAGTCCAGGCCACGCTGGACCAGGGGATCGAACACCTTCCTGAAGAGCGCGTTGTCCCCTCCGTTGGAAGCGTGGATCATGACTTTGATTCGCCTCGCGGGATTCGCCCTGGCCGGATCGCCGTCGCGGACGGCGCGAATCGCTTCCTCGAGCAGGGCGGCGAAGCCGTCCTCGCCCCCGACGACCTCGTCGGCGGAAGATTGCCAAACCTTGCCGAGAGGCCAGAGGAAGCCCCCGTCGATCTCGTTCCCGACCTGGACCATGTCGGGCGCCGCACCCGCGGCCCGCATCGACTTGAGGCAGGAGCTCGTATAGTCGTAGATCGCTTTTTTCAGTTCATCGAGAGTCAAGGCCTTCCAGGCATAGGGCATGGCTTGCTTGCTCGGGTCCGCCCAAAAATCGCTGTAATGGAAATCGGCGAGTACCTTGAGGCCCAGCTTCTTGGCGCGCTTGGCGATGCGCAGGTAGGCCGCGAGATCGTCGTTCCCGCCGCCGACGGGATCGCCCGCCTTGGAAATGACCCGGCTGCCGTCGACTAGGTCCTCGCGGTTGACGGGGTCGTTCCATATCCTAAGCCGGATCCAGTTGATTCCGCCCGATTTCAAGATCGCGAGGCAGTCCCCCGCCTTTCCCTTCTCATCGGAGAAGGCCGCCCCCGACTTTTCGAGCTGGTCGAGCATCGAGACATCGGCGCCCATGATAAAGCTTTTGGAGAGATCGGGGACCGGACGGACGGAGAGGCCATCGGCCCAGGACAGGGAGCCGAGCGCGAGAAGCGAAAGCATGATTGGGACGTATCTATTCATCTTCTCGCCTCCCGGGCTGAGCCTATTCCGGCCATTTCAAGCGAGAGCCTTCGGCTTCTCGTAGCTTATTAGTCCTTTTGATGATGTTTTCGAGCCTATTCGCCTTTTCGTACGCGACGTTCGGCCAAGCGTTGAACGATTCCAAAATCTTGACATAGATCCTTGTCCGGTCTTCGATCTTCTTCATCTTTTCCAAAGAATCGGCAGTCCAAGGACTATCGGGAAACTCATGAACGGCCATGCTAAAATAGTAATACGCTCTCGGGAATAGCTTGATGAGCTCCAATACCTTGTTTTTCCTTTCCTGACGCTCTTCCGCGTCCATTGGAGGGACACCGCCATCAAACTGATTCATGTGGGGATTCCACTGCGATGGATGAATCTTCATGTAAAAGCTCATTGCGGTCCTATAGAAAACATAGGCAGGGTCTTGGTGCTTTTGCAGAGACTTGGCGCTCGGATCGACTTCCGGCGCTCGGCGAGCTTGAGGGACACTATTCCCGACGCGCTTCGAGAGACGATTATAGGCTTGGTTTATCTGAATGAAGAGAAGATGATTTCTTAGGCTATCTTCTTCCGAAGAGTAGTCGGGATGCGTCTCTTTGGCTCTTTTCCTATATGCTCGCTTGATCGCTTGCGAGTCAGAGGTTTCTTCGATTCCCAATATCTGGAAGTCGGTTATCATATCCCTTTTATTATATGCGAATTCGCGCGATATGAAAACGTCGGCCCGCGAGACGGAAAGAGCCAAGCGGATCGTCGCATCAAGGCGAAGTAGCCGCAGCGGCGGCCTTGCGGTCCGGATCTCGCTCCTTCGATCTGTCGTAGACGACCTTCCCGACGACCCAGGCTAGGGCTATCCCGGCTATCTCATCGGCGATGTAATGCTGCTTGACGAAGAGGGTCGAAAGCACGGTGCCTGCCGCGATCATGAACGCGAGGATCGAGATGCCTATCGCGAGGGCGTTCCTCTTTATCCTCGCGTATCGGTACCAGGCGTAAAAAACAATGACCGAGATGGCCGCATGCAGGCTCGGGAAACAGTCGAAGGAAGTATCCTTGGCGTAGTATGCGTAGATCGCGTCCGCGAATCTGTTCCCGATTATCGGATGGGCGGCGATTCGGGCCCTGTAGATATCCGTGGTCACCGGGAAGACCAAGTATACGAGGTCGGCGATGAGGTTGATGAGGACGAAGCACCAGGCGAGGGCGTAGCCTCGCTTATAGTCGAAGAGGGCGAAATACAGCATCGTGGCTTCCGTCGCCCAATAGAACAAGTATAGGTAGAAGATCGCCCATTCGGGCCGGAAGGGGATGATGTCGTCCAGGGCCGTGTTGAGGTGGAAGCCCTTGGGATAGAGGGTCCCGACCCAGTCGTAGGCCAGATTGTTGAGGAGGAGATCGAAAACGACGATCATCAGGAAAAGATTGACGAGGATATAGACCGAGGCCTCGCTCAACTTCGAGCTTTTCCCCTTGAAAAAGACTCGCTCGACGGAATTCTGCAAGACCTTTATTGCCGACAGGACGCTGCCTCCGTTCCGGAATTACGTCATTATACTTCGCCGCGACGCAGCCCTCAAGCCTTCGTCTCGTCGCGATTGACGCCGTACCTGCTCGATGCTAGTCTGGCGAAACCATGCCAGGCAACGAGAGCGCCTCCGCCCAATCCCGGATTATTCGGATCCGAATCAACGGCCTCTGGCGCGAATTCGCCCTGGGAAAGGATCTCGCCGCTTCCGCCACCTTGGCCTACCTCTTGCGCGAGAAGCTGGGCCTCACCGGGCTCAAGGTATCCTGCGACGAGGGCGCCTGCGGGGCCTGCACGGTGCTCAGGGACGGGAAGGCCGTGCTCTCCTGCATGCTCCTCGCGGTAGAGGCCGAGGGACACGATATCCTCACCATCGAAGGCCTGCCCGACGACGACCCCGTCGTCGAGGCCTTCGCCGCTCAGTGCGAGCCGGGCTACGGCACGGCGCTGCAATGCGGCTTCTGCACCCCCGGCTTCGTGATGACCGCCCGCGCCCTCCTCGACGAGAATCCCCGTCCCACCATGGCCGAGATCAAGGAAGCTCTCTCCGGCAACATCTGCCGCTGCGGCTGCTACGCGGCCATAGCCCAGGCCGTCCTCCATGCCGCCGAGACGACGGCGGAGCGCGCGCGACTCGCGGCGAAGGCGGGATCTCCGTGAGGGCGCCCTTCGCCCCTCGCGTCGAGCGAGCCTTCCTCGGCAAGTATCGGCCCAAGATAGACGGCCGCGACAAGGCGAGAGGCGTCGCCCTCTACGCCGACGACCTCGCGAACGCGCGCGACTTCCCCGGCCTGCTCTACGCCAAGGTCCTGCGCAGCCCCTATCCGCACGCCCGCATCCTCGGCCTGGACTCGTCGGAGGCCGAAAGGCTGCCGGGCGTGAAGGCGATCCTCCGCTATGACGATCCCGAGGTCGCGGCGCTCAAGAAGACCAACGCCGGGTGGACCGACGGGGTCGACACGGTCAGCTATCGCAAGATGATGTGGGGGACCTTCCGCGATCGTTGCGTCCTCGGGAGCTACGCCTGCTGGGTGGGCGACGAGGTCGGCGTGGCAATCGCCGCGGAGAGCGAGCGGATAGCCGAGGAGGCCCTGAGGCTCGTAAAGGTCGATTGGGAGATCCTGCCCTTCGTCCTGGACCCGATGGCGGCGATGGAGCCCGGCGCTCCCCTCGTCCATCCCGAAATATCCTCCGACAACGTCTTTCCCGCCGATCCTTTCGGCGGCGGCGACGTCTTCGTCGACAAAGGCGACGTGGACGAGGGCTTCAAGCGGGCCGACCTGGTGGTCGAGGGCCGGGCGGTCTATCACAACGCGACACAGAACTCCCTCGACAACTGGTGCTGTCTCGTCGAATGGAAGGGCGAGGGCCTGACCGTCTGGTCCAATTCCTACGCTACGGACCAGACGCGCATGCACGTCAGCCAGATGCTCGACCTGCCGCTCCACAAGGTGCGCGCCGTGAGCTCCTACGTCGGCGGCCAGTTCGGCCGCGGCGACACCGGAGATCAGCCCTTCTTCCTCTTCACGGCCCTGCTCGCCAGGAAATCGGGCCGGCCCGTCAAGTTCCGGCACAGCAGGCGCGAGAGTTTCCACGACTCGCGCCAACCGGCGATCTACGACGGAAAGGTCGGGATCCGCAGGGACGGGACCATCACGGCGATGCATTACAAGTCCATCGGGAACGCCGGCGCCTATGCCGACCATACGATGTTCGCGCTCAAGTACGCCCCCAAGGAGATCACCGAGGTCGCCCTCGCCCACGTCGCCGACGTACGCTTCGAGTCGCATGGCGTGTACACGAACAAGCTCCCCGCCTGCATGATGCGCGGCGTCGGCAACTCGCAGTTCAATCTCGTCTTCGGCCTCATGATAGACCTCGCCGCCGAGAGGCTGGGCATGGACCCTGTCGACCTCTGCGTGAAGAATTTCGGCCACGAGTGGGAGAGCCTCCCCGACCGGAGCCTCGAGCGCGTCCTGGCGGAGGGCGCCGGCCGGATCGGCTGGAAGGAGAAGCGCCACCTGCCCGGCCAGGGCCCCGCGTACGAGGGAGTGAAAAAACGGGGAGTGGGATTTTCCTGCCATCCCGCCTGGCATGCCGAGTGGCAGGAGACCCGCCGCGGCAAGGTGCAGGTAGCCATAACCCTCAATCCCGACTGCACGGTGATGCTCAAAGCCCCCTCGGTCGAGACGGGGAACGGCTCCAACACATGCAATGTCCTCGGTTGCGCCGAGGCCTTGGGATTTCTCGGCATCGGAGTCGAGGACATACACTGGACCCCGACCGTCGATTCCGACGACGGCATGAAGGACTGCGTCCAGACCGACAGCGCGGTTTCCTACCTCCAATCGGAGCTGATGGCGCAGGCGGCCCGCGAGCTCAAGGACAGGATCCGCGAAATAGCCGCCCCGGTCATCGGCGCGAGCCCCGAAGGGCTCGAGATAGCCGAGGGCCGGGTCTTCCCGTCCGCCTCGCCCGGGGACGGGATGAAGGTGAAGGAGATTCTCCTCTCCGGCGACCTGGCGCCGATCACGGTGTTCATGAGCCGCCCTCCCCTCGCCGAGAAGACGGGAGTGCCCTACTTCGCCAACTTCGCCGAGGTCGAGGTGGACACGAGCACGGGCCGCGTCGAGACCCTCAAGCTGGTGGTGATCAACGACTGCGGCACCGTCATGTACGCCTCGGGCGCCGAGGCGCAGCAGGTGGGAGGCCAATGCATCGGCTTGGGAGAGGCGCTGACCGAGGAGGTGATCTACGATCCAGCCACCGGCGTCCCCCTCAACTTCAACTGGATCGACTACCATATCCCGACCATGGCGGACATGCCGGACATCGAGCCGGTGCTTCTCGAGGTATGGAAGGGAGGCGGGGAGTACGGGGCCTGCGGCATCGGCGAAGGCACGGTGACCTGCACGCCCCGCGCTATCCTGAACGCCATCTACAACGCCATCGGGGCGCGGGTCGACGAGATCCCTGCGACGCCGGAAAAAGTGCTTCGCGCGCTCGGAAAGGCTTGAGTACGCGCCATGACATTAGGAAACTTCGAGCATATCCGCGCCTCCTCCCTGGAAGAGGCCTCGAGCCTCGCCGAGACCCCGGCGGCTTCGTCCGAAGGCGAGACCCTCGTCGTCGCCGGGGGGACGGACCTCCTCGGCCTCCTCAAGGACAGGGTTCACCCCTCCTATCCGAAGCGCCTCGTCGACCTGAAGGGCATCCCCGGCCTCGACTTCATCGGCGCGGACGAGAGGGGAGCCCGGATAGGCGCTCTCGCTTCCCTCGCCGACATCGCGAAAAGCCCGGTCCTGCGCTCGACCTATCCCCTGGTCGCCGAAGCCGCCCGAGCGGTCGCCTCGCCCCAGATCAGGAACATGGGTACCTTGGGCGGAAACATCTGCCAGGAGCCGCGCTGCTGGTACTACCGCAACCCTGACGACCGCTTCAGGTGCCTGCGCAAGGGCGGCGCGAAATGCAACGCGATAGTCGGCGAGAACCGCTATCATTCGATATTCGGCGCCGCGCAGATGGGGATGCCGGCCTGCCGGTCGGACTGCCCAGGCAACGTAGACATTCCCCGCTACCTCGAGCGCATCAGGGCCGGCGACCCGGATGGGGCCGCGAGGATCCTCCTTCAGAGCAATCCGATGCCGGCTATCACGGGACGGGTCTGCCCGCACTATTGCGAGAAGGCCTGCAACCGCGGAGAGATGGACGGTCCGGTATCGGTGCGCGCGATCGAGAGGAGCCTGGGCGACTACATTCTCGAGAACGCCGATCGCCTGATGCCTCCGCCGGAACGGCTGTCGGGGAAAAGCGTGGCCGTCGTCGGCTCGGGACCGGCCGGGCTCGCCGCGGCCTATTACCTGAGACGGTCGGGCCACGAAGTCCGGGTTTTGGAGAGAATGCCCGCGGCCGGCGGAATGCTCGCCTATGGCATACCCGCCTACCGCCTTCCGAAAGACGTAGTGGCCAGGCTCATCCGGGCCTACGAGCGCATGGGCATTGCCTTCGAGCCGGAGGCGGACCTGGGCGGAAAGGCCGGATCGCTCGGCGAGCTGCGAGTCCGTTTCGACAGGGTCTTCCTCGCGACCGGCGCCTGGACGCAAAAGACGATTCCGATAGCGGGCGCCGAGCTCCCCGGCTCCTCCATCCTCGGGATGGGGCTGGACTTCCTCATCGGCATCCAAAAAGGCGGGCGAGAGGCTCCGGGCAGGAAGGTTCTGGTGATAGGCGGCGGGAACGTAGCGGTCGACGTCGCGATATCCGCCCTGCGTCTGGGCGCCGAGGAAGTGACGATGGCCTGTCTCGAGGCGCGCGATATCATGCCCGCCTTCCCCGAGGACCTCGAGGATGCCCTGAATGAAGGCGTGAGGCTCCTGCCCTCGTGGGGCCCGCGGGCCCTGATTCGTCGAGGAGGGGCGGCGGTCGGGTTGGAGCTCGTTCGCTGCACCTCGGTCTTCGACGCGAAGGGCCGATTCGGTCCGAGCTTCGATCCCGCGCAGACCGCCGCCTTCGAGGCCGACCGGATTCTCCTCGCCATCGGCCAGGGCGCCGAGCTTTCCTACGCGGAAAAGGCGCTGAAGATCGAGCGGGGCCTCATCGTCGCGGACGGGAAAACCCAGGCGACGAGTCTCGCGGGCGTATTCGCCGGAGGCGACGCGACGACCGGCCCGGCTTCCGTCGTGGGTGCTCTCGCGGCCGGACGCCGGGCGGCCGCGGCCATCGACTCGGGCCTTTCCGACGCGGGAGAGCGTCGTCGCTCGTCTCCGGCCCCGGCGGTCTCCGAACCGGGCCGGCTCGACGGGGAACTCCGTCCCGTACGGCAGGACTCCCTTCGAGGCTCCAAGCGAGTATTCATACCCGCCCTCGCCGCCTCCCGACGCGGCATCTCGATAGAAGATGTCGCGACGATCGAGAGGACGCAGATCGAGAGCGAGGCGCAGAGATGCCTGGATTGCGGATGCGTCGCCGTCAATGCCTCCGATATGGCCCCGGCCTTGGTGGCGCTCGGGGCCTTCATACGGACCAACCGGCGATCCATCGCGGCGGAGGACTTCTTCGCGGCGCGGCCCTTCGGCACGACGGTCCTCGAAGCCGGCGAGCTGGTGACCGAGATCGATCTGCCGGCCCCGGAACCGGGCAGCTCCTTTTCCTTCCATAAGTTCAGGGCAAGGAACGCCATCGACTTTCCGGTGCTGAGCGTGGCCGCTGCCTTCCTCCTCGACGGCGGCCGCGTAAAGCGCGCGAGCATCGTCTTCGGCGCGGTCGCCCCGGTGCCGCTTCGCGCGAGGCTGGTCGAGGAATTCATCGTGGGCAGGGAACTCGACGAGGAGACGGCCGAGGCCGCCGGCTCCCTCGCCGCGCGGGGGACCTACCCCTTGGAGCGCAACGGCTATAAAGTGCAGGTATTGAAGGCGCTCGTCCGCAAGGCGATCATTACGCTGCGCTAGGCCTTCGGCGAACACTGCGCTAGGCCTTCGGCAAACGCGCTTTTAACCGATTCGTGTTTCTATCTTAATCTTCCGGCCTTATAATCGGTTTTAGTCTTCAAATATCCGGGTTTTTTCTTAAGGAGGCATTATGAAACGAGCGATCCTCTTCCTCGCCGCCCTATCTCTCGCCGCCGTCTTCGCCTTCGGGCAGGACGCCCCCAAAGCCCTCGTGTCTGCCGCGCAGAGCGAGGGCCAGCTCACCGTCATCGCCCTGCCCCACAATTGGGTGAACTACGGCGAGATGATCTCGACCTTCTCCGCCAAGTACGGCATCAAGGTCAACGAGCTCAATCCGGACGGCTCATCGGCCGAGGAGCTAGAGGCTATCAAGGCCAACGAAGGCAACAAAGGGCCGCAGGCCCCCGACGTCATCGACGTCGGACTCAAGTTCGGCCCCGACGCGGTGGCGAGCGGACTCCTGGCGCCCTACAAGGTCTCGACCTGGAACAGCATACCGGCCAGCGTCAAGGACAAGGACGGCTACTGGTACGGCGACTATTACGGCGCCCTCGCCTTCGAAGTCAATACCGACATCGTGAAGGACCTGCCCAAGGATTGGGCCGACCTCCTCAAGCCGGAGTACAAGGGCCAATTCGCCTTGGCGGGCGACCCCAGGATATCCAATCAGGCCTTCCTGACCGTGCTCGCGGCCTCCATCGCCAACGGCGGCGGCGTCAACGAACTGGGGCCCGGCCTCCAGTACTTCGCCAAGATGAACAAGATCGGCAACCTCGTTCCCCTCATCGCGGTGACGGGCACGCTCGCCTCCGGCGAGACTCCGATCACGATCGAATGGGACTATAACGCCCTCGCCAATCGCGACACGCTCAACGGCAACCCGAGCATCCAGGTCGTGGTGCCGGCGACCGGCGTCGTCGCGGGAGTCTACATTCAGGCCATCAGCGCCTATGCCCCCCATCCCAACGCCGCCAAGCTCTGGATGGAATACCTCTATTCTGACGCCGGCCAGCTCCTCTGGCTCAAGGGCTATGGTCACCCGGTCCGCTTCAACGACATGGCCAAGAGGGGAGTCATACCCGCCGACCTGGCGGCGAAGCTCCCGCCCGCGGCCGCGTACGCCGACGCGGTATTCCCGACCCTCGATCAGCAGGTAGCCGCCGGCAAGGCGGTCGCGGATAACTGGGACGGCATCGTAGGCGCGAACATACAGAAGAAGTAGGAGAGGCGGTGACCGCTCGATCAGGGCGGGGCGGGGCGGCCCCGGCGCGCCGGCGGGGATACGCGGATGAACGGATCCCCGCCGCCGCCCCGGGGCCGCGCGTCGTCGCCCCGGCCTCTCCGGCCGCCGATTCGCGGACCTGGCTCCGTCGGATCCGACCCTGGGCCGGCTTGCTTCCGTTTTTCGCCTTCGCCTTCCTCTTCATGATCGTACCCGCGAGCTCCATCGTCATCGGCTCCTTCCAGAACGCCGCCGGCGACTTCACCTTGTCGAACTTCGCCCACCTCCTCACGCCGAGCATCCTCGGCTCCTACGGCGTCACCATCAAGGTGAGCGCGACGACGGCCGTCCTGGGCGGGCTTCTCGGCTTCCTCGTCGCCTATGCGATCTCCCTCGGCGGCCTTCCCAAGCCGCTTCGCTCCTTCATGACGACCTTCTCGGGCGTCGCCTCCAATTTCGCCGGCGTGCCCCTGGCCTTCGCCTTCATCGCGACCCTCGGCAGGGTCGGCTTCGTCACCGTCCTCCTGCGGACTCTCTTCGGCTTGGAGCTCTACGACAAGGGCTTCAATCTCTACAGTTTCTGGGGCCTCACGCTCACCTACACCTATTTCCAGATTCCGCTCATGATCCTGATAATCGCTCCCGCCCTCGACGGCATGAAGAAAGAATGGAGAGAGGCTTCCGAGAGTCTCGGAGCCTCGAGCGTCCAGTATTGGCTCAAGGTCGGCATTCCCGTCCTCATGCCTTCCCTGCTCGCGGCCTTCATACTCCTCTTCGGCAACGCCTTCGGAGCCTACGCCACCGCCTACGCGCTGACCGGCGGCCTCATCGACATCGTGCCCATCCTCATAGGAGCGCAGATACGCGGCAACGTCCTCCACGATGCGAACCTGGGCTACGCCCTCGCCTTCGGGATGGTCATCGTCATGGCGATAAGCATCTTCGCCTATACCTGGCTACAGAGAATAAGCTCGAGGTGGGTCAAATGAAGAAAGGCACACGTCTCTCCTGGCTTTGGCTCTCCATCGGAATCGTCTATTTCTTCCTGCCTCTGGTCGCCACCTTCCTATTCTCGCTGCGCGGCAAGAAAGGCGTGCTCTCCTTCGTGGCCTACCATAACGTCTTCGCGGATCCCGACTTCCTCAAGACCTTCGGCTTCTCGCTCGAGATGGGCGTCCTTACGGTCGTCGTCGGACTCGCCCTCATCGTTCCGACCGCCATCTGGATACAGCTCAAGATACCGAAGGCCAAGCCTCTCTTCGACATGTTCACCCTCCTGCCCTTCGCGATACCGCCCATCATCCTGGCCTTCGGACTCATAAAGAGCTACTCGCGCCCGCCCCTCGCCCTCGTGTCGAGCCCCGCCCTCCTCGTGGCGGGATACGTGATAATCTCCTTCCCGTACATCTACCGCGCGGTGGATGCCGGACTGCGCGCGATGGACCTGCGCGGCCTTTCGGAGGCCGCGCAGAGCCTGGGCGCGGGATGGACGAGCCTCCTCTTCCGCGTGGTCCTGCCCAATCTGAGCACGGCCCTTCTCTCGGCGGCCTTCCTCACCCTGGCCATAGTCATCGGCGAGCTCACCCTCGCTGTCCTGCTGGCCTGGCCGGCCTTCGGGCCCTATATGGCCCTCATGGGCCGTAATCGCGCCTACGAACCGGCGGCCCTCGCCATCCTGAGCTTCGCCCTCACCTGGGGCTCCATCGGCATCATTCAGGCGCTGACCCGGCCGGGACTGACCAGGACCGGCAGGGACAAGGGCCCCGGCATCGGCGCGGGCGCCCATTGACACAGGAGTCGACATGGCCTTCATCGAACTGAGGGGATTGGTAAAGAGCTTCGGTCGCCACGAGGTCGTCAAGGGCCTCTCCTTGAGCGTCGAGAAGGGCGAGTTCCTCTCCTTCCTCGGCGGCTCGGGCTGCGGCAAGACGACGACTCTGCGGATGATAGCCGGATTCGAGACGCCAACGGCGGGGAGCATCCACATCGACGGCGAGGACATATCCAGGGTTCAGCCCAACAGGCGCAATCTCGGGATGGTGTTCCAGAACTACGCCCTCTTCCCCAACATGACGGTGAGGCGAAATATCGCCTTCGGCCTCAGGATCGCGGGAAGCAGGGGCCGCGAGGCCGAGGCCCGGGTGGACGAGATGCTCGAACTCATCCACATGGCCGAATTCGCCGCCCGCTATCCCCATCAGCTCTCCGGCGGCCAGCAGCAGCGCGTCGCCCTCGCCCGCGCCATAGCCATCGAGCCCAGGGCCCTCCTCCTCGACGAGCCCCTCTCGGCCCTCGACGCGAAGATCAGGGTCAAGCTGAGGGACGACATCCGGGACATCCAGCGCGAGCTCGGCATCACGACGATCTACGTGACCCACGACCAGGAGGAGGCCCTCTCGATATCCGACAGGGTCGCGGTCATGAAGGACGGCCTCATCGAGCAGATCGGCGCGCCCTTCGAGATCTACAATCGGCCCGCTACGCCCTACGTGGCCACTTTCATCGGGACTCTCAACGTGCTTCCCGCGACGGCCGTCGATCCCTCCGCCGGCACGCTCGAGGTCGAAGGCCAAGCCTTGAGCGTCGGGAGGAGGCTCGAGGCCGAGGCGGGCGACCAGCTGCGCCTCGGCATACGGCCGGAGTCCTTCTATGTGGACGACGCGACTTCGGGCGAGGGGGGGAACCGTCTCGAGGGAAGCGTGGTCAAGGTCAAGCTCCTGGGCTCGATCATTCGGCTCATCGTATCGCTGGGCGGCCGCGAGATCGCCGTCGACGGATTCAACGACCCTTCGCTCAGGATACCCGGTCTCGGCGAAAGGCTGCGGCTCGGCGTGGCGCCCGAGGCCATAGTCGTCACGCGGCCCGAGGCCGCGCCGGTCCCGGCTTCGATCTCGGATGAAGGAGATTCGGATTGATGCCGATACGGATGCCGGCTTTGTCAGGTCGGCCGACTCTTCGAGGCGGCCTCGGGTTCCGCCTCGCCCTAATGCTATCCAGAACCGGGCCCACATGATATAAACGTCCACCTCCATGATAGAGCCGTCATTCCCAGCCGCCGCCCGCGAGCCTAGGCTCTTCGGCCGGAGTCCCCTGGCCTTCTTCCTCCTCGCCCGGATAGCGGCCACCGTCGCCTTCCAGATCCAGGCGGTGGCGGTGGGCTGGCAGATGTACGCGCTCACCGGAAGCGCCTTCTACCTCGGCCTCGTCGGACTCGCGCAATTCCTACCCATGTTCGCCCTGACCCTGGCGGTCGGGCACGCGGCGGACAGATACGACCGTCGCGGCATCGTCCGGACCTGCCAGGCCGTCGAGGCCCTGGGTACGGGGCTGCTCGCGGCGGCCTGCCTCGCGGGCAGGATCGACAAAGGGAGCATCCTCGTCATCGTGTCCGCGATCGGCGCCGCCCGCGCCTTCGAGGGGCCGTCAATGCAATCCCTCCTGCCGGCCCTCGTAAGCGCCGAAGCCTTCCCTCGCGCGGCCGCCTGGTCGGCCTCGGCTATGCAGGCCGCGACCATCGTAGGGCCCGCCCTCGGAGGCTTCCTCTACGCCCTCGGCCCGACCAGCGTATTCGCCGCCGCCGCCGCGCTCTACCTCGGAGCCGGCATCCTCATCTCCCTCGTCAGGGTCGATCGGAAGCCGCCGAGGAGGGAAAGCGCCACCCTCAAATCGGTATTCGCCGGCATAGCCTTCATCCGAGACAGGCAGCTCATTCTCGGCGCGATCTCTCTCGATCTGTTCGCCGTCCTCTTAGGCGGCGCCACGGCCCTGCTTCCCGTTTACGCCAAGGACATCCTATTCACGGGCTCCGTGGGCTTGGGACTCCTGCGCGCCGCCCCGGCCCTGGGCGCCCTCGCCATATCGCTCTTCCTTGCGCGCAGGCCCCTCCGGCGCAGGGTCGGACGAACGATGTTCCTCGCCGTGGCCCTGTTCGGCGTCGCGACCATCTGCTTCGGGGTCTCGCGATCCTTCCTCCTCTCGCTCTGCGCCCTGGTCGTCCTCGGCGCCTCGGACGTAATAAGCGTGGTGGTAAGGCAGTCGCTCGTGCAGCTGCAGACGCCCGACGAGATGCGGGGCAGAGTGAGCGCGGTGAACTCGATGTTCATCGGCACCTCGAACCAGTTGGGCGAATTCGAGTCGGGCCTGACGGCCGCATGGTTCGGTACGGTGCCCGCCGTCCTGATCGGCGGGATCGGTACCCTCGTCGTGGTCGGGCTGTGGATCCGCCTCTTCCCCAAGCTCGCGAAGGCCGACAGGATAGGGCCCGCGCAGGAATCTTGAGCCCCAGGGTCAGGGTTCACGGAGAAGGGCGCCTGGATGAAGGCATCGCACCGACCAGGAGCGGTCGAGCCTAGTCGGCGTGTGCCCGGTCTCGCCGCGAAGCGGGACGGTTCCGCTCGAGCCAGTAGCTGAAGGCCGCCGCCAGGCGGAGGAACTCCAGCTTGATCTTCTGCGGCTTGCGCCAGGCGGTCTTTGCGGTTATGAGGCGGACGAAAGCCTCGTACCTGTGCACGGGAGTCTCGAGCTCGGCCCAGATGGCCTCCGAGCCCTCCTCTCTCGCGATGGCCTTCCTGAGCGCGTCCTTGCCCCGCGGGCTGTTCCCCCAGACATAGAGGATATCCAGGATGGCCAGGCGCCTAGCGTACTTCTCCCGGCTCGTCGCGGCATTCCCCGCGAGGACGGGGAGGAGGGCGGCGTACAACTGCCTCGCCCGCCTGGACTCCCCGAGTATCTTGAAGCCGGCCTCGGTGAAGCCTCCTATGATGTCCGAGGCTATTTTATTGATGACGACGCCCGAGACGAGCGCTCCCCAGGGATTGAGGTAGGAGAGCCCGATGGCAAGGAGGAAGGCCGGGGCGCTGCGCAGGAAGTTGGCGCGCTTCACGGCCTGGGTGAAGCCCCTGAGGCTGTTGTGCCCATAGATATAGAAGCCGTTGACCAGGGCGAGGGGAATGAAGCGGATGAGGCGAAAGACGATATCGTCGGCCCCTCCGCCGGCGCCGAGTCCTGCCGAAGCCGCCGGATCGTCGAATATGAAACGATCCAGGAGCTGCTCGACGAAGCGCAGGAGGGGGATCGACATGAAGGCGAAGAAGACCGAGTTGGCCGCGTTGGAGGCGTCGAAGGAGGGGATGCGCCACCGCGTGGGATGCAAGCCGTGCCGCGCGATCTCGTCCACGACGAAATTGCGCCCGTAGGTGATCGCGAAGAAGGCTCCGAGCGTGAAAAGGCCGAAGGAAGGGGGAAAGCCCGAGAGGATAGAGAGGGCATATGCGACGAGGAGGGCGAGGAGGGCCCCGCCGAGCATCCGCGCGGCGTCGCGGAGGCCCGAGTTGAGGTCTTCCCAGCGGGCGATCAGGGCTACGGGCTTGGCGATCGCCGCCGGCCTGCGGGACCCGCTCCTGTCCTTTCCCAGGGGGATGATTATCCTCTCATCCCGACGCGCCCTTCCCGCTCCGGAGCCGGGCAACGTGACCGGTATGGGCGAGGACTTGTTGGTCCAGAGCACCGCGCGCCAATTGCGCAATTCATCGCGCGGCGCGAAGCCCATTCCGGGAGCCATGAAGCTGTAGCCGTCCGAATGGCTCCCCATGCGGGGTTCCAGCGGGCGGATCCTGCAGCGCTCGGCCGCCTCGGCTATCGCTTCGAGCGACAGCCCCTCGATGCCTCGACCTTCGATGAGCGCGGCCGCCGCCTTCGCGTCCCCGTCGTTGAGGGCCCGGCGCAGCGCCTCGAGGAAGCGGGTCTCGTCGACATAGCCTTCCTGCCTGGCTCGATTGCTCCAAATCTCTATGGCGTCGAGGCCGGAAGCCCTCCCGATCAGCTGGCGCACGGAAACGCCGAGCTCTTCGTCCAGCGGCCTGACGTAGGCGACGCCGATCCTCCTCTGCCCGAGCTCCGCCTCGACTTCGGCGACGGCAGCGTAGAGCTTGTCGGCCTTGACGAATTCCCCATCGGCGAGAATGTCCCTGTACAGGGGGTCGAAGAAGCGCTTGCGGAGCTCGGCCGCCTTGAGCCGGTCTATCGCCTCGCCTCCGACGACGGCGTCGGGGCGCAGCCCGACGGCGGCCCTGGCCTCGCGGAGCTTGACGAGGCGGCGATGGAGGAGTTGGCCCAGGTGGGCGTGGAACAGGTACTTGCCCTTGGCCTCGGCGCGGAGGCTCTCCACGGAGAGTCGCTTCAACTCCCCCCCCGTCCCCTCGAAACCCTCGTTGATGACGGGGAGGGAACGCTTGTTGAATCGATGGATGAGCTCCGCGTAGAGTCTGTCGTATTCGGCGTAGTTGCCGTGGACGAGCTTCAGGAGGCTTTTTACCGACGGCGTCTCCAACAGGGCGGCGAGGTCGCGCGGCGTGGCGCAGCCGCCGAGGAGGAGAACGTGGTAGAGGCGGCGCTTCTCCTTCGTTTGCACGAGGCACTCGAGCCCGAGGGAGACGTGGACGGCCATGATCCTGCCCGCCTCCACCGCCTCCTCGAGGGCCGCCGTCTCGAAGAAGTCTTCGTATACGATCGTGAGCCGCGAGAGCCCCTTGATATAGGCGTCGAGGACGAGCTGGGCAGGATTCTTCCGGCCCGGCCCGGCATTGTCGTAGACTTGGTCGTCCCATCCGTCGGAGCGGGCGTCCGCCGCCTCGGGAACCTCCGCCAGGCCCAGCTCGTCGAGCATGGTCCGGACGACGTAGGCTCGGCCGGAGAGGGCCTGGCGGAAGGCCGCCATGTACCGGTACTGCCGCGCGAGCTCGCCCTTGGCCTTGACGGTCTCCTTCATGAGGGCGATCAGGATGCGGCGCGTATTGTAGGGCATCTCGAGCCCTTGGTAATTGTAAGCCTCGTCCCGAATCCGGGCGAGGGCCAGGAGTCGGCCGTTCCTGTCGGCGGAGCGGATCGCCCCATAGAGGAGGGCCATGTCGATAGCCTTGTCGTAGACGAGGTTCTTGATCCCGCTGACGTGACCGTCGAGGAAAAGGCGCGTCCCGTCGAAGGGTTTGGAGCAGAGCCGGTTGATCGTGGCCGTGGTCTTCCTGACCTCGGCGCTGAACGTCAGGATCTCGAGAAGGCTTCTTCGGGACTTTCGCTCGCCCTCCGCTGGAATTTCCGACACCGGACTGCGAAGCCTATCGGCTAGGGGATCCTGCTATGAGCCATACTTCATCTTTTCCGACAGGAAGGGGCCATATGCCCTATCCTTGACGAGTATATGGTTCTTGAGCCAGTCCATCAGGAAATCCAGGATCTTGATCGAGACGCCGATCTTCTTGTCCAGGAAGTCCCGATTGAACTTCGCTACGGTTTCTATGAAATTCCCATGCTCTGCGACATGGCCAGCCGCCTCGGGATAGGCGAATCTGACGAAGAGCGCCTCTTCGGTCTTGAAATGGCTTTGAGTATAATCGATCAGCTCTTTTATGAGCCTTTCCATCACCTCGCCGCTTTTCTTGGCTTTCATGGCGTCGAAGAGCAGGTTGATGAGATCTATGAGGTGATGATGCTGTTTGTCGATCTCGTCTATCCCGACGCTGAAATCGCTTTCCCACTCCATGAAGGCCATATGGTATCCCCCGGAGAACAAGTATAGAGGAACGATACATTCCTGTCAAAATGGCCGCGAGCTATGGTAGAATCGCCCGTGGTCCGTTATAGAATAGACCATAAGAAAGGAAGGCGGGCATGCGCAACTTCACAAAAGCGTCCATCGATGCCTTGTACGGGTTCCTGGGAACTCTCGGCTTTACCGATCCCCTCCATCCCGCGATCGTCCATATCCCGATAGGCCTCGTAATCGGAGCCTTCGTTTTCTTCGCCGTCGCTCTCGTCTTCAAGCGCAAGCAGCTCGTCCTCACCGCGCGCCACGCCTCGATCCTCGCCCTCGTATTCGCCGTTCCGTCGATTCTCTTCGGAGCCCTCGATTGGATTCACTTCTACCATGCCGCCCCCATCCCCGCGATAAGGATAAAAATGGCGCTCGCGACCATCCTCCTCGTCCTCCTCGTCCTGGGCATAATCCTCGGCGGCAAGGGCAAGTCGCGTAGCGCGGCCATGCTAGCGATCTACGCGTGCTCGTTTCTATGCGTGATCGCCCTCGGCTGGTTCGGGGCGGGCCTCATCTATGCTCGAGGCGCCTCCCCGACTCGACAAAGCGCCGTCTCCGCGGCGCCGGCCGCATCCTCGGCGTCGGCCGCTCAACAGGCCTCGCCCATGCCTTCCGCGGCCCTTCCTGCCGGCTTCGCCGCCGGCAAGGGCCTTTTCTCGGACAACTGCGAGGCCTGCCATCCGGGCGGTCAAAACGTCGTAAACCCCAAGCTGCCGATCAAGGGCTCAAAGCGCCTGGCGAGCCTCGCGGCTCTCGAGAGCTTCGTCCGCGCCCCGACCATGCCCGACGGCTCGGCCGGAGGCATGCCTCCCTTCGGGGCCGACTCGCTGACGAGCGGGCAGGTCAAGGACCTTTACGCGTACCTGAGTACTACCTATAAATAAGCGAGCCTTTTGCCCCTATCTCGCAAGGCTCATGCTCACAAAACTACGCAGACTCCCAAAACCGCGAACACAGCCAGCGGATAGAAGCAGGCCTTGTTGAAATAGGCCATCGCCGACTCCGTGCTCTGCTCGCCCAGCCAGCGCAAAGCGGGAAGCACGAGGAGGAAGAGCCCTGCGACCGCGGCTAGAACGAGGTAGACGGGAACCAGCCTGATGGGCGCCACGAAGGGAAAGGCGAAGCTGCAAAGAATGATGACCGTGGCGAAGGCAGCGGAGATCCGCGACGAGACCGTCCTTCCGTATCGTATTGGCATGGTCTTAATCCCGAGATTGACGTCCTCCTCTATATCGCTCCAGTCGTTCGGTATGTTCCGTCCCCCGATTTCCCAGGAAGCGGCCCACAGCGCGAAGAGAACGACGGCGAGAGGAGGAGGACTCGAGCTGACGGCGAAGACTCCCGCGAGCCCTCCCACGGCCACCATGATGCCGGAGAGCAGGGACTTCCAATGCGAGACCCGAAGGAGCCCGCAATAGAGGAGCTCGAGGCCGACGGCGGCGGCGAGGAGGATAGCGCAGAGGGGCTTGAGGAAGAAGGCCGTCACGAGGGCGAGGAGCCCCCAGAACAAGACCCAGCCCATCGCCGCGCGGCGGCTCAAGCTGCCCTGGGCGACAGGGTGCCTCGTCCCGATGGAATCGATATCGAAGGCCTCCGAGTCCTTCCGGTACTTGGCCATCTTCTCGGCGTCCACCTTCGAGTCCATCACGTCGTTGAGCGCGAATACGGCGGTGAAGCCCGAGAAGGCCGATACCAGGCCGAGGACGACTATCGAAGCCCGCGGCGCGGCGCCGAGCACCAGGAGGGCGCCTGCAGCCGGATGGGCCACGTCGAGAACCGAGTGGGTCATCCTGGACAAGCCGATGAATTTCCTCGCGGCGCCTGCGCTCGCCGTCGATGCCTTCGTCATAGGAATCCCCCCTTATTCTCTTTCGCGATAAAGACGCTATCGCGCCTAAGAGAGATACGATAATACTCCATATTAACT